>JBCKUK010000004.1:0-72753 GCA_038924905.1 Methylophilaceae bacterium | reverse complement strand
CGAGAAGTGCAGGAGATGGTCTTTGATGCGCACAACCGCGCCTTTGCCTTCTTCGGTGGTGTGCCCATGCGCATGGTGTACGACAACCTTAAGGTGGTGGTAGAAGCAATTCTTGCGGGTAAAGAACGTCGCTTCAATCGCCGTTTTATGGCACTGGCCAATCACTATCTGTTTGAACCGGTAGCTTGCACACCAGCCTCCGGGTGGGAGAAGGGGCAAGTCGAGAATCAGGCTGGCAACATACGTGAATGGTTATTTACCCCATTGGCGCGCTTTGCTAATTTCACTGAATTCAACGCCTGGCTGGCGATCCGCTGCCGCGAGTTGGCACAACGTAAGCACCCGACAGAACCAAGTCGCACGATTGCCGAATGCTTTGCGCAAGAGGCATCCAGCCTGCGGCCAATCACCGCGCCATTCGATGGCTACGTGGAACAGATGCTGCGCGTTTCCAGCACTTGTCTGGTGCGGGTAGATCGCAACCGCTACAGCGTACCTGCAGGCTTCGCGGGTAAGGCGGTCTCGGTGCGCAGCACCGCAGAACAGATTCGTATTGTGGCCGATGGTGAAGTCATTGCCGCAGGCCGCCGACGATGGAGGCTATGAACATCATCACGACCACGATGTACCGCCCCATTCCAGGCATGACCATTCTCATGGGGAGGAGTAGGCATGGGCAAACAGGCGCACTGGGAAAAAGTCTATCAGACCAAAGCGCCCGACGCGGTGAGCTGGTATCGCCCACACCTTGAAAAGTCGCTGGAACTCATCAAGCTATCTGCAGCGGGCTATTCAGCATCAATCATTGACGTTGGCGGCGGGGAATCCACGTTGGTGGATGATCTGCTCGCCAATGGATTCTGCAATATCACCGTATTGGATATTTCCCCCACCGCCATTGATACCGCGAAAAAACGGCTGGGGGAGAAGGCGAATCAAGTCACATGGCTGGCCGCCGACATCACCAAGATTGATTTGCCGGAACACTGTTATGACGTGTGGCATGACCGTGCCGTATTCCACTTCCTGACCGAACCAGCACAGCGGACAGCCTATATTCGACAGGTGGCGCGGTCGGTCAAGCCCGGCGGTTACGTCATCGTGGCCACTTTCGGTCCGGAAGGCCCGCTTAAATGCAGCGGCCTTGATGTGGTGCGCTATGACGCCGATGCGCTGCACGATGAATTCGGGGCCGATTTCAGGCTGACGGAAAGTGCAACCGAGTTGCATCAAACGCCGTTCGGCACAACACAGCAATTCGTGTACTGCCTTTGCAAGATGGAGTGACTTTGACGATGCGGCATGCCAGTCCTCATCAAAAATCGGTCGCTAAGGCTTGCCGAATATGCGGAAACCCAGTCGCCTCCCCGCCGTTTGCTCATTTTGGCGAGGAATATTGCTGCGAATCCTGTTATCTCGAATCGCAGGTCTCGCGGACTGGGCATATGGAACAAATCAAGGCAGAAGCCGTGCTGGCAAAAGCCCTGGCGGCGGATCTCGACCTGCGGGAACACGAGATTGGCCTCCATTCCCAGCGGGTCGCCTGCCACACGCTAGAGCTGGCCCGACAGGCTATCACCGACGCCGAGGGATTGCGCCAGATTTACTGGGGTGCGCTATTGCATGACATCGGCAAAATCGGCATACCGGATGCGATATTGCTCAAGCAAGGCTCGCTGACTAAAAGCGAGTGGGTGGAAATGCGCACCCACCCGGAGAAAGGGTATAAAATTATTTCACAGGTAGCCGGCATGCGGGAAGCGGCGGATATCGTGCGCTGCCATGAGGAGCGCTTCGATGGTTCCGGCTACCCCCACGGACTGAGAAGGGAGGCTATCCCTTGGGGGAGCCCGCTTGTTTGCCGTTATCGACACGCTGGATGCCATGACATCGGATCGCCCGTATTGGAAAGGCGTGTCATTCGATGCCGCCAAGTCAGAAATCCTGCGCATGTCGGGCACCCAGTTCGATCCGCAGGCAGTCGAAGCATTTATGGCCGCGGAAAACGTGCTGCGCGAGATGGTATCCCTCAAGTGCGGAACGGCTTCCATGGAAAATATTTTATAACCTCAACTAAAGGAGAATGAATCATGAACAATTTAAATCCCTGCCGTGTAGGCAGTGCAACAGCGTTGACAGCAGCAATCATCAGCATTGTTTGCGCGACGGCGGTCTACCTGTTCCCGGATGGAACGATCAACTTCGCCAATTCATGGACACACGGCCTGGACCTGACTGTGCTCAAGAGCACTAAGCCGTGGACCTTGGGTGGGCTGGTTTACGGCCTGGTTAGTGTCACTGTGACCGGCTTCCTGATCGGCGCCCTGTTTGCCTACTGCTACAACCTGGCGGGCAAATGCCCAGGCTGCCGTGGGAAGGAATGATTATGGCGATTGATCCGGTATGCGGCATGACGGTGGACGAAAAGTCTGCTGCAGGCACTGCTGCTCATGTGGGCAAAACCTGGTATTTTTGCTCTACGCACTGCCAGCATGAATTTGAGGCTAATCCGGCTCAGTACACGGGGAACAGCAAGGCAGACTTAGAAGCATCTCATAGCCATGGTCACGCCCATGACCACGGCCATGACCATGGAATGCATGAAAGCAAGGCAGCGAAATCCGGCAAGGACATGGCCGGAGAAAAAGCAAAAGACCCGATCTGTGGCATGGTGGTGGACAAGGCCACGGCGCTGAAGTCCGAGCGCGGTGGCCGCGCCTATTATTTTTGCAGCGTGGGTTGCCAGCGCACTTTCGAGTCGCCCGAACAGGAACTGAAATCGATGAAGACGCGCGTGGCGATTGCGCTGACCGGCGTGCTGGCGCTCGCCATCATGCGCGCTTGGGCGTTCCTCGCTTTGGCCACCGGCGCCACTATCGTCACCTGGGTGCCGATCCCGGCACTGCCCTGGTTTACCTGGGGCATGTGGCTGTTCCTGCTGGTAACCCCGGTGCAGTTCATCGGCGGCTGGGAGTTCTACAAGGGCGCATGGAGCGCCATCCGTACGCGCTCCATCAACATGGACTTTCTGATTGCGCTGGGTACCAGCGTCGCCTACTTCTACAGCGTGGCGGTGCTGTTCTTTCCGGATGTGCTGCCGGTGAAGGTGGAGGAGCGCGACGTGTATTTCGAGGTTTCCGCCGTCATTATCGCTTTCGTGCTGCTCGGCAAATACATGGAGGAAATCATCAAGAAGCGCTCTTCGGCCGCGGTGCGCAAGCTGCTTGACCTCAAACCTGCCACCGCTCATGTGATCCGTGATGGGCAAGAGATGGAGGTACCGGCAGAAAGCGTCATGGTGGGTGAAACCGTTGTGGTGCGGCCAGGCGAAAAAATACCCACCGATGGTGTGGTGCTGGAAGGAGATTCTTCGGTAGACGAATCCATGCTGACCGGAGAATCGATGCCAGTGGAAAAAACGCTCGGTGCGCAGGTAATCGGCGGCACACTCAATCGCACCGGCATGTTCCGCTTCAAAGCTACCAAAGTAGGTGCGGAAACGGCGCTGGCGCAGATCATCAAGATGGTGGAAGAAGCCCAGGCTTCGACTGCACCGATTCAACGCCTTGCCGACCAGGTCACCGGTTATTTTGTGCCTGCCGTAGTAGGCACGGCTGTGCTCGCCTTCGCTGGCTGGTGGTTTGTGGGTAATTTTCCGCAGGGGTTGCTTTCTTTCATTGCCGTGCTCATTATTGCCTGCCCCTGCGCTTTGGGAATCGCCACCCCGGCGGCGCTAATGGTGGGCGTGGGCAAAGGGGCAGAAGCTGGCATCCTCATCCGTGGTGGCGAAATTATGGAGCGTGCTCAGAACCTCAATACTGTGGTATTCGACAAGACCGGCACGCTCACCCGAGGCGAGCCCAATGTGACGGATATTTTGCCAATGGGAGGGTTTACGGAAACAGAGGTGCTGCGGCTTGCAGCCGCTGTGGAATTTGGGTCGGAACACCCGCTGGGCGAGGCGATTGTACGCGCCGCCAAGCATCGGAATCTGGATATCCCTGCGGTCAGCAATTTCAAGGCTATTCCTGGCCACGGCATCCGTGGAGAAGCGGAGAAAAAGAAAATCCTGCTAGGCAACCGTCGCCTGTTTGAACAGGAAGCCATTGATACCTCGGCCGCTGAAGAACTTATGCTACAGCTTGAAACCGGAGGCAAAACCGCCATGTTGATCGGCTGCGATGGCAAGCTGGCCGGCGTGGTAGCAGTGGCCGATACACTCAAGCCAGAAGCGCAGGAAGCAGTCACTGCGCTTAAAAACATCGGCATCGAGGTCATCATGCTCAGCGGCGACAATCAGCGCACCTCCAACGCCATTGCCAAAGAGCTTGGCATTGAGCGTGTGATTGCCGAAGTGTTGCCTTCTGATAAGGTGCGCGTAATCCAGGATTTGCAGAAACAGGGCAAGGTGGTAGCCATGGTGGGTGACGGCGTCAACGATGCTCCTGCACTGGCCGCTGCCGACATCGGCATCGCCATCGGTTCCGGCTCTGACGTAGCCAAGGAAACTGGCGGCATTATTCTGGTGAAAAACGATGTGCGCGACGTAGTGACTGGCATCAACCTCTCGCGTGCCACCATGCGCAAGATCAAGCAGAACCTGTTCTGGGCATTTATCTACAATTCCGTCGGTGTGCCGGTAGCAGCACTCGGCTTTCTTAATCCCATCTTCGCCGCTGCGGCCATGGCACTGAGTTCACTCTCAGTCATAGTAAATTCGGCGCTACTGAAACGCGCAAAGCTGACGATCAATTGATCGGTGAGTTTAATCAACCGCAGACTTTTTGAAAAGGAGAACATCATGACCGATGAACACGAAATGCATCACATTTCCAAGGGCAGGTGGGTGTTTTACGGGTTTCTCGCCATCACCGGATTTTTGCTGTTTACTGAGCACCGCGCCCATGTGCTGGGCATTCTGCCTTACCTGATCCTGCTGGCCTGCCCGCTGATGCACCTGTTCATGCATCATGGCCATGGCGGCCACGATCAGCATACGCACAACCACGATCCGCCCGAAGGAGAGTCAAAATGACTGCCACATCTTCCGCCTACGGACTCTGGTCGCTGGTCATCATCAACTCGCTGGTGTTCATCATCTTCGCCTTCAGCTTCGCCAAACCGCAAAACATGCGTGACTGGCGCTCGTTCGGCGCCTTTTCCGCCTTCATTGTGGCGCTGTTTGCTGAGATGTATGGCTTCCCGCTCACCATTTATTTTTTGTCGGGCTGGATCACCAGCCGCGTACCGGGCATCGACCCGTTCTCGCATGATGCCGAGCACTTGCTGGAAACCCTGTTCGGCTGGCGCGGCAACCCGCATTTCGGGCCGTTCCACCTGCTGAGCAACACCCTGATCGTTGCCGGGTTCTTCCTGCTGGCCAGCGCGTGGAAAGTGCTTTATCGGGCGCAGCGCAGCTACACTCTTGCAACGACAGGGCCATATGCCCGCATCCGGCACCCACAATACGCATGGTTCGTGATGATTATGTTCGGCTTCCTGCTGCAATGGCCGACCATTGTGACACTCGTCACGTTTCCCATACTGCTCTATATGTACCTGCGGCTGGCGCGCATTGAGGAAAAGGAAGCGCTTGCCGAGTTTGGTAATGTGTATCAAAGCTATATGGCCGAGACCCCTGCTTTTGTCCCGCGGTGGAATAATGCGCGAAGGCAACATGAATAAGACAACCAACGGGGCGCAACGTAAAATGTAAGACATGATTCCATGGCTTGCCGATAATGACCCCTTCCCGCCGCTGGAATCAGCGCTGAAAGAGCCTAACGGCTTACTCGCTGCCAGTGACAATCTCTCACAGAAGCGCCTTTTGGCTGCGTATCGCCTCGGTATATTCCCCTGGTTTAATGAAGGTGAGCCGGTTTTGTGGTGGAGCCCGGACCCGCGCATGGTGTTGTTCCCCGAGGAGTTAAAAATTTCGCGCTCGCTGGCCAAACGCCTGAAGAAAGCAGATTACGAAGTGCGTTTTGACACTGCCTTTCGCGAGGTGATGCAGGGCTGTGCCAACACGCAAAGGCACGGGCAGGACGGAACCTGGATTGCGGAAAGCATTATCAGCGGCTATTGCAAATTGCATGAATCGGGCTATGCCCACTCTGCTGAAACCTGGATAGACGGCAAACTGGCAGGTGGTTTGTACGGCGTAGCAATAGGCAAGATGTTTTATGGGGAATCCATGTTTCATCATGTGACAGGGGCTTCTAAAATCGCTTTTGTACACCTGGTGCAGCGCCTGCAACAACAAGGCTTCGGGCTGATTGATTGCCAGATGAAAACCGCGCATCTGGCATCATTTGGCGCAAAAGAAATACCGCGTGCAGAATTCTCACAAAGACTGGCGAAATTGGTAAACTTAGGGAACCTCTGATTAAGTCTGCCATATGACGCTGCCAACCGATCCGCCGCTGCAAAAGCTGCAGTTCTACGCTACCACGCCCTATGCGTGCGGCTACCTGCCGGGCAAGCAGGCGCAATCCCTGATTGCCACGCCGCACCATTTAATCGATTCCGATGTTTATAGCGACCTGATCCAGCTTGGCTTTCGGCGCAGCGGCAAGTTTGTTTACCGTCCTCATTGTGAGCATTGCAATGCCTGTGTGCCGGTGCGTTTGCCGGTGGAAGACTTTGTCCCAAACCGCAGCCAACAGCGCGCGCTAAAGCAGCATCAGGCGCTCAACGCCACCATCGTTCCGCTGGCTTTCAAGCAAGCGCATTTTGAGCTGTATGCGACTTACCAAATCGCGCGGCATGAAGGCACGCGTGACGGTGAAATTGCCGAGCAATACCACAGTTTTCTGGTGCAAAGCAATGTTGAAAGCCTGATGGTGGAATTTCGACTGGATGGCGTGCTAAAAATGGTCAGCGTGGTGGATATGGTGCGCGATGGCATTTCTGCAGTTTACACATTTTATGATACCAATGATGAATCCGCCAGCTATGGCACTTTTAATGTGCTGTGGCTGGTTGAATGGTGCCGCAGCCTGAGCCTGCCGCATTTGTATTTAGGTTACTGGATAGCCAATAGCCGCAAGATGGCCTACAAGCAGAACTTCAAGCCGCAAGAGGGTTTGGTTGGCGGTGAATGGCAAATTATTTCGAACTCAAAATAAGCGATGCTGACCTCTTTGATTATTGCGCCCTACACCGACTTACACAATGAGTTATTCATACACCATTGATCATATTCCAATAGAAATGATGCATTTGGCATTAAGCTAATAGATCAGAGCCAAACGTTTGTTAAAGCATAGTTAATCGTCAAAATCAGCAATACCTGAATAGAAATGCACAATATCTAATTCTAATTCATCAAAATAATCTGGTAGAAAACAAATATGTAGTGGAGTACAACCATTTAAATCAGGCATTGTTGCGGTTGCACCAGATGAAATAAGTATCCTAACAGAGTTTAGCGCCGCTTCATGCCGCCTTGCTCGTAAGGCCATAAAATCAAAGTCATAAGCGATATGAATCTTATTGCTCTCAATCGGCTTTAGTGGTGCGTCATGGATACCCGTTCCCCCTCTAGCAATTAAAACACGCGCTGAATTCATTCCTTGACGACTGAGTGCAAGCGTTAGAGGTGTGTGTAACTCTTTATTCTTTGAATTGACCTCTGCTCCGGAATCAAGCAAGCATTCACAACATTCGGCGTGATCTCCTAATGCGGCAAAATGAAGAGCAGTCTCACCAGTATTCGATTTGCTATCTATTGACACACCCAATTTGATAAGGAGCTTAACTCCATTGATGTCGCCACTTTTAGCTGCAAAATGAAGGGGTGTAAATCCCCTAGAATTTTTGGCATTAGGATACGCTCCAGCGCGAATCATAGCTTCGATAAATGATGCATTACCCTCCATGAATTTGCATCCTAAAACAAATGGTGTATCACCATGCGTATCAGCTAGATTGGGATCGGCACCCATAGCAATCAGAAGATCAATAATTTGGTAATTTGGTACAGAAAGGTAATGTAGAGCGGTAGAACCAGCAGGCGTTTGAGCATCCACACTAGCGCCGACTTTTAGTAATAAATTTAGGCAATCCTTTTGACCGCATAAAGATGCAAAGTGTAAAGGTGCCATTCCTCGAAAACCACCATGTCCAGATTGTGGAACCACGGAGTTAGGCAGACAGCCACTGGAGAGAAGAAATTCAAGAACCTAGGTTCGACCGTAAATCGCAGCAATATGTGCCAATGTCAAACCTATTAAATCAGTATCATTTGGATGAGAAAGGCCATTTATCCTCCGCTTAACGGACTTGATATTATTAACGTCTTGCCAATTAAAGGGTTCCATCTAGTGCCTCTGATGAATATTCGAAATGAAATTATATGACTGAGTGTCAGCTTTGGGTGCAGACTGCGCAAAAAGATAACGACCCAATATAATGGGTCAGCATGAGCTAACCCCAGCTTTTCGGACGAATGAATTAAGCACCATAATATAACAGCATCAATAGGGTCAGGCTCCATTGATTCAGTAAACCTCGATCCCAATCTGCTGCACACGGCTAATCTGTTACCAGACTAGCGCACCTCATCGCTAGCGTTTAAGCCTGCATGTTACAATTTAGCCTGATTCTTTAAACTCATGGCGTGAAACTCATAGCGTGGCATTTCAAGTGAAAAAACTGGTTATCTTTGGCGTAGGCCTTATTGGCGGCTCAGTGGCATTGGCACTGAAACAAGCCGCGACTGCGCCTAAAATCATAGGTATAGGTCGCTCTGGCGATGGCCTGCAAGCCGCGCTGGACATGGGTATCATCGATGCGGTTGAGACTGACCCGGCAAAGGCACTGCTTGACGCGGGCATGGTGGTAATTGCCGCGCCCGTTGCACAAACCCCTGACATCCTCAAAGCAATTGCGCCGCACCTGGATAGCAAAACCGTCATCACCGACGTTGGCAGTACCAAGTCTGATGTTATTGAGCATGCATTTGCGATACTAGGCAAAAACGCTGCGCAGTTTGTCCCTGGCCACCCGATTGCCGGCGCTGAAAAAAGCGGTGTCACTGCTGCCCGCGCAGATTTATTCAATGGCAAAAATGTCATTTTAACGCCCACTGAAAAAACCAACCCTGAAGCACTGGAACAAGTGCGCCAGCTTTGGCAGGCTGCTGGTGCCAAGGTGAGTGAAATGGCGGCCAACGAGCACGATGGCGTTTTCGCTGCTGTCAGCCATCTGCCGCATTTGCTGGCATTTGCTCTGGTGGATGAGTTAGCTTCGCGCCCCAATGCTGCACAATTATTTGCCTTTGCCGCCAGCGGCTTTCGCGATTTCACCCGCATCGCGGGCAGCTCACCTGAAATGTGGCGCGACATCTGCCTGACCAATCGCGAGTCTTTATTAAGCGAAATAAACGCCTATCAAAATGAATTGGTGGCGCTGAAGAAGCTGCTTGAAAACAGCGATGACGCTGGTTTGCAGGCATTGTTTGAGCGTGCCAGCCGTGCCCGCAATGAGTGGGCGAACGGCCAGAAATTGTCCTGATGGAAACGCTGGCACTTAAACCCGCGAGCAAGGCCACAGGTCACATCACACTCCCCGGCTCCAAAAGCATTTCAAACCGCACCCTGCTACTCGCCGCCCTGGCGCAAGGCACCACAGAAATCCGCGATTTGTTGATGGCCGACGATGTGGTGCACATGCTGGAAGCCCTAAAAATGCTGGGCGTGAAGCTGGAAGAATTAGGCCAGAACAACTGGCGCGTAACAGGCAATGGCGGCGCATTCAGCGTCAAGCAGGCGGATCTTTTTCTCGGCAATGCCGGCACAGCATTCCGCCCGCTGGCCGCAGTGCTGGCGCTATCTGGCGGCCACTACACGCTCTCCGGCACGCCGCGTATGCACGAGCGGCCGATTGGCCATCTGGTAGATGCCCTGCGGCAAACTGGCGCCAGGGTTGAATATTCAGGCAATGAGGGCTTTCCGCCGTTGCAGATAAATCCCCCCTCACCCCAGCCCTTGGCGCCTGACTTGCCACGAAGTGGCACAGCGAAGGCGGACAAGACCCCTGCGGTTTCTCCCGCGGGAGAGGGGGTGAACGTCAAAATTAGAGGCGATGTCTCCAGCCAGTTTCTTACCGCGCTGTTAATGGCGCTACCACTTGCCAAACAGCAAGCCACGATTGAAGTGGTGGGTGAGCTTATCTCCAAGCCTTATATTGAAATCACGCTGAATTTGATGGCGCGTTTTGGCGTGACAGTCATACGCGACGGCTGGCAGCGTTTTGTCATTACGGCGAATAGCCGCTATCAAAGCCCGGGCACAATTTTTGTTGAAGGCGATGCTTCGTCTGCCTCCTACTTCCTCGCGGCTGGCGCGATTGGCGGCAAGGTAAGAGTGGAAGGCGCAGGCAAAAATAGCATCCAGGGAGATGTGCGGTTTGCTGATGCACTGGCACTAATGGGCGCCAACATCGCTTATGGCGAAAACTGGATTGAGGCCAGCGCGCCTGCGAACAAATTAAAAGCGCTGGATCTGGACTGCAACCATATTCCCGATGCCGCCATGACGCTTGCAGTCACAGCATTATTTGCCGATGGCACAACAACACTCAGAAACATTGCCAGTTGGCGCGTCAAGGAAACAGACCGTTTAACTGCAATGGCGACGGAGCTACGTAAAGTGGGCGCTGTGGTGACTGAAGGCGCAGATTTTTTGAATATTACCCCGCCCGAAAAACTCACGCCCAATGCCGTGATTGATACCTATGACGACCACCGCATGGCAATGTGTTTTTCACTGGTCTCGCTAGGCGACGTGCCGGTGACGATTAACGACCCGAGGTGCGTGGCCAAAACTTTCCCCGATTATTTCGAACGCTTTGCCGCCATCGTCAAACCATGAGTGATTTAATCCCAGTTATCGCCATAGACGGCCCTTCTGCTTCCGGCAAGGGCACGCTAGCGCAGCTGGTAGCCAAGCGGCTCGGTTATCACTACCTGGATTCAGGCGCGCTTTATCGAATAGTCGCGCTGGCGGCGCAAAATCAGGGCATCTCGTGGCAAGATGAGCCTGCGCTGGCTGCAATGACAAACAATCTGGATATTCAGTTTAACAATGGCCAAATTATGCTGAGCGGCATGGATGTGAGCGAACAGGTGCGCACTGAAGCCATGAGTAAAGGTGCCTCAGAGGTCGCCGCGCACCCGGCTGTCAGGCGTGCCTTGATGAAAATACAACACGGCTTTCGTCAAGCGCCAGGGCTGGTAGCGGACGGTCGCGATATGGCGACTGTGGTCTTTCCCGATGCCGCCACCAAGATTTTTTTAACAGCAAGCGCAGAAGTTCGGGCGGAACGTCGCTTTAAGCAGTTGATGACACAAGGAATTCATGCTAACCTTCTGGATATATTGCAAGATTTGCAAAAACGCGATACCCGAGACCAGCAAAGATTGGTTGCGCCCTTGCAGCAATGTGCGGATGCCAAACTGTTAGAAACCAGCCAGCTTACTATAGAGCAAAGCGTTGAGCGAGCTCTGGAAATGGTAAAAGCAGCTTAAACAGTTTCGAATGATTCAGCACGATAACTCAAGCGAATAACTTAAGTTAAGCAACAAGCATTATATTTGTGCCACGAACCTCACCGGTTCATGGCTTTTTTTAATTTACCCCGCTGAACGGCGGGATCATTATTTTAGGTAATTTTTTAATGGCTCAAGCTTCTACCAGTACCGCTGCATCTTCTAACGAAAGTTTTGCAGCTCTTTTTGAGGAAAGTCTGGCACGTCAGGAAATGCGCTCCGGTGAGGTTATCACCGCTGAAGTAATTTCCGTTGACCCTGACTTTGTTGTCGTCAATGCAGGTCTCAAGTCCGAAAGTATTATCGCCACCAGCGAGTTTCTGAACGACCGCGGCGATCTCGAAGTAGCCGTTGGCGATTTCGTCAAAGTCTGTATCGAAGCATTGGAAGATGGCTACGGTGCCACCAAGCTCTCACGCGAAAAGGCAAAACGTATTGCTTCCTGGCTGGATCTGGAAGAAGCGATGAACGAAGGCCGCATAATCAAGGGCATGGTCAATGGCCGCGTCAAAGGTGGCCTCACTGTCATGGTGAACGGCATTCGTGCCTTCCTGCCCGGCTCACTGGTTGATTTACGCCCCGTCAAGGACACTACCCCATTTGAAAACAAGGAATGGGATTTCAAGGTTATCAAGCTTGATCGCAAGCGCAACAACGTCGTGGTTTCCCGTCGTGCCGTGCTGGAAGACAGCATGGGTGCGGATCGCGAAGCCATGCTCGGCTCACTGAAAGAAGGCGCAGTAGTTAAGGGTATTGTGAAAAACATTACCGATTACGGCGCATTTGTTGACCTGGGTGGCATTGATGGCCTGCTGCATATTACCGACTTGGCCTGGCGCCGCGTCAAGCACCCATCCGAAGTGCTCACCGTTGGCGAAGAAGTCGAAGCCAAGATTCTTAAGTTTGACAAAGAGAAAAACCGCGTTTCATTAGGTCTCAAGCAGCTAGGCGATGACCCATGGGTTGCACTGACCCGCCGTTATCCAGTAGGCACACGTTTGTTCGGCAAAGTCACCAATTTGACCGACTACGGCGCGTTTGTGGAAATCGAGCCGGGCATTGAAGGCCTGGTTCACGTTTCAGAAATGGATTGGACCAACAAGAACGTGCACCCAGCCAAGATCGCGCAATTAGGTGATGAAGTTGAAGTGATGATTCTTGAGATTGATGAAGAGCGCCGTCGCTTGTCATTGGGCATGAAGCAATGCAAAACCAATCCTTGGGATGATTTTGCGTCTTCACACAAGAAGGGTGACAAGGTCACTGGCCAAATCAAGTCAATTACCGACTTCGGCGTGTTTATCGGCTTGCCGGGTGGCATTGACGGCCTGATTCACTTATCTGATTTGTCCTGGACTCAAACCGGCGAAGAAACCATACGCAATTTCAAGAAGGGTGACGAAGTAACCGCCCTGGTGCTGAGCATTGATGTCGAGAAAGAGCGCATTTCACTGGGCGTTAAGCAGCTCGAGAGCAACCCATCTGGTGCTGGCGAGAAAGAAAAAGCTGAAAAACCTGCTGCCAAAGCCAAGACCAAGAAGGTTGCCGAAGGTAATGCCGGCACCACCAATCTTGGCGCCCTGCTCAAAGCAAAACTTGATAGCAAAAAGAAAGAATAGGGCGATCAGGCCATGACAAAATCAGAACTAATCGCCAATCTGGCAGCGTGCTTTCCGCAACTGGTAGTCAAGGATGCCGAGCTTTCCGTGAAGGCAATTCTTGATTCCATGTCGGCTAATCTCTCAACTGGTGAGCGTATTGAGATCAGGGGGTTCGGCAGCTTTAGTTTGAACTACCGCCCCCCTCGCCTTGGACGCAACCCCAAAACCGGTACCAAAGTGCAAGTACCTGAAAAATATGTACCCCACTTTAAAGCTGGCAAAGAGCTGCGCGAGCGCGTTGACCTGGCTGATTAAATCGGCCGAACAAGCCGACTGTATAGTCAAATCTTCATCAAAACGGCAGTTTCTTCAATTGGGGAGTCTGCCGTTTTTTTCGTCTTTTTGTGTTGTAAATTAGGGCTTTAATGCAGATTGAATTTGAATTTTGGTGGCTACTCGTACTGCCCCTGTTTTTTACCTTGGGCTGGCTGGCCGCGCGGCTGGATATCAAGCAGTTATTGTCTGAATCAACGGCCTTGCCGGCAGCCTATTTCAAAGGCTTGAATTTTCTTATCAGCAATCAGCACGACAAAGCCATTGATGCTTTTGTTGAGGCGGTGGAAGCCAACGCTGACTCATTGGAACTTCATTTTGCACTAGGCAGTCTATTCCGCAGACGTGGTGAGGTTGACCGCGCAATCAACCTGCACCTCAGTTTACTGGAACGTAAAGAGCTCCCCGACCCGCAAAAACTGGCTGTGATGGCTGAATTGGCGCAAGACTACCTCAAGGCCGGTTTGCTTGACCGCGCCGAGGAGTTATTTAAATCGCTGGGCGATAGCCGCTATGAACAGCCCGCACTACGTGCCTTGCTGGAAATTTATGTGCGTGAACGTGAGTGGGGAAAAGCCATAGAAAGTGCTGTTGAGCTGGAGCGTTTATCCGGCGTGGCATTTCGTAAGGAAGTGGCACAATACCATTGCGAAATCGCCATGAAAGCAATACTGAACAATGATCTGGATACGGCTGAACGACAGCTATACCTGGCATTAGATGCCAACAAGAATTGTGTGCGTGCCAATGTCATGCTGGGCGGAATAGAGGTGAGTGCTGGCAATCATGAGGCTGCAATCTCGCTATGGAAACGTATTGAATTTCAGCAGCCGGATTATATCGGCCTCATCGCTGAAAAAATGCTTGCCAGCTATCACGCGCTGGGCAGGGTTGCGGACGGTCTCAGCTTGCTTAAAACTTATCTGCAAACCTACAAATTGCCCACGTTGCTTGGTGTCATCTACGAAGCCATTCTGGAAGAGCAAGGCGCTGAAACTGCAGCCAAACTGGCACGTGATGAGCTGGCAAAAAAACCTAGCCTGCAAACTCTGGATCAATTATTACAGGCGCGATTGCTGTTGGGTAACAATGAAGATCAAGATATCCATGTCATGCAGCAAACCATACGTAATGCCATCGGTCATCGCAATGCCTATTACTGTGATCAGTGCGGATTTCGCGCAAAACATTATCACTGGCAATGCCCTGCTTGTAACGCCTGGGAATCGTTTCCTTCAGAGCCTAGCGAATCTGCCGTATGAAATCTAATCTGGTAGCAGACCCAAAAATCATCATCGCGCTGGATTATGCCGACGCTGCAAGCGCGCTCAATTTGGTCGCAGAGCTTGATCCTGACCTGTGTCGGCTTAAAGTGGGCAAAGAACTTTTTACTGCCGCAGGCCCACAGTTGGTAGAAACATTGGTGGGCAAAGGTTTCGGTGTATTTTTGGATCTTAAATTTCACGATATCCCCAACACCGTGGCTAAAACCTGCGAAATCGCCAGTAAATTGGGTATATGGATGCTCAATGTGCATGCCTCCGGCGGCCTTGCCATGATGCAAGCCGCACGCACAGGTGTTGCAAAAAGCGGCCACAGCCCGCTACTTATTACAGTCACCGTATTAACCAGCATGGATCAAGCCGCACTCAACCAAATTGGCGTACAGGGCGATGTACAAGATCAGGTAATGCGATTGGCAAGACTCTCGCAGCAGGCGGGGCTGGACGGCGTAGTTTGTTCTGCGCAGGAAGCTGCCATGCTAAGAAGCGCATTGGGCAAGGAATTCTGTCTGGTCACCCCTGGTATTCGTCCAGCCAATGTCAGCGCCGATGACCAATCGCGCGTTGTTACACCAGGCGAAGCGCTGCGTAACGGTGCCAGCTATCTGGTGATTGGCCGACCAATCACTCAAGCCGCCAACCCATTACAGGCGCTGGAGGCAATCTGCAAGGAAAGTGCTGTTTAGTTCTAAATTTCAATCATCAAAAAAGGAAGCAACATGAAAAAGCTTTTACTGGTTCTAGTTAGTGTATTTGCCTTCTCCATTCCCGCATGGGCTATCGTTGACCTTAATACGGCGACGCAATCGCAACTGGAGAGCCTTGACGGCGTAGGTCCCAGAAAGGCCCAAGCCATTATTGAATACCGCAAGAAAAATGGTGCGTTCAAATCAGTCGATGAACTCGATAAGGTGCCGGGCTTTGGTAAAAAAACTGTGATTAAACTGAAAAAGGATATTACCGTTGGCAATGCCAAGGCTGCCGTCGCTGGCAAGCCCGACAAGATGGTGAAAGAAGTTAAGCCAACTGCCAAGCCCGTAGCGCCCTTAGCCAAACCTGCTGTAGTAGTGGTACCTGCAAAGACTAACAAGAAAAATTAATCTTGCTTCTCTAAATAAAAAGCTCGCTGGTATATGCTGGCTTTTTATTGCCTGAAACTATTATTTAACGCGCATCCCTGGCTGCGCACCGCTATCAGGCGAGAGGATAAATGGGCCACCACTTTCGTCGCTCGCAGCCAATACCATGCCTTCAGACATGCCAAACTTCATCTTGCGCGGCGCGAGGTTTGCCACCATCACCGTTAAGCGTCCTACCAGTGTGGCTGGGTCATAGGCCGATTTAATACCAGCAAATACCTGCCGCGTAGTTGCCTCACCAATATCCAGCGTGAGTTTCAGCAGTTTATCAGCGCCTTCCACGTGTTCAGCATTTACGATTTTGGCGATGCGTAAATCCACTTTGGCGAAGTCGTCAATGGTAATGTAGTCGCCCTCTCCCTGTGGGAGAGGGGTCAGGGGTGAAGGTGAAGCTGGCGCGGGTGATGTAGGTGTAGTTTGCATATTTTCTTTATTGGCTTCAGTCATGGTTTCAATCTCTTTCGGGTCAATACGGGTTATGAGATGCTTATATTCGTTGATACTTTGATTGCTAAGAGCGTGATCCTTGGAAGCGTGTTCCCAAGCAAGTGGATTAACATTCAGAAATGTCTCAACCTGCGAGGCAATTTTTGGAAGAATAGGTTTTAGATATATCGTTAGAACCCTAAACACCTCAAGGCTAACGGTACATATATGCTGAACAGAAGCACGTGTTCCTACATTTTTTACTCGCTCCCAAGGAGCATGTGTCGCTACAAAGTGATTCGCAACATCAGCCAGTCTCATGATTTCACGAATCGCTTTACCATATTCCCGTTTGTTGTAAAAAGACTGGATCATTTCTCTCGACTCCCATAAATCATCAAGAAGCGCTATCTCTAAGTCAACTGGCTTCGGGTCGTATGCAACTTTACCCTCAAAATACTTGGTAATAAATGGTGCTGTCCTACTAGCAATATTGATGTACTTACCAACTAGGTCGCTATTCACCCGCGCAACAAAGTCTTCCAGGTTAAGATCGATGTCTTCCATGCTGCCGTTGAGTTTGGCGGCATAGTAGTAGCGCAGGTATTCAGGGTTCTTCACATGCTCTAGATAGCTGCGGGCAGTAATGAAGGTGCCGCGCGACTTGGACATTTTCTCGCCATTCACTGTTAGAAAACCGTGGGCGAAGATGTTGGTTGGCGTGCGGTAGCCAGAATATTCAAGTGTTGCAGGCCAGAACAAGGCATGGAAATAAAGGATGTCTTTGCCAATGAAGTGGTACAGCTCAGTTTTCGGATTTGACCCCTCGTTGCCTTCACGTTGCCAATATTCATCAAAGTTAAGCGCCTCTGTCCTCTGTCTTCTGTCTTCTGTCTTCTGATCGCACAGGTTCTTGAAGCTGGCCATGTAGCCTATCGGCGCATCCAGCCAAACGTAGAAATACTTGCCCGGCGCATCGGGAATCTCGAAACCAAAATACGGCGCATCACGCGAGATATCCCAATCTGACAAACCTGACTCAAACCATTCGCCCACCTTATTAGCAGCTTCGGGTTGCAGGGTACCGGAACGCGTCCACTGCTTAAGGAATTCCCCGCACTCTGAAAGCTTGAAGAAATAGTGCTCGGTCACTTTGCGCACCGGTGCTGCGCCGGATACAGCAGAGTACGGATTAATCAGCTCAGTCGTCGGGCTGTAGGTTGCGCCGCAGACTTCGCAGGAATCCCCATACTGGTCCTTGGCATGGCACTTGGGGCATTCGCCCTTGATGAAGCGATCCGGCAGGAACATGTTTTTGACCGGATCATAAAACTGCTCGATAGTCTTGACGGCAATTTTGTCGTTAGCCTTAAGCGCTTTGTAGATAGTGCTTGCCAGCTCTTTATTCTGTGGTGAATGCGTTGAGTCATAGTTATCAAACTCGACCAGGAAATCGGCAAAATCTTTGCTGTGCTCGGCATGCACACGTTTAATCAAGGTCTCAGGCGTAATACCCTCGCTCTCCGCACGCAGCATGATCGGTGTGCCATGCGTATCATCTGCACAAACGTAATGCACGGTATGCCCTTGCATCTTTTGAAAGCGCACCCAGATATCGGTCTGGATATATTCGACCAGATGCCCAAGGTGGATGCTGCCATTGGCGTAAGGGAGCGCGGAAGTGACTAATATTTTTCTTATAATTTCGCTGGGCATTCGCTTGATGTCGCTAACTGGATAAGGCGACCATTTTAGCAAAGGAAGCAGGGTTTTAGATAAGTAATCCACATGTGTAAGCGTTAAAACTTCACATGCGCTAAAATTGGTCTTTATCTATTGTTAAAGTACTTTCATGGCAATCTCTGAATCAGACATCCTGGCCGCGCTCAAAGAAGTAACCGACCCCCATACCAACAATGACTTCGTCTCGGACAAAGCGGTTAAAAATATCAAGATAACAGGCAACGATCTAAGCCTGGATATTGTGCTGGGCTACCCTGCGAATAGCCAGCTGGCCAGCCTGCAGGCCATGATAGAAGCTGGGCTCAAGACTATCCCAAAAATTGGCAAGATTACCGTCAACATCGGCAGTCGTATTGTTTCCCATAGCACACAGCGTGGTGTGCAGCTGTTACCCGGCGTTAAAAATATCATCGCTGTGGCTTCCGGCAAAGGCGGCGTGGGTAAATCCACCACGGCGGTTAATCTCGCGCTGGCGCTTGCTGCCGAAGGTGCGAATGTAGGCATCCTCGACGCTGATATTTACGGCCCCAGCCAGCCATAAATGCTGAGCATATCCGGCCGGCCGGATAGCGCCGATTGCAAAAGCCTGGAGCCGATGCAAGCGCATGGCATACAAGCCATGTCGATTGGTTTTCTGGTCGATGTAGAAACCCCGATGGTGTGGCGCGGGCCAATGGTGACGGGCGCTCTGGAGCAACTGTTACGCGATACACGTTGGAAAGATGTGGATTATCTGGTCATTGATTTGCCGCCCGGCACCGGCGATATCCAGCTAACCCTTGCGCAAAAAGTGCCTGTCACGGGCGCCATCATCGTCACCACGCCGCAGGATATCGCCCTGCTGGATGCGCGCAGAGGCCTGAAGATGTTTGAGAAAGTGGGTATCCAGATTTTGGGTATTGTGGAAAACATGAGTACGCATATCTGTAGCCAATGTGGCCATGAAGAACATATCTTTGGCGCAGGCGGCGGCGCAGCAATGTGTAAGGATTACAACGTTGATTTGCTCGGCAGTTTGCCGCTCGATATTAAAATCCGCGAGCAGGCCGATGGCGGCAAGCCTACAGTTATTACCGAACCTGATGGCCCGATTGCTGCGATATACAAGCAGATTGCGCGTACTACGGCGATTAAGCTATCGCGATTGGCGCTGGATCACAGCAGTAAGTTTCCGAATATCGTGATTCAGAATACATAAAACTTTAGTGGATACACTAATTAGTTGGGGATTCCGGATTTTAATGTGGGCTCACCCACATTAAAATCCGGAATCCCCATACTATTTACCATGAATCTGTTCAGGCCCGCATTCTACCCTTACCGCCTGCTTCTCACATCATTGCATCTAGAAAAAGTGCAATTTAATCAGCAGGCTTCAATAAACAATAGGGTCAATCGGTCTGGTTTTA
The DNA here is from genome assembly GCA_038924905.1 of Methylophilaceae bacterium. GTDB lineage: Bacteria > Pseudomonadota > Gammaproteobacteria > Burkholderiales > Methylophilaceae > JBCKUK01. Next base: position 53,268 of record JBCKUK010000004.1, on the reverse strand, counting down.
ATGGTATTGGGACTACCTTTACCTTGCTTTGGCGGGCCTGTGGTAGGCTTGCCTAGCTTTGAACGACATTGACTCTGCGTACTCGATTCAGGCAAAGGCACTACCAAAGTATGCGGCAGCACAATCACAGGTCGCACTGCATTAGGAACATTCACGGCAGGTGCCTGCGGTAATACCACGGCGTTGTTTGGCACTTCACCGCCCAGACTCGAGCCATAGCCTAGAGCAGTGTCACCCTCTTCGGCACATAAAGAAGCAGCCGCCAAACAGCACCATAAAAAGAGTATCGATCGCATCGCACCACCTTAATCACTAAATTGGATAACGGTAACTCAACAATGTTCTTGAAATAACCGCATGCTCTACATCAGCACAAATGTAACACCCTAAGTCGGGGGGGTAGCCCGGCAGCTAATCACTTTCTTTTGCTTGTCCATACCCGCAAGGGGCATGTCCGTTGAGTGCCCATCGCAATGCGGCGACCTTGGCGCCAAAGTAATTAAAGAAACTGCCGCCTCCACATCACGGCCTAACGGCTACCTTGCATTGTTCAACAAAATAAGGGGGAAACACAAGAGTGCGTCACGTTACCCAGCAAAGCTAAAGCGGGAGTTTTCGCCAATTTGACGAATATTTGGTACAAACAAACTTAATAATACTCTCACCAATCGTTACTGGAGCTGTTTCTAGAAATACCTCAGGCTCATCAGATTCGACCCTGCCCAACTTTTCAAATAATATTGTTGACTAATTTAGTCTGGATTGGTATAGTTGACAAAATTAGTCAGGTATCCATTCTAAGGCAATGGATATGTTCCTGGACAAGGATAGCCAGACTAGCTTTGAATACCGTGTATCGAAATTAAAACGATGGCCCGCGATGGCGGTTTGACAGTATGAACGCAGCGGATTTAGAGATGGGTACGGGTATTTTTTCCCTTAATTTTCCCGGTTACCGCTGTGGCTACCCAGGAGTTTGACTGATGGCAATTACATTGACTGAAAGTGCGGCAAAACAGATTCAACAGCAGCTTGCGAAGCGCGGCAAAGGGCTTGCCCTGCGCATCGGCGTGAAGAAAGTGGGTTGTACCGGCCTGGCGCACACCTTCGACATCGCCGACGAAATTCGCGCGACCGATCACATCTTCGAGTCGCACAACGCCCGTGTGCTGATCGATGCCGACAGCCTGGCGTTTCTCGACGGCTCGCGTATCGATTTCGTCAAGGAAGGGCCCAAGCAGATGTTCAAATTTGATAATCCAAACGTCGAAAGCGAATGCGGCTGTGGCGAGAGCTTCAACATGAAGTCGAAACTTAATATAAATACAGAGGTAACACCATGAGCGCAGTTGCTGAAAATATCCAAACCGAGATGCCCGCCCCCTTTGTCTTTACCGACAGCGCAGCGGCCAAAGTAGCTGATTTGATTGCCGAAGAAGGCAGCCCTGACTTGAAACTGCGTGTTTTTGTTCAGGGCGGCGGCTGCTCCGGCTTCTCCTACGGATTCACGTTTGACGAAGTCGCCAACGAAGACGACACGACGATGACCAAGAACGGAGTGTCGCTGTTGATTGATGCGATGAGCTACCAGTACCTGGTGGGGGCAGAGATTGATTACAAAAACGATCTGGAAGGTGCGCAGTTCGTCATCAAGAACAATCCTGGTGCGAAGTCTACCTGTGGATGCGGGTCGTCTTTCTCAGCTTAACTTAGGAACAACATCATGAGCGCAGTACTGCAAAATCTTGTCAACCAGCCCTACAAGCACGGGTTCATCACGAACATCGAGTCGGATGTCGCGCCCAAAGGGCTGAATGAAAACACCATCCGGATGATTTCAGCCAAGAAGAACGAACCGGAGTGGCTGCTTGAGTTCCGGCTCAAATCTTACCAGGCGTGGCTCATGATGGAAGAGCCAAAGTGGCCCAACGTCCACTATCCGAAGATCGATTATCAGGCAATCAGCTACTATGCGGCGCCCAAGCAGAAGCCGAAGTTAAAAAGCATGGACGAGGTCGATCCTGAATTGGTGCGCACCTTCGAGAAACTCGGCGTGCCGCTGCACGAGCGCATGGCGCTGGCTGGCGTTGCGGTCGATGTTATTTTCGACAGCGTGTCGGTGGCGACCACCTACAAGCACAAGCTGGCCGAGGTCGGCGTCATTTTCTGTTCGATGTCGGAGGCCGTGCTGGAGCATCCGGAGCTGGTGCAGAAGTATCTTGGTACCGTCGTGCCGACCGGCGATAACTTTTACGCCGCGCTCAACTCGGCGGTGTTCACCGATGGCTCGTTCTGCTTCATCCCCAAGGGCGTCAAGTGCCCGATGGATTTGTCGACCTACTTCCGCATCAACACCGAGGAAACGGGGCAGTTCGAACGCACACTCATCATTGCCGAGGAAGGGGCATCGGTCTCTTACCTCGAAGGCTGCACGGCACCTGCGTTCAGCACCAACCAGTTGCATGCGGCGGTGGTCGAGCTGGTGGCTCTTGACAACGCCGAGATCAAGTACTCAACGGTGCAGAACTGGTATGCGGGCGACAAAAACGGTGTCGGCGGCGTTTACAATTTCGTGACCAAGCGCGGCCTGGCCAAAGGCGTCAACTCGCGCATTTCATGGACCCAGGTCGAGACCGGATCGGCGATTACCTGGAAGTATCCTTCCGTCATACTGCGTGGCGACAACTCGGTCGGCGAGTTTTATTCGGTCGCCGTCACCAACCACCTGCAGCAGGCTGATACCGGCACCAAGATGATCCACATCGGCAAGAACACCCGCAGCACCATCGTCAGCAAAGGCATCTCGGCCGGCCGTTCCAACAACAGCTACCGCGGGCTGGTCAAGATTGCGCCGACCGCTACCGGTGCACGTAATTATTCGCAATGCGACTCGATGCTGATTGGTGATCAGTCCGGCGCCAACACCTTCCCCTACATCCAGGTGCGCAACAACACCTCCCAGGTTGAGCACGAGGCCTCGACCTCGAAGATCGGCGAGGACCAGTTGTTCTACTTCGCGCAGCGCGGCGTCAGCGCCGAGGCAGCAGTGTCGATGATCATCAACGGATTCTGCAAAGACGTATTTAAACAATTGCCGATGGAGTTTGCGGTCGAAGCGACCAAGCTGCTCAGTTTCAAGCTCGAAGGAAGTGTCGGATGATTCTGCAAGACAGCAAAACCCTGCTCGAAGTGCGCGGGCTGCGCGCGACCGTGAACGGCATCGAAATTCTGAAAGGACTGGACTTCACCGTGAAGAGCGGTGAGGTACATGCCATCATGGGGCCGAACGGCTCGGGCAAGAGCACCTTTGCAAAGGTGCTGGTGGGTCACACGGCCTATGAAGTAACGGCCGGCAGCGTGCTGTTTGAAGGCAATAATCTGTTCGACCTTGCCCCCGAAGAGCGTGCGCTTGCCGGCGTGTTTCTCGCCTTTCAGTATCCGATCGAGATACCCGGTGTTGCGAACAGCCAGTTTCTGCGCCTGACCTACAACACGGTGCAGGCGCAGCGCGGCAAGGAAGAACTCGACCCGCTCGAGTTTGACGACTTTGTGCGCGAGAAGATGAAGCTGCTCGAAATAAGTCCCGATTTTCTCGACCGCAGCGTCAACGAAGGCTTTTCCGGGGGCGAGAAGAAGCGCAACGAAATATTACAGATGGCGCTACTCGAACCCCGTCTGGCGATCCTCGATGAGACCGATTCCGGCCTCGACATCGACGCGCTCAGGGTCGTCGCCAACGGCGTCAACCAGCTCGCCACCAAAGACAACGCCATTGTTCTGGTGACGCACTACCAGCGTCTGCTCAACTATATCGTGCCAGACTTCGTGCACGTGATGGATGCGGGCCGCATCATCAAAACCGGCGGCAAGGATCTGGCGCTCGAGCTTGAGGAACGAGGCTACGACTGGGTCGCTGCCGAGCACCAGGCAGCCAGCGAGACGAGAGCCGCGGAGGGGGCGGCATGAGCACCGTCACCTCTATTCGCCGACCCGCTGCGGGTTACCTCGAAACGCTGCTGGCAGGCCAGCCGCAGCTGCCGGCCAGCCCGTTGGCGTGGATCAACGCGCTGCGCGTCGAGGCGGTCAATCGAGTCGACGTGCTGGCGCTGCCCACCCTGCGCGACGAGGAGTGGCGCTTTACCGATATTTCTCAGCTTACCAAACTGTCGTTTTCTCCGGCACTCAGCGCAACCCATCTGGAAGCCGCCGATATCGCTCATTTTTATATTGAAGAAGCAAGCACCCGACTGGTGTTTGTTGATGGTATCTATGCGCCTCAGTTGTCTAGTACGGCTTCAAACAGCGGCGTGGTGGTGTCCAACCTGCCGACGGTACTTGCCACGCACGCCGCAGCGATCGAAGCACATCTCGGCCGTCACGCAGCCTTCCGTGACAACGTATTCGCGGCTCTCAATACGGCCTTCCTGAATGATGCGGCAGTGATTGTGGTGCCGCGCAACGTGGCGCTTGCAGCGCCGGTGCATCTGCTGTTTATTGCGACGCAAAAAGAGGTTGTAAGCAATCCCCGTTGCCTGGTGGTTGCCGAGTCTGGTAGCGTAGTGACGGTGATCGAGGATTACGTCGTGTTGTACCAACCGCGTTGGCAAGAAGAAGCCCATTTCACCAACGCTGTGACCGAAATCGCGCTGGAAGACAATGCGCGTGTAAATCACATCCGGATTCAGCGCGAAGGCAGTAAAGCGTTTCATATTGCCAATTGCGCGGTGTCCCTTGGGCGTTCGAGCAATTATCAATCGGTGAGTGTCGCCATGGGCGCACAGATTTCGCGCTACAACCTCGACGTGTTGCTGGCCGAAGGTGCCGAGTGCGCGGTCGACGGGCTGGCACTGATCGCAGCCAATCAGCTGGCCGATACCCATACCTGCATCGACCACGCAAAGCCGCACGGCGTGAGCCGCCAGCTGCACAAATGCATCGTCGGCGGCAGCGCGCACGCGGTGTTCAACGGCAAGATCATGGTGCGCCAGGGTGCGCAGCGCACCGACTCGGTACAGTCGAGCCGCAACCTGCTACTCAGCGGCAAGGCCCACGTCGATACCAAACCGCAGCTGGAGATTTTCGCCGACGATGTAAAATGCGCGCATGGCGCGACCATCGGCCAGCTCGACAGCGAGGAAGTGTTTTACCTGAAGAGCCGCGGACTGTCTGACAGCGTTGCACGCAATCTGCTGACTTATGCCTTCGGCGCCGAGATCATCGAGCGCATCCCCGTCGCATCACTCAAGCACCAGCTTGAGCAGACGGTGCTCGAACAAACCAGCAGCCAGTCATGAACGCCGTCCAGACCGCACTCGCCTCCCCATCGGCACCCGTCCTGCTGTCGTCCGTGCCTGGCGTGGCAACGACAAACAGGATGCCCGCTATGGCACCATTCGATGTCGAGCGCATACGCGCCGACTTTCCCATTCTCAAGCTCAAGGTCAATGGCCATCCGCTGGTCTATCTCGACAACGCCGCATCGAGCCAGATGCCGCAGCAGGTGATCGACCGCCTAGTGCGCTACCAGACGAGCGAGCACGCTAACATCAACCGCGCGGTGCATTATTTGTCGGAGACCGCGACCGCCGAATACGAGGCCGCTCGGCGCAAGCTGCAGCGCTTCATCAACGCACCCGAAGAGCGCGAAGTGATCTTCACCAGCGGCACCACCGATGCGATTAACCTGGTGATGCACGGCTACGGCCGCAAGTTCATCAAGGCCGGCGACGAGATTATTCTGACCACGCTCGAGCACCATTCGAACATCGTTCCGTGGCAGATGCTGGCCGAAGAGAAGGGCGCGAAGATTCGTGTGGTGCCCATCAACGACGCCGGCGAACTGCTGATCGATGAATATGAAAATCTGTTCAACGAGCGCACCAAGCTTGTCGGCGTGATGCACGTTTCGAACGCGCTGGGCAGCATCAACCCGGTCAAGCAGATGATCGCGTTTGCGCATGCGCACGGCGTGCGGGTGCTGGTTGACGGGGCGCAGGCGGCGCCGCACCTGCAGGTCGACGTGCAGGATCTGGATTGCGACTTCTACGCCTTCTCGGGCCACAAGTTGTGCGGCCCGACCGGTATCGGTATTCTGTATGGCAAGGCCGCGCTGCTCGAAAAAATGCAGCCTTTCAAGGGCGGCGGCGACATGATTTTGTGGGTGACGTTTGAAAAAACCACCTACAACACCATCCCGCATAAATTCGAGGCCGGCACGCCGCCCATCGCAGCCGCCATCGGGCTGGGTGCCGCAGTCGATTACCTCTCGGCCATCGGCATGGACGCCATCGCCGCGCACGAACTCGATCTGCTCAATTACGCCACCGCACAAATGACCCGCATGCCGGGCGTGCGCATTATCGGCACCGCCAAAAACAAGGCCTCGGTCATATCGTTCACCGTTGACGGCGTGCATCCGCACGACGTCGGCACACTGCTCAATCAGGAGGGCATTGCGGTGCGCACCGGGCATCATTGCGCGCAGCCGGTGATGCAGCGCTTCAAAGTGCCTGCCACCGCGCGCGCCTCGTTTGCGTTCTACAACACACTGGCGGAGGTTGATGCATTGATTGCGGGCATACGCACCGTGCAAAAGGTATTCGCATAATGGCTGACTATAAATCTCTCTATCAAGAGGTCATCCTCGACCACAACAAGAAGCCGCGTAATTACGGCACCCTCGAGCGCGCGAGCCACCGTGCTGTGGGCCACAACCCGCTGTGCGGCGATCACATCAGTGTGGCACTCAACCTCGATCGTGAGTGCATCGACTGCATCGCGTTTCAGGGTGAGTCGTGCGCGATCTGCAAGGCGTCGGCGTCGATGATGACGTCCGCTGTCAAGGGAAAAACGCGTGAAAACGCGGAAATTCTAATCCGGGAATTTCTCGCCATGGCCACTGGAAAGCTCAACCTTGACAGCCCGAATCACATCGGACGGCTCGCGGTATTCGCCGGTGTGTGCGACCTGCCGACGCGCGTAAAATGCGCGATCCTGCCGTGGCACACGCTGCACGCCGCGTTCAATTCGGTCGCCAGCACGTCGACCGAGGCAGAGGAAGACCCGATGCATGCACCGATTGGCAACGCATGAAGATGAATCCGAATTGTCCATTAGATAAAATCGGGAGTAAAAGGCCGTTCGTGGACCATTGGACAATCCGGGATGAAAATATTTTTTGCCATAGAGTACCCAGTTGAGAGGATAAGAGGATGACAGCGAATGAACTAAGAAGCACCATCATGAATGGCCTGCCCTGCGATCATGTAGAAGTGCTGGGCGATGACGGTCAGCACTTCGAGGCGGTGATCGTAAGCCCGCAATTCACCGGCAAAAATAGGGTGCAGCAGCATCAGCTGGTGTATTTGGCACTCGGAGATCGCATGCGCGCAGAAATTCACGCGCTGGCCATGCGCACATTGACGCCCGAAGGTTGGGTACAATCGGCGATGAAATAACTTTGGAGAAATAAAAGATGAATGTACAGGAAAAAATTCGCAACCAGGTAACAGCAAATGCCGTCGTGCTTTACATGAAAGGCACGCCGCAGTCCCCGCAGTGTGGCTTCTCCGGTGCGACGGTGCAGCTACTCAATGCCTGCGGCGTGCAGAACTTTACCGCCGTGGACGTGCTGGCCGACCCGGAAATCCGCGATGGCATCAAGGCTTACAGCAACTGGCCGACCGTTCCGCAGCTCTACATCAATGGCGAGTTTGTCGGCGGCTCCGATATTGTGCGCGAAATGTATGATCAAGGTGAATTGCAGAAGTTGATCGATTCAGCGGTGGGTTGATGACATTGAAACGGGTTATGGGCGGGGTACCCACTCCATCTGGTTGTCGTATTTACGGCGCCAAGATTGGGGCCTCGCTTTCAGGAGATAGAGATGCCAAAAATAGCAGAAATTGAAGACACGCCCAATCCGAACGCGGTGAAGTTCACCCTCAGGGAGCCTCTGACCTGGGGGATAACGCGCTCGTACGACAACGCCGAGCAGGCGCAGGACGATGCGCTCGCCTCCACATTGTTCGACATTGAACATGTGACCAATGTGTTTTACGTCGATAGCTGGCTCACGGTCACACAGGACGGTGAAGCCGACTGGCCGGAGTTGGTGCGCAAAGTCGCCGAGCCGATTCGCGCCGCGCCGGCGGCGGAGGAACAATCTGCCGCCACGGTGGTGGCGGCGACCACTGCCAATGCCGACCTCAGCCCCGCCGACCAGCAACGCCTCGATGCCATCGAGGAGTTGCTTGACGCACAGATACGTCCTGCTCTGCAAGGCGATGGTGGTAACCTCCATGTGATTGGCCTCGACGGCAACAAGCTCATCGTTCACTACCAGGGCGCGTGCGGCACCTGTCCGAGCTCAATAGCGGGCACGCTACGCGGCATCGAGAATCTGGTTCGATCGATTGAACCGGACATCGAACTCGTGGCTGTTTAGGTTTTGGAATGGATACCGGTCCCGAGTTGGGCAGTCATGAACATCGCGTCTCCGTCTGTCGCTGACCTCGACACTTCCCCCGCAGGCGCCATGCTCGCTTTCGACAACTCGTTTGCCCAGTTGCCGGCAACGTTTTACACGCGCCTGTCACCCACGGCCTTGCCCGCCCCGTACCTGGTGGCCGCTTCACCGACGGCTGCCGCTCTGGTCGGACTAGGCTCGCAAGACCTCGGCCGTGAGCCATGGCTCACGGCGTTGGTGGGCAACCGCGTCTTGCCGGGAAGTGACCCGCTGGCCGCAGTCTATGCGGGTCATCAGTTCGGCGTTTGGGCCGGCCAGCTTGGGGACGGACGCGCGCTGCTGCTCGGCGAGGTAATCGGGCATGATGATCGTCACTGGGAACTGCAGATCAAGGGCGCTGGTAAGACGCCGTACTCGCGGATGGGCGATGGCCGCGCGGTGCTGCGCTCGTCTATCCGCGAATTTCTTTGCTCGGAGGCGATGCACGCGCTCGGTATTCCGACGACGCGCGCCTTGTGCGTAATGGGTTCCGACCATCCAGTATTTCGCGAAAACGTGGAGACCGCCGCGGTCGTCACCCGGATGGCGCCCAGCTTCATTCGCTTCGGCTCCTTCGAGCACTTCTATTACACCGATCAGCATCAGGCCTTGCGACAATTGGCCGATTACGTGATCGACAAGTTTTATCCGGCGTTACGCACTGAGCCCAACCCGTATGCGGCGCTGCTGCGCGAAGTCGCCGTACGCACCGGTCGGCTGATCGCGCAATGGCAGGCCGTCGGCTGGTGCCACGGTGTGATGAATACCGACAACATGTCGATCCTCGGACTGACCATTGACTACGGGCCATTTGGCTTTATCGACGGCTTCAATGCCGACCATGTCTGCAACCATTCCGATGGAAACGGCCGCTACGCGTACAGCAAGCAACCGCAGATCGGTGAATGGAACTGCTATGCACTCGGCCAGGCGCTGACGCTGCTGATCGGTTCTGCCGATGAAGCACAGGCTGCGCTGGCCCATTATCGAGCCGCATTTGAACTGGAATTCAAGGTTCAGATGCGAGCAAAACTTGGCCTGCGTGCGGCGGGGGAAGAAGACCAGCACCTGTTCAATCAGCTCTTGGAAATGCTGCATGCGGGTCGCGTCGACTTCACCCTGTTTTTTCGCAATCTGTCGCGGCTGCGCAGCACCGATGCAGCAGCCGACGCGCCGATGCGCGATCTTTTTATCGATCGCAGCGCGTTCGACGATTGGGCGGCGGTGTATCGCGAACGACTGCGCCAGGAAGGCACTCCGGACGCCGAACGCGCGGCGGCAATGAACCGTGTCAATCCTAAATATGTGTTGCGCAACCATTTGGCCGAGCAAGCCATCGCGCAGGCGCGCGGTGATGCCGGCGAGCGTTCCTTCAGCGAAGTTGCGCACCTGCTGAAAATCTTGTCGCGGCCTTACGACGAACAGCCGGAATTTGAAATGTATGCCGCCTTGCCACCCGTTTGGGCGGCGCAACTGGAGGTCAGTTGTTCATCTTAGGGTCTCGCCAGACACCAAGTCTGGTGGGCCGAAATATCGAGGAAAACATGCAGGAAAAAAACGCCATGAAACCCACGCACGATGCATTGCTGGAACGCTTTTTGCAGGCATTTCCCGAGGCCGTGATCCAGGTTGAGGACGAGAGCCATTTGCACGTCGGCCACGCCGGCGCCGCGGGTGGTGCCGGGCATTTTCGAGTCCGGGTGATCGGCGCCAGGTTCAAGGGATTGCAGCACATCGCCAGGCATCGGCTGGTCTATGACGCCGTGTCCGACTGGATACCCGCGCGCGTGCACGCACTGAACATCATCGCCATGACCCTGGAAGAAGCCGGGCATGCATCGACCATTCAGCAGGGCCCATCTAAATAGCTCATTCCTCGGTCTGTTTCTAATGGCTGATGGGGTCAGAGCAGGACCGGCAACGGGCTCGATAAGGCTAAAGAATCGTGTGAATCAAAAGGTCACGCTGATAGTGATCGAAAACCCCCTTTTACCGGGGTCAACCCAGAGAGGAAATGCACAGATGTCAGAACCACAATTTACCGAGCAGGACTGGCGCAGGCTTTTGGTCAGTTTGGGGGAGGATCCCGATAGAGCCGGCCTTGTAGAAACACCGTCCCGCATTGCAAAGGCCTGGAAGCACTGGACTGCCGGATATACCCAAGACCCGGCTGAATGTCTAAAAGCGTTCGAAGATGGGGCGCAGGAGTACAACGAACTCATCGTGGTACGAGGCATCCCTGTATATAGCCATTGCGAGCACCACCTGGCGCCTTTCTTTGGTCAGGCCACGATCGGCTATGTTCCCGACGGAAAAATAGTGGGACTGTCAAAGCTGACACGCCTAGTCGATTGCTTTTCCAGGCGGCTGCAGGTGCAGGAACGGCTCACGATTCAAATTGCCAACGCCTTGATGACGCATCTGCAACCGAAAGCGGCTGGCGTCGTCATTCGCTGCCGGCACACGTGCATGGAAAGCCGCGGCATTCGCACCCAGGGAGAGGAAACCATAACGTCAGCCATGCTCGGCGAACTTCTACCCAATCTGGCGCTGCGCATGGAATTTCTTACTTTGGCGCGTGCGGCATAACTTGCTTACTCAGGACGCCATGACAACCGAAACCACGCCGTTGACAGCCGCGACTAAGCATCCGCAAGACAAGCAAAGAGGTGCCCTCAAGACCAAACGCGACGAGATCGATCCCGCCGAAAGATTGCCAAAACCAAACTGGATCCGCATCAAGTTGGCGCCATCCGCGAGCCGCTTCCGTGAGATCAAGGACATCGTGCGCGCCAACCATCTGGTGACGGTGTGCGAAGAAGCCTCCTGCCCCAACATTGGCGAGTGCTGGAGCAAAGGCACCGCGACCTTCATGATCATGGGCGACAAATGCACGCGGCGCTGCAGGTTCTGCAACGTCAGCACGGGACGTCCGAATCCGCTGGACGTCAACGAGCCGGAACGCCTGGCCCAAACCATCGCGCTGATGAAACTCAATTACGTCGTCATCACCTCGGTGGATCGCGACGATTTGCGCGACGGCGGCGCCGGCCATTTCGTCGAATGCATCCAGCACATCCGCGCACTGACGCCCAACACCTATATCGAAATCCTGACCCCCGACTTTGGTGGCCGCCTGGACCATGCGCTGGAAATCCTCAGCACCGCGCCGCCGGACGTGTTGAACCACAACATCGAAACCGTGCCGCGTTTATACAAGGAAGCACGCCCCGGCGCGGATTTTCAAAACACGCTCAACTTGTTGCAACGCTTCAAGGCCCTGCACCCCAACATACCGACCAAATCCGGCCTCATGGTCGGGCTGGGCGAGACCGATGAGGAAATCCTGCAAGTGCTGCGCGCCCTGCGCGCCCACGACGTTAACATGTTGACCATCGGCCAGTACCTGCAGCCGTCCGGCGGTCACATGCCGGTGCGCCGCTATGTGCACCCGGACACGTTCAAGATGTATGCGGAAGAAGCCCGCAAGATGGGCTTCCTGCATGCTGCATCGGGCCCGCTGGTGCGCAGCTCGTACCATGCCGACGAACAGGCGCATGCGGCAGGGGTGTTTTGATGTGTGCTCTGCGCAGAAACCAAAACCAGGGGGAAGAAGCCTATTGGGTCGGTGTAGCACCGGCCAGCGGCTTTCTCTTTCTTTACCCGCGAAGGGGTGCCTAACGATGCAAAACTTGACTACACCAGAACTGGCCGCATGGCTCGAGAATGCAGCGCGCGAGAAACCCGTATTACTCGACGTACGTGAGCCGTGGGAATTTCAGACCTGTCATATTGACGGCGCGTTGGCGATGCCGATGAATACCATCCCTGACAAGCTGTCCGAACTGGACGCGGGGCAGCCGATTGTCTGCATCTGCCACCACGGCGTGCGCAGCATGCAAGTCGCGTTGTTTTTGGAACAGCATGGTTTTACCCAAATTAGCAACCTGACAGGCGGCGTCCATGCCTGGGCTCAGCAAGTCGACGGCACGATGCCGACCTATTGAATTTCATATGCATCGACTTTCTAAAATGATAGTATAAGCGCGTGGATTGGGGCTCATTGGTTCTTCTGGGGGCAGAGCTCGCAGCAATTTACCCCCCCCCCGTTAATTTAGGACATTAAGCAAGCGGCGGGCCGACTGACGGCTCGCGTTTTCCGACATGTCTGCGATTTTTAACTTAAAAAGGTGGAAAAGAAATGGCTAAAGTTATTTGTGTGCTGTATGACGACCCTGTGACTGGCTACCCCAAGTCTTATGCGCGGGATGATTTGCCCAAACTGGAGCGTTACCCCGATGGCCAGACCCTGCCCTCGCCAAAGGCCATTGACTTCCAGCCAGGCACCCTGCTTGGCAGCATCTCCGGCGAACTGGGTCTGCGCAAGTACCTGGAGTCCAACGGCCATCAACTGGTCGTGACCTCCAGCAAGGACGGCGCCGACAGCGTCTTGGATCGCGAGTTGCACGATGCCGAGATCGTAATTTCCCAGCCCTTCTGGCCAGCGTATATGACGGCAGAACGCATCGCCAAGGCGCCCAAGCTCAAGATGATCGTGACAGCCGGCATTGGCTCGGACCATACCGACCTGCAAGCTGCCATGGACCGGGGCATCACGGTCGCCGAAGTCACTTTCTGCAACAGCATCAGCGTGGCCGAGCATGTGGTCATGATGATCCTGGGGTTGGTGCGAAACTACATTCCATCCTATCAATGGGTCGTGAAAGGCGGCTGGAACATTGCCGATTGCGTCGCACGCTCTTACGACGTGGAAGGCATGGAAGTTGGCACGGTAGCTGCCGGACGCATTGGCCTAGCGGTACTGCGCCGGCTCAAGCCCTTCGACGTGAAGCTGCATTACACCGACCGCCACCGCCTGCCGGAAAGCGTGGAGAAAGAACTGAACCTGACCTATCACCCAAACGTGGAATCGATGGTCAAGGTCTGCGACGTGGTCACAGTTAACTGCCCGCTGTATCCGGAAACGGAGAATCTTTTCAATGCCAACTTGATCGCCAAGATGAAACGCGGCGCGTACATCGTCAACACCGCACGCGGCAAGATTTGCGATCGGGATGCGATTGCGAGTGCGCTAGAGAGCGGTCAACTGGCCGGGTACGCCGGCGATGTCTGGTTCCCGCAACCGGCGCCGCAGGATCACCCCTGGCGGACGATGCCGCACCATGGCATGACACCCCACATCTCGGGTACCAGCCTACCCGCCCAGGCACGCTATGCCGCTGGTACGCGCGAGATCCTGGAGTGCCACTTTGAGCAGCGCCCCATCCGCAACGAGTACCTTATCGTACAAGGCGGCAAGCTGGCTGGGGTAGGTGCGCATTCGTACAGCGCCGGCAACGCTACTGGTGGCTCGGAGGAAGCGGTACGGTTCAAAAAATGATAGGGCGTAATAAGCGCGTGGATGGGGGCTCATTGTTCTTCTGGGGGGGAGAGCTCGTAGCAATTTACCCTCCCGTTAATTCTAAGATACAAGGAACTTAGCCATGCAGACTACTGACCAGAACCACGATCAACATCACGCGCCTGGCGCGTCATCCCAGTCGGCCGTTAATGCCGACAAGCTGCCGGGGATACGTCATATCATTGCCGTCGGCAGCGGCAAGGGCGGCGTCGGAAAATCCACGGTGAGCGTCAATCTGGCGCTTGCTCTGCAGCAGCTCGGGGGGCGCGTCGGGCTCGTAGATGCCGACATCCTTGGCCCCAGTATCCCCGGCATGCTCGGCATTCCAACCGGTGAGCCGCCAGCGATGACCCTGGACGGCAAGATGATCCCGGCGGAGCGGCACGGCCTGAAGGTGGTGTCGATGGGCATGATCACCGGAGACGACAAACCGGCCGTCTTGCGCGGGCCGATGGTGGGAAAATACCTGAAAATGTTCGTCGACGGCGTGCAATGGGGACCGCTGGACTACTTGATCCTCGACCTCCCGCCCGGTACCGGCGACACCCAACTGACGCTGGCACAGAGTATGCCGCTGTCGGGCGTGGTGATCGTGACGACACCACAGGCCGTGAGCCTCAAGATCGCCCGCCGAGGCTTGCGCATGTTCGAGAAGGTGCAGGTCAAGATTCTTGGGATCGTCGAGAACATGCGCACCTTCACCTGCCCCCATTGCGGCGAGAGCACGGATATTTTCCGTCACGGCGGTGGCGAGCGGATGAGCCAGGAGATCGGCGTCCCATTCCTGGGTGCCTTACCTCTCGATGCCGATGTCGTCACCTGCGGTGATGAGGGTCGTCCGATCGTGGCGGACCAGCCAACGTCGGCCAGCGCCAAGGTGTATGCCGCCATCGCCACGGCGCTCGTGGAGCAGCTCCAGGCGGCGGTCACAGTGCTGAAGCCCTTTGTGTGGAAGTGGGACAGCAACGAGGGGGTGCCTGGCTGGATGGAAGGCGCGGCGCGGCCTGCTGGATCGTGGAACACCCCTATCGGTTTCCTCCGTCGCGATCCGCGTACCTTATCCATCCTCTGGGAGGACGGTCATCGCGACGACTTTGACGTCCGCGACCTGCGCTTGGCATGTCATTGCGCCCTCTGCGTCGAGGAGATGAGCGGACGCAAGCTGCTCGATCCAAAGACGATACGATCTGATGTGAGTCCGCGACAGATCGTGAGCATAGGCAACTACGCGATCCAGTTCGATTGGAGCGACGGCCATAACAGCGGGATATATTCGTTTAACGACCTGCGTGCCTTAGGCGTGCGCGCTGCGGCGAAGAGCGTTGAAAATGTCTGATGCGCTGCTTGTGGATCTGCCGGTCAGCATTCGCGTGGAGACTTCGCTCGCCGACCCCGACACTTGCAAGTTCATCGTGAGCCGTACCTTACATTCTGGCGGCCCCTTCTTTTTCGGCAACAAGGAACGGGCAGCCGGATCGCCGCTCGGCGAGCGACTGTTCGCCCTCCCCGGCGTGGCCAACGTGCTCATTGCCGAGAGCGTGGTGACCATCTGCAAGGAGCCGATTGTCTCGTGGTCAGGACTGAAAGCAGCCATCGGGACGGCCATCCGGACGCAGCTGCTGACTGGCGTGCCGGCGATCCTGGAGATGCATGTCCACACCGGCACGCAAGGAAGGTCCGATGCAGAGCTTAATACGGCTATTCAGGAACTCCTGGACAAGGAGGTCAATCGTTCAATCGCTAACCACGGCGGGAAGATTTCGATTGTGGAGGTCCGGCAAGGGAAGCTTTTCATCACCATGAGCGGCGGCTGCCAGGGATGTGCGTCCTCTCAGGTGACGCTGAGGCAGGGATTCGAAGTCATGCTTAAAAGGGTCGCCCCGGAAATCGAGGAAATCGTGGATGCGACGGACCACGCAGCGGGGATGCAGCCGTTCTACCCGCGCCATGAGTAGCCCTATGCCAAATCAACTGTCCCAGCAAACTATTGGCGTCCGGACATGAATTCTTCGCCGATCCCGAATACGGCTCCGTTCGCCGAAGAGGAGATCGAGATCCTCAACCGCGTGGTGGGGCCCGCCAGCCCCACCCAACGCGCGTGGCTTGCGGGATTTCTCGCCGGAATGAACACTGCCACGACGGCGCCGCAGCCGGCGGTCGGCGCACAACCCGCCGAACCGCTGACCATCCTCTACGCCACCGAATCCGGAAACTCCGAGCGGCTCGTGTCGGACATGGCCAAGGCGGCGCGCAAGATGGGATTGAAGCCTTCGATCGTCGACATGGCTGATCTCGATGTGGCGACGCTCGCATCGGTACGGCGTCTCGTCGTCATCGCCGCGACCTGGGGTGAAGGTGATCCGCCCGCGCGGGCCATTCGCGCTTACGGTGAACTCATGGGCGAGGGCGCACCGCGCCTCGATGGCGCCCTGTTCGGCGTTCTCGCGCTCGGCGACACCGCCTATACCGAGTTCTGCGCGATCGGCAAGGCGTTGGACGCAAGACTTGAAGCGCTCGGCGGCAAGCGCGTCGTCGACCGCGTCGATTGCGATCTAGATTTCGCGGAGCCCGCCGGGCGCTGGATAAAGACGGCGCTTAAGGCGCTGGCGCCGGTCGAGGAAGCCGGCCGCGGCCGCGTCATCGCGGTCGATTTTGGCGCGAAGGCAGCGAGCACCGCCGATCTCGGTCCGGTCGAAGCCGAGATCACCGAGTTCATCGACCTCAATTCATCGCAGTCGGAAAAGGAAACGATCCATCTCGAGCTCGGCTTCGATGGCGCGGCGCCGCCCTATAAACCTGGCGATTCACTTGAGCTCTACCCGGAGAACGATGCGGCCTACGTGGACGATCTGCTGAAAGCGGCGGGTCTTGCGTCCGACGCTGCGCTGCGCGCCGAGCTGACGAAGGGCCGGGATGTCACGACGCTGTCACTCAAGACCCTGGAAAGCTACGCCGCCACGACCGGCCACCAGCACCAGGAGGTAAAGGCTCTGCTCGAATCGGGCGATGCCCGCGCCTGGATCGCGGGCCGGCAGCTCATCGATCTTCTCCAGTTCTTTCCCATTACGCTGTCTGCCGACCAGCTGCTGCAGGTAACACGGCCGCTGGCGTTGCGCGCCTACTCCATCGCTTCCTCGCGCCGCGAGGTGGGGGAGGAGGCGCATCTTCTGATCTCTGCGGTGCGTTACCAGAGCTTCGGGCGCGCACGCAAAGGTGTCGCTTCCGGCCATGTCGCCGACCAATTGAAGAAAGGGCAGCGGCTGCGCGTGAAGTTGCGGCCCAACCGGCATTTCGCGCTTCCCGCGCCGGAGCGCGACATCATCATGGTGGGGCCGGGCACGGGCATCGCTCCGTTCCGCGCCTTCGTGCAGGAGCGCCGTGCCACTGGCGCGAGCGGCCGCTCCTGGCTGTTCTTTGGCGACCGCCATTTCACCCACGATTTCCTCTATCAGCTCGAATGGCAGGATGCGTTGAAGGATGGCTCGCTCACGCGCATGGACGTCGCCTTCTCCCGCGACACACCGGAGAAGCTCTATGTGCAGCACCGCATCTGGAACCAGCGCCGGGACCTCGTCGACTGGCTCGACAGTGGTGCCTATTTCTATGTCTGCGGCGACGCCAAGGCAATGGCGAAGGACGTGCGTACGGCACTCGTGCGCGCCTATGCCGATGTAAAGGCGCTGAGCGTGGAGGCCGCCGAGCAAGCGGTAAACAATCTCGATCGTGAGCACCGCTATCTTCAGGATACTTACTAAATAGTTCATACGGAGTCCACATGACCAAAGAACTTTCACGCAATGAGCGCATCAAGGAAGCGAGCGCGTATCTGCGCGGCACACTCGCCGAAGGCCTGCGCGAGGAGATCACTGGCGGGATCATCGAGGATGATGCGCAGCTGGTGAAGTTCCATGGCATGTACCTGCAAGACGACCGCGATCTGCGCGCCGAGCGCGTGCGCAAGAAAATGGAGAAGGCCTTCTCCTTCATGATCCGCTTGCGTGTGCCAGGCGGCGTGTGCACGCCGGGGCAATTTATCAACCTCGATCACATCGTGCGCACCTACGGCAACGGCACGATGCGCCTGACCACACGGCAGACGTTCCAGTTGCACGGCATCATCAAATCGAACCTGAAAGCGACGATGCGCGAGATTGACGCAGCGCTGCTGACGACCCTTGCGGCATGCGGTGACGTCAACCGCAACGTGCTGTGCAATCCGAACCCCTATCAGTCACGCGCCCACGCCGCTTCGCTCGCGCTCGCCCGTGCCCTGTCCGACCATCTGTTGCCGCGCACGCCGGCCTATCGCGAGATCTGGCTCGATGGCGAGCGCATCGCCGGTGGCGAGGAAGAGGTCGTCGAGCCGATCTACGGCAAAACCTACCTGCCGCGCAAGTTCAAGATCGTCATCGCCGTGCCTCCGTCGAACGACGTCGACGTCTATGCGCATGACCTCGGCTTCATCGCCATCCTCGACAACCAGCATGAGATCGATGGCTATAACGTCACCGTCGGCGGTGGTATGGCCATGACGCATGGCGAGCCGGAGACTTATCCCCGAATGGCCGACGTCATGGGCTATTGCCGAGCGGACCAGGCTATTGCCGTGGCCGAAGCCGTGGTCACCGTACAGCGCGACTGGGGCGACCGCGTCAACCGCAAACATGCGCGCCTGAAATACACGATCGAGGATCGCGGTCTCGATGCCTTCCGTGCCGAGGTCGAGCAGCGCAGTGGCGTCAAGCTGGCGGCAGCCAAGCCGTTCACCTTCACCTCGACCGGCGACCGCTACGGCTGGACCGAAAGCGACAATGGGTGCGCGCATCTGACGCTCTTCATCGAGAACGGCCGTGTCAAGGATGTGCCGGGCGGCGTGCAATGGCTCACCGGCCTGCGCCGGATCGCCGAGGTACATGACGGCGATTTTCGCCTCACCGCCAACCAGAATCTGATCATCGCCAACGTGCCGAAGGACAAGCGCAAGTCCATCGAGGCGCTGGTGGCCGAGCATGGCCTCACGACTGGCGCCTCGGCTCTGCGGCGCAATGCGATGGCCTGCGTCGCGCTGCCGACCTGCGGGCTCGCGCTCGCCGAAAGCGAACGCTATCTGCCCGACCTCGTCACCGCGCTGGAAGAGCGTCTGGCCGCGCACGGGCTGGCCGAGGCCGAAATCGTCATCCGCATGACCGGCTGTCCCAACGGCTGCTCCCGGCCTTATGTCGCCGAGATCGGCTTGGTCGGGAAAGGCCCCGGCCTCTATAACCTCTATCTGGGTGCCGCCTTCGACGGCTCGCGACTTTCCAAGCTCTACGCTGCGGATCTCGACCACGGCGCGATCATCGCGAACCTCGATCCGATCTTCGCCGCTTACAAGAGCGAGCGCCGGGACGGCGAACACTTCGGTGATTACGTCATCCGCGCGGACTTTATCGCCGCGACCGTGAACGGCGCCGATTTCCATAAGGACACGGGCGCCCGCCGCTAAACTTTAAAACGCTGAACTTCCTGTTCAGAATTACCAAGGAGAACCATCATGGCATTGCATTTAGGCGACATCGCACCAAATTTTGTTCAGAAATCGACGGCTGGCGACATTGATTTTCACGCTTGGCTCGGCACCAGTTGGGGCCTGTTGTTCTCGCATCCGAAAGACTTCACGCCAGTTTGCACTACCGAGCTGGGCGCGACCGCCAAACTCAAGGATGAGTTCGCGCGCCGCAACGTCAAGGTGTTGGCCGTCAGCGTTGACGCGCTCGACTCGCATTCCCTGTGGGTCAATGACATCAACGAGACGCAAAACACCAACGTCGATTTTCCGGTGCTGGCTGATCCGGATCACACCGTCTCGGACCTCTACGATATGATTCATCCAAACGCCAACGACACCCTGACGGTGCGCTCGGTGTTCTTCATTGATCCGAAAAAGAAGATACGCGCGACCATTACTTACCCGGCCAGCACGGGACGCAACTTCAACGAAATTCTGCGTGTGATTGATTCGCTGCAGCTGACCGACGGCTACAGCGTCGCCACGCCAGCAAACTGGAACGTCGGTGATGACGTCATTATTGTGCCGTCACTGCAGGACCCGGAAGTATTGAAGCAAAAATTCCCGAAGGGCTACACGGTCGTCAAACCCTACCTGCGCATCACGCCGCAGCCAGACCTGAAGTGAACGCACGAGGCTCAAATTTCCGGGCGGCAGTCAACGGCGGCGGGAACTTCAACATCGAGGTGACCTTTACTCGTTCTCGCGGTGATTTTTTCAGCGCCCAGTTTGCTTGAACAACTAACTAAACGGATTCCGAATGGAAGAGGCTACCACTGGATTCTTCAACGAAAAAAACGTTATCGTTACTCACGGCGCATTCTTTTTTTCCGAAAGGTTGATGATTCCGGAAGAACCATCAAAGATACGCCACCGTCTCAATTCATCGCATACACAATTTTCAAGGATAGCTCATGGCAAGGATCGTCAAAAGAACCCGGACAGGTCCGTATCCGGTGACAGTGGGCGAGGAAACTAAGTACATATGCGGCTGTGGGTTGTCGAAGAACCAGCCGTTTTGTGACAGCACTCACAAAACCACCGCAAAGACCGAAGAGCCCGATAAGCTTTACTGGTACGACGCGGAAGGAAACCGTCACGAAGTGAAAGAGAATTATCCCGACCTGCGCACACCGGCGGAGTAGCCGAGTTTACATGGAGGAATTCGCCTGATTCACCGGAATATCCGTCCGGATTTCGAACACGAGCCGCTGGTGCGCTTATCGCAGACTGGATTCAAGCGTGTCCGGCGACATGTCGTGCGCGAAGATGAAGCTCAGGCAGAGCCCGCACCTTCCGGCGGCAGCGCAATGATTTGGCCGGGATGCAACATCTAACTCATGTTGATGCGCAACTAGTTGGGTCCTAGATTTTCTTGAGAGGAGCGTTGAAATGCCTATGCCTAGAACAGTGAATTGCATAAAACTCTGGCGTGAAGCCGAGGGGTTTGATTTTCCGCCGTATCCGGGGGAACTCGGCAAGCGGATTTTTGAAAACGTGTCCAGGGGAGCATGGAGAGCGTGGCTTGAGCATCAGAAGATGCTGGTGAATGAAAACCGGCTGAATCTCGCCGATTCCGCCGCGCGAAAATATCTTGCCAAACAAATGGACGCATATTTTTTTGGCGCCGGCGCCGATGTGGCTGCAGGGTATGTGAAACCCAGCAGCAAATGAATAATGTCTCTGGACAATCGCTATGACAACCGAAACCACGCCGTTGACAGCCGCCTGTAGCGTTCGAGCTAAAGTATCAGCAAAAACAGCAACAAAACCTCTTAGCTTGTGTGGCAGATTGTTAGACCATTACAGTTACTGCACCACGTCCGGGCGCAGTTCCTCAACGGCTCTTCGCTTGGGTTAGGGGACGGGCGGAGGTGGATTTCGCGTGGAAAATGCTCCGGCAAGTGAAGACCAAGGTCGGAGCCATCCCAGGTTTGATAGCGGGGATTATCGAATATGGCAATTAGCATACACGGCCAGTACGCAAATCCGAAGAAGAGCCCCTGGAACTTCGAGAAGTACCAGAGCGATCTCGAACGGCGGATGATGGACCGTCTGGAGCGCGATCCGCATGTAGTGAAGTGGATGAAGCGACACGGCATCACCATCCCCTGGATTGACGGCCAGAAGCACCAGCGGCGATATGTGCCCGACTTCCTCGTGGAATACGAAGATGGCGGCAGGGTCGTCATCGAAGTAAAGGACCCGAGCCGTCTTGACTCCAACGACGTGCAGCGTAAGCGCAAGGCGGCCGAGATGTGGTGCAAACAGCGCAAGATGGAGTACATCCTTGCTACCATTGGATAAACGGATGGCTAACAAAGGGTTGCAGCCGAGTGTTAGGCCCTGGGAGGTTCGGCACTATGGTCAAGAACGAAACTCGCTACTGCGACGCGCCGGTGACGAGCGCGCAGGCGCTCATCGAGTGCTGCACAGCATGACGAAGATTGCCATGACGTCCCATCGTCTTTCACCCTTATCGGGGGAGCCAGGTACGCTGGAACGAGCTAGCCTTCTTGAGGGAGAGGCCTCTGCCGAAGAGGTGGTCGTCGCCTACCACGAGCGGACAAAACATCACTTCCACCGCTACGCCGCCGCGCTTGGCTACATGGACTGGGCGACGCAGCCCGATCCGTTTCGGCGCTACGCGGGAGCGGATCTGGTTCGCCTCCCTCTGCCTAAAGTGGGCCACCCGCTGCCCTATTGGCAGCTCTATGCGAGCGCGAGCGTGCCGCCGATGCCACTGTCGTTGGCGTCGGTCTCGCTCTTTTTCCGGTATGCACTGTCGCTGACGGCATGGAAGCAAGTCGGTGATACCACGTGGCCGTTGCGCGCAAATCCGTCGAGCGGGAATCTTCATCCGACCGAGGGCTATGCCATACTTCCTGCGATCGACCAGATCGGCGATGCGGCCGCCGTTTACCACTATGCGCCAAGGGAGCACGCTCTTGAACGGCGAGCGGTGCTCGAGGCTGCGCGGTGGACCGAGCTGACTGAGTCTTTCCCTGAGGGTTCCTTCTTTGTGGGTCTGTCATCGGTTCATTGGCGAGAAGCCTGGAAGTACGGTGAGCGCGCGTTCCGTTACTGCCAGCACGACGTTGGACACGCGCTTGCCAGCCTGCGTATCGCGGCAGCGGCGCTCGGCTGGAGATTGGTGCTCCTCGACAGCGTCAGTGATAGCACCCTCTCCAGCCTCCTTGGGCTTGACCGCGATGAGGATTTCGCGGCGGCGGAGCGCGAGGAGGCTGATCTACTCGTGTTGATTTCACCGGATTTACCAGCATCTCTTCCGACTGAATCAAATTCCAATTCCATTTCGAAGGTGAAACAAGGCGGCGACGAGCGAGCGACGAGGACAGTGCATTTAGCACGGCTAGGAGCGAGCGAGGAAGCCAACGCAGTGTCACCGATGAAATGGAATTGGAATAAGCCGCTGACGGTGCATGGCGGTGGCGTGCTTTGGCAGGGCAGGGCCAACACGCTGAGCCCAGAACACAGCGTCGAGTGGCCTGTGATCGACGCCGTTGCGCAGGCGACACGACGATGCGAAAGTTCGTCTATCAAGGAGGATTTCTCCGGCTTTCCCTCGGAGGATGAGCTTTTCTGGACACCCATCCGTCAGGGCCTGCTCACCGCGGAGAGGGCCATTCTTGGCCGTCGCAGCGCAGTAGCGATGGATGGCTCGACGGCGATCTCGCGAGCAACATTCTTTCGTATGCTCGCCCGACTGATTCCAACACAAGAGCGGAGAGGTATGCCCTGGGACGCGATCCCCTGGCGACCGCGCATCCACCTCGGGCTCTTCGTTCACCGCGTCGACGGCTTGGCGCCTGGCATCTACGCGCTTGTCCGCGATCCAGCCAAGGTTGATATCCTCAAGAGAGTGATGCATGCAGAATTTTGTTGGCACCGCGTGCCCGACTGCCCGCTAGGACTCACCTTGTACCTCCTCCAAGAGGGAGACTGTCGAGCGCTGGCGACCACCGTCTCCTGCGGCCAAGACATCGCCGGCGCTGGCGCCTTCAGCCTGACCATGATCGCCGATTACATGGACAGCTTGGCGACGTATGGCAGCGGGTTCTACCGAAACCTGTTCTGGGAGGCCGGCATGGTGGGACAAGTGCTCTACCTCGAGGCCGAAGAGGCTGGCATCCGCGCCACTGGAATCGGCTGCTACTTCGACGATCCAGTCCATAAGGCCTTCGGCATCGAAGCGCGCGAGTGGCAAAGTTTCTACCACTTCACTGTGGGTAGCCCGGTTGAAGACAGTCGGCTCACGACCTTGCCGGCGTACAATTTCGAGGGCGAAGAGATCGATAGGAGCCATGAGCATGGCTGATGAACTCAACCAGCAGAAGACTTTTTTGACATTGGAAGAATCGGCGGCAGTATTACAAGCTGATGCTCAGCAGGGCATCGCCCGCGCGCAACGTTTATTGTCTACGCGCTACCTGCGCGGCCGTGGTGTACCTAAGGACGAGGCCATCGCCTTTTATTGGATGCAGCTCGCCGCACAACAAAATTATGTCACGGCCCAGCGCAGCCTGGGCGAGCTTTACGAAAACGGCTCGGGTATTAGGTTGGACATTACCATAGCGTCTCATTGGTATGGTCTCGCAGCACTACAAGGCGATTCCATCGCCAAAGAACATTTGCAACGCTTAGCACAGCCAAACGCGTGATGTAAAAAAGCAGTCAATCCACACAACAAGGCCCCCATGAACACTAAGGTAATTCCCATCATTGAGCAGCGCGACACCAACCCCGTACCGGTCATTCCGGCGAACTCGCCTGCCCCCAGCGGCACGCTACCGGACACGCGCGGCCGGATGTTGCGTGACCTGCGCATTTCAGTAACCGACCGCTGCAACTTCCGCTGCACCTACTGCATGCCCAAGGAAGTATTCGACAAGGACTACCAATATTTACCAAAAGCCGAACTTTTGAGCTTCGAGGAAATCACGCGCATGACACGCCTGTTCGTCGCACACGGTGTCGAGAAAATTCGCCTCACCGGCGGCGAACCCCTGCTGCGTAAAAACCTCGAGGTTTTGATTGAGATGCTGACCGCTCTCAAGACGCATGACGGCAAACCATTGGATATAGCCCTCACCACCAACGCCACGCTACTGGCCAAGAAAGCCCACGCGCTCAAGGCCGCAGGCCTGAAGCGCGTCACTGTCTCGCTCGATTCGCTCGATGAAGCTACATTCCGCGCCATGAACGACGTGGATTTTCCGGTGGCCGATGTGTTAAATGGCATCGACGCTGCGCACGCCGCGGGCTTTGCGTCCATCAAGATTAACATGGTGGTCAAGAAAGGTGTCAACGATCAGGACATCGTTGCAATGGCGCGGCACTTCAAGGGTAGCGGCCACATCGTGCGCTTCATCGAATTCATGGACGTGGGCTCCTCCAACGGCTGGCGTATGAACGATGTCGTGTCCTCGGCCGAAATCGTGCGCATGATCAACGCAGAGATGCCGATCATCGTAGCGGAATCCAACTACACCGGTGAAGTCGCCAAGCGCTGGGCCTATGCGGATGGTAGCGGCGAAATCGGCGTAATCTCCAGCGTGACGCAAGCCTTTTGTTCCACCTGCACGCGCGCCCGACTCTCGACCGATGGCAAGTTGTACACCTGCCTG
Organism: Methylophilaceae bacterium; assembly: GCA_038924905.1. Lineage (GTDB taxonomy): Bacteria > Pseudomonadota > Gammaproteobacteria > Burkholderiales > Methylophilaceae > JBCKUK01. The sequence continues at coordinate 28,144 of JBCKUK010000004.1, read as the reverse complement.
TTCGCGCGGTCTGGCCATGATTTGCGCGCGCTCATACGTTCGGGCAAGAGCGACAAGCAAATCGCCGGTGCCATAGGTTTGATTTGGAACCAGCGTGAAGACCGGTATTCGGAAATTCGCACAGAAGAGACTGCGCGGAGCAAGAAAATTGAGATGTCTTATATCGGCGGCTGACGCTTTCATCCGCACTAAACCTGATTTCGCCGACGCCCCGATTCATTTCGGCAGCATCAGCGCTATAATCAGCAGTTGCGTGAACCAATAAACGACTTATTCAGTGAGGACTATCTATGCATGCTCTATCCATCAAAACCGTTGAATTCGAGCGTCCGCAAATGGATCTGGGCACCAGTTGCACCGCCAATGCTTGGGCGCGCGTGCCTGCAGATCTGTCGCGGGCTGAAAGAGCAGCTCTCAAAGTGCGCATCAAACACCTGCTAAAAGAACAACAAGCGGTGCTGGTCGCGCACTATTATGTGGATGCAGATTTGCAGGAGTTGGCGGATGAGACTGGTGGTTGCGTGTCGGACTCACTCGAGATGGCGCGTTTCGGCCGCGACCATCCAGCCAGGACTGTGGTGGTGGTTGGCGTGAAATTTATGGGTGAGACAGCGAAGATACTCAGTCCGCATAAACGTGTTTTGATGCCTGATCTCGACGCAACTTGCTCTCTCGATTTGGGCTGTCCTGCGGACGAGTTCACTGCATTTTGCGATGCGCATCCTGACCGTACAGTCGTGGTCTATGCCAACACCAGTGCAGCGGTGAAGGCGCGCGCCGATTGGATGGTGACGTCTTCTATCGGTCTGCAGATTGTCGCGCACCTGCATGCGCAGGGCAAGAAAATCCTATGGGCACCGGATAAGCATCTAGGCAACTATATACAGAAAAAAACCGGCGCAGACATGTTGATCTGGCAGGGCTCCTGTTTGGTGCACGATGAGTTCAAGGCAATCGAATTGGAGTTATTGAAACGCGAACACCCACGCGCCAAGGTGCTGGTCCATCCGGAGTCGCCGGAAGCCGTGGTGGCACTGGCCGACGTGGTCGGCTCGACCTCGCGCTTGATTGCGGCCGCACAATCGCTCGATGCCGATGAGTTCATTGTCGCGACCGACAGTGGCATCCTATATAAGATGAAAATGGCCGCGCCCGGCAAACGCTTCATTGAGGCGCCGACGGCGGGCAATAGCGCAACCTGCAAAAGTTGCGCACACTGTCCGTGGATGGCGATGAACGGCCTGCAAAATCTGGCCGACGTGTTGGAGTCTGGCAGGAACGAGATTCACATTGATACGGACATCAGCCGCAAAGCACTCATCTGTATTGATCGGATGCTTAGCTTTGCCGCGCACCATGATGCCAACGTCCGCCCTTCGGCGGATTTGGCGAAAGAACAAAAACTGTTTTCAGGGATAGGCCCGGCATGAGCATGTTAAAAAAATACGCACGGCGCGTGCCTTGACATATTCATCAGAGAAATGATTGCAAAAAATGCGCATATTAGTTTTGTAAAAAGTTATCAAGCAATGGGATAAGAGTCAACGAACAGAAACACATGCTTTGGATAGCGCTTAAGATTCCAGATAAATATCCAATAATTTTTCCTCCCGCTTTTCATGTTTTCAACCAGGAATGTGTAATAGACAAGCAGGGTGATGATTTGCAGGGAGGTCGAGTAAGATACTCACAGCTAGCATCCAATGTGGATGAATATTCATCACCGATCTGGAGGAATTGCCCGTGCGTAACAAAACCATCGCCATACTGGAAAGCCGCGTTGGCGAGAAGATCGCCAATCTGGTCCGGAAACATGGTGGAATCCCATTTTCCGCGCCGGCGCTGGCCGAGATTCCCGACATCGACCCGCGCATATCGCCGAGCTGTTGCACAAATGGGACACGGCACCGCCGGATATTTTCATTTTTCAGACCGGCGTCGGCGTCAAGGCACTGTTCTCGGCAACCGATGCATTGAATTTGACGGATCAGCTGCTGGCCCAGCTGGAAGCGGCACAAGTAGTAGTGCGCGGCCCCAAGCCGACCGCTGCGTTGCGCTTGCACAAGGTGCACATCGATGGCAGCGCCAAGGATCCATACACCACCGCTGAAGTGCTGTCCGAACTCGACTCGACGCCACTGCAGGGCAAGTGTGTGGTAGTGCAGCGCTACGGCGAAACCAATCAGGAACTGCAGAAAGCGCTTGAAGAACGAGGCGCCTCCTCGAACACCTCGGCGTACAACTCGAGTGCCGCGTGCGCGGTGTAGATGCCGGCGCAGCCGCAGGCCGACTCCTTGGCGTGGCGCGCATGCGGGGCGCTGTCGGTGTGCCGAGGAAAAACCTGGGGTTGCCGCTGGTGCGTCTCGCGCTTCAACACCGGCAGACAGTAGGCGTACGGACGCATGCCGCCCGCGAACATGGCATTGCGGTTGAGCAACAAGTGGTGCGCGGTGATGGTTGCCGCCACGTTGTCCGGCGCCGCGCGGACGAACTCGACGGCCTCGCGCGTGGTGATGTGCTCCAGCACCACTTTGAGGCGCGGGAAACGCTCGACGATGCGAACCAGATGCCACTCGATGAACACCGCCTCGCGGTCGAAGACATCGACGTCGACGTCCGTCACCTCGCCGTGCAGCAGCAGCGGCAGACTCGCCTCTTCCATGGCCGCGAACACCGCGTCGCAGCGCGCGAAGTCGGTGACGCCGAATTCGGAATTCGTCGTCGCGCCCACGAGAAAGGCTTCACCCACCGCATGCACCAGGCCGCTCGCTCTGGCGCGCACGATCTCCTCGGGCGAGGTGTGGTCGGTGAGGTAAAGCGTCATCAGCGGCTCGAAGCGCATCCCCCGCGGGCAAGGCTGCGAGAATGCGGTCGCAGTAGGCGCGCGCATCCTCCACCGTGCGTACGGGCGGATCGAGGTTGGGCATGACCATGGCGCGCTCGAAGCGCCGCGCCGTGTCGGGTAGCACCGAGGCCAGCACGTCACCGTCGCGCAGATGCAGGTGCCAGTCGTCTGGGCGGGTGAGTGTCAGCCGGTCCTGATTCATGTACTCGGTCCGTAAAATTTTTTCATTCTCGTCGCTCGCATGCGGAATGCGGTCATGGGGAAGGGTTGTTCGGCGTTGCGCCGGGAAGCAGGCCCGGCACGAGGCCGCGCCGGTTCAAATCGGCGAAAAACGGGGGCAGCGCCTTGACCAGCTCGCCGGGATGGTTGATGCCTGCGCCGCCATCGTGCATCAGGACGATGTCGCCGGCCCGCACCGCACCGAGCCTCGCGGCGATTCCACGGACGGAACCCAGCGGCCCCCAATCGACCGCGCTGCGGTGCCACAACACGAGCTGCTGGCCGCAGCCCGCGGCGGCCTCGATCATGCAGCGACGCGGGCGCCCGTGCGGCGGCCGGAAAAATCTTGCGCCCTGCCCGATGATGTCGGCGATCGCGGCAGCGCCGTCGCGAACCTCTTGCCGCGCCGCCGGCGCCAGCATGGTCCAGGGGTGGCGGTGACTCCAGGTGTGATTGCCGATCTCATGACCCTGCGCCACGATGCGCCGTAGCAGCGGGGCGTGCGTGCGCGCCTGGCGCCCGACGACGAAAAAAGTGGCGCAGGCGTTCGCTTCCGCCAGGAGGTCTAGAATGCGCGCCGTCCACTGCGCGTCCGGGCCGTCGTCGAAAGTGAGGTATACGCGGTTTCCCTCAGGCGCTTCGCGCGGAGCGCCGGGCGAGTTGGAAGTCACTTTTTGCTGTCTCCCTGGTTGGGTGCGTCAGCGAATTGCCGCAGCAGTTCCTGGCGGGTGAGCCAGTAAAGGGTCGGCTCCGGCCGGGCCGAGTCGCGGGTCTGCTCTGCGGGCGCAAACGCCCACACCAGCAGTCGAAAGTATGCGCCAAGCAGGCGCTTTTTCACACCACTCGGGAACGGCTGGGTGATGAAACCGACACGCTGACCGTGAGGCGGAAGCGGGCTTACCGCGTGGTAGACGGCCAGGTCCGAGAACGCCGGATCGTGGCGTGCCTGGTGCGCCAGGATGCGCATGGACTCCAGCATCAGCCGCGCAAAGCGCAAGGCCGCTCTTCTGGATGTCGCGCCGTCAAGCTGCGTAAACCGCGCGTTATTGAAATGCAGCGCGCCGATGAAATCGCCGGCGGCCAGCCGCGTGCCGTCCGCGAACGCCATGGCCGGGCCGCTATAACGGGATCGCCCCACCAGCAGCACCTCTCCGGCCGACTGCAAGCGATGCCGCCAGCGGTAAAGACGGTCCACCTTGAGCAGGCCGTGCTGGATGATTTGCCGCAGCCATTCCATCAGCGTTTAACCTCCTCATGGCTGCGCGCCTGCGCGAACGCCAGCACCGCTTCCGCGATCCGCGCCGCGGCGTCGCGTTTGCCGAGCGTCCAGGCACGCTGCTGGATGCGCGCGAGTTCGCCGCGGTTCGCGAGCAGGGATTCGATTCTCTCCGCCAGTTCGTCCTCGGGCACCAGGTGGCCGACGCCGTGCTGTTCCAGAAAGCGCACGTTGAAGCCTTCCTGTCCGCGCAAAGAGTGCGTCGCCAACAGCGGCCGGCCGCAGGCCAGCACCTCCGCCACCGTCAGCCCGCCGGGTTTGCCGACCACGACATCCGCGGCGCGGATGAAGACCTCCATCCGTTCGGTCCAGTCCCACACGCCGAGCCTGCCCGGATAGCGGCCGGCCAGCGCGGCGAGCGACTTGCGCGCCGCGGCGTTGTGGCCCACCAGCACCAGCACTTGCAGGCGAGCGGAGCCCGCCAGCAGACGTTCGGCGATGGTGTCCACCCCCAGGCCGAGACCGCCGCCCGGCACCAGCACGACCGGGGCCTCGGGATCGAGGCGCAGTTGCAAGCGCGCCTCGCGCGCGCTGGGCGGGTTGCGGAATCCGGGCATCAGCGGGATGCCGGTCGCCAGCAGCCACGGGGACTCGCCGCCAACGTCAGGCAGGCCGGCGATCGATTCGTGGGCGATGCAATAGCCATCGATGCCGGGCTGAATCCAGAAGTCGTGCATGCCGAAATCGGTCAACACGCCGAGCGTGGGAAGGCTGAACCGGCGGCGTGTTTTGATGAGCGAGAGCAAGGCGGCAGGATGCATGGACGTCGCCACCACCACATCGGGCGCGAATGCCCGCAAACGCGCGTCCAGCCGCCGCGCGAGGCGCATCTGGCCCCATTTGACCAGCGCGCCCCACACCAGGGCCCGATTTCCGGAACGCGCGCGCCTTGGAAGTGCCGCGCAAAACAGGCGGAACAAGACCCGGTCCAGCGCATGGTGGCCGCCGTCCGGTTCCGGTTGTGCCTTCTTGCCAGCGCCGCCGGTGGCCGCGAGCAATGCCAGTCCCTCGGCAAGGGACGGCGGCGGCGCCTGGTTGTTCTCCAGCATCCGCCGCCAGGTGCGTTCGTCGAGCTGGAAGATGCGGTCGTAGAGTTCCGGACGCTCCTGCACCAGCCGCAGGTAGGTTTGCCGCACGGCTTGCGCGACGCCTGCGTCCATCAGCGACCAGAAGTCGAGCGTTTCCACCCTGGCGGCAGGGCACTGTTCCAGGAGCGCGGCCTCGATCGCCTGAGCGGCACGCAGATGACCCGAACCCAGCGTGGAGGTCAACAGCAGCACGCGCGGTGACGTGGGCGCCGGGGGGGCGACATGCTGCCCGGTGATGGTTTTGAGTGCTGTATCCAGCGCCCGCTGCATCGCAGCGACCCCTGTCATCGCGCCGCCTCGCCGACGCGTGCTGGAATGGCCGCGGCGGCAGGGCGTTCGCGTTCCAGCAGCAGCAGGTTCACGACACGCAACAAACGCCAGGCATCGGGCAACTCCTCGCGCCATAACCGGAGCGAGAAGAAATGCGACAGCGTCAGGTCCACGTGGCCGAGAATCCGGTTGAGAATGACTACGTGTGCCTGGCCTGGCGCGACAGCATTACCCAGCGCCAGGCTCTCGGGATAGTGGATCAGCCGGTCGTTCCGCCCATGCACCAACAGCAGCCGCGCCGTGAGCCGTTGCAGTCCCTTGTTATCCAGGGTGAGCGCATCGATCGTCGCGACGATGGCTTGCGGCAGCGCGGCCAGCAGGCGCGGCGTTTCTTCCGGGTCTGTATTGGCCAGCAGGCGGTAGACCGCAAGACCCTCAGGGCCGAGTTTTTTCGCGAGCACGGACAGGTCGGCGCCGGGGTCTTTCAGTCTGGCCGACACCATCGCGTCCAGCGTGACGCGGTCGTCCCGGCTGCCGATCTGGTCCAGCACGCTCTTGATGAAGACGAGTTTCCCATAGTCGTCGGGTTTGAGATAGCGCGGCGCGCCCTTGTCTTCGAAGTAACCGGTGGTGAAAAAGCGGATCGACGCGCGCATATCGTGATAGCCGCCGACGCCCAGGATGAAGCGCACCCGGCCGCGCACGTCGTCTTCCAGGGCGGCCAGCAGCGCCGGGCCGACGCCGTAGCTGAAGGCGGCGATGCCGGCCCGTCCGCGCAGCGACAGGTCCTCGCGCTCGACAAGGTGGCGGAACGCGTCGGCCACCTCGCGCGCATGGGCGGGCTGCATCTTGAGTTCGCGCAGACCGCTCAACTCCGGCGTGAGCACGGCAAAACGCGCACGCGCCAATGTCATCGCGAAGGCGACCAGAGCTTCGTTATCCTTGCCCTCCGGGACCGCGCCGGGAACCAGCACGATGCCGGCCTCGGGCTTGCCGTCGCCGGGGAGATAGAGGTCGGCCGTATGGGTGCGCCCGGCGATCGTGTACGCGACCGCTGTGCGCGAAGGCTCGGGAGTGCGCGCTTTCAGAAGGCTCGCGCGCCCGCCGGAAGCGATGTCGCTCAGTACCAGCAGCGCATCGTAGTGCCGTGGTGTCGAGCAACCGGAGAGCAAGAGCAGGCTCAGCAGCAACGCGCAGCCCGCGGCGAGGCTCGGCCGGTGCGGCGCATTGTCACGATAACCATCATGAAAAAAGCTTTTCAATATCACGCCCTTTTTTGCGTTTCACTGTGCGTCCTCCTTATAAAGATAGATCTAATTGCCGCCGCGACATGCAACGCGCCGGCGCTGCACAGCTACGGGCATCGGTTCATGGTTCTCGTATCTCCAGCGCGGTGGTCTCCGTGCTGGCAAGAACTGCGGTTTTTAGGTTCATGCGTCCGTCACCGCGCCGAGACTTGCGCTTGACACCAGCCGGGCGTATTTTGCCAAGACTCCGCGTGTATAGCGCGGGTTGGGCGGCTGCCACAGGGCACGGCGCTGCGCCAGTTCTTCGTCGTTAATATTCAGTTGTAGCAGGCGGGCTTCCGCGTCAATAGTGATGGAATCACCTTCCTCAACCAGCGCGATAGTACCGCCCACCGCCGCTTCGGGCGCAACGTGCCCCACTACAAAGCCATAAGTGCCGCCGGAAAAACGGCCATCGGTAATCAGCGCGACGCTTCCCCCCATTCCCGCTCCCACCAGCGCCGCCGTAGGCGATAGCATTTCACGCATCCCGGGTCCGCCCTTCGGGCCTTCGTAGCGGATTACGACTACATCCCCGGGTTTTATTTTTTCCGCCAGGATCGCTTCCATGCAGGCTTCCTCTGAATTAAACACGCGCGCCGGACCAGTAATCTTCGGGTTCTTGATCCCACTAATTTTGGCCACCGCCCCTTCCGGCGACAGATTGCCTTTCAGAATCGACAAGTGTCCTTGTGGGTAAACCGGGTTATGCCAGGGACGGATCACGTCCTGATCCGAACGCGGCTCTGCGGGGACATTGTTCAGTACCTCTGCGATAGTCTCGCCGGTGATGGTCAGACAGTCTCCGTGCAGCACACCGTGTGCCAGGAGCATCTTCATTACCTGCGGGATGCCGCCCGCGCGGTGGAGGTCGGTCACCACGTAGCGGCCGGATGGTTTCATGTCGCCTAATACCGGTACGCGCCTACTGATCGTCTCAAAATCATCGATGCACAAGTCGACGCGCATAGCATGTGCTATCGCCAGTAAATGCAAGACGGCATTGGTCGTGCCCCCCACCGCCATGACCACGGAAATCGCGTTCTCAAAAGCCTTTCTGGTCAAAAGCTGAGCGGGCAGTATCTGCTTGTGGATGGCTTGTACCAGTACCTCGGCGGAGCGTGCCGCGCTGTCGGCTTTTTCCGCGTCTTCCGCCGCCATGGTGGACGAATACGGCAGGCTTAAGCCCATCGCTTCGAACGTCGAGGCCATGGTGTTGGCTGTGTACATGCCGCCGCAGGAACCAACGCCGGGACAGGCATTGCGCTCGATGGCCAGAAGTTCCCCTGCATCGATCCGATGTGCGATGAATTCCCCCACTGCCTCGAAGCTGCTGACGATGGTCAAATCACGCCCATGGTAGCGTCCCGGTTTGATGGTGCCGCCGTAAACAAAAATAGCAGGGATGTTCAAGCGCGCAAAAGCGATCATGGCGCCAGGCATGTTTTTGTCGCAGCCGCCGATAGCGAGCACGCCGTCCATGCTTTGACCACGGCACACCGTCTCGATCGAGTCGGCGATCACCTCGCGGCTCACCAGCGAGCATTTCATCCCCTCGGTGCCCATGGAAATGCCGTCGGAAATCGTGATCGTGCCAAATTTCTGCGGCATCGCGCCGGCCGCTCTGGCCGCGTGTTCAGCCCGAGTCGCCAAGGTATCAAGTCCCGCATTGCAGGGCGTAATCGTGCTGTAGGCATTGGCGATGCCCACGATGGGCTTGTCGAAATCCCCGTCGCCAAAGCCTACGGCGCGTAGCATGGCGCGGTTAGGCGAACGCTGCACCCCCTGCGTGACGACTTTGCTATTGAAGTTGCTGGGCATAATGCCTCCTTTAATTTTTGCGGATTCAAATTCAGAGTACTACACCGGACGGCACCTTGGTGTAGCGCACCCTCCGCTCAAATAATACCTCAAACGGTGTCATGAATCCCGGCACTTTACGGGGCCGGTGGTTGAGAAGATCCACCGCCCATTGCACCTGTTCTCGGGTCACGTCAGTCAAGTCTATCCCTTTGGGGAAATACTGCCCAACAACTTGTTGCTGTTCTCGGAAAGCTCGCGTTCCCATGAATAGTAGGGATGGGCGTGAGACCCCAGCCTTCAGTTTGTGAGCGATGGTTTCATGCTCCGCAAATTCACGGCCATGGTCGAATGTAACGGGTGTGGCACTTGCGCTTAGGGGCGCAACAGGCGCGTTACCGCCGCTGTCACGCCCTGCGCATGTTTGGTCTTAGCAACCCTGGGCTGCCAGGACATAGCGCGACTTCCTCTCGGCCAGTGTGACCAATGCGCCATGATGATTTTTGCTGCCAGCTTGCCGGACGCCTGCGCAACGGAGTAATAGGCGGTATCCGGCGTAGATAGCACAATTGCCGTTGCCATGCTGCTCTGTCTTCAAGCGCTTCATCAGCGCCTGTTGCGCTTGCGGGCATCGTGGCTGCGTTGTGCAATCGAATAACGGATGAGCGCGAGCGCAGCGATGCCCAGCCGCTTTAAGGTTTCATCTTTAAGCGCGTGTTCAGCATGAGTCGAGAGGGAGTTTGAGTTCTGTGAGTCGTAACACGCTTATCTGCCATGAATCCGTTGTCAGGGTGCTATGGTACCCTACCAGCATGTTCGCCGATGAGCGTGTACCGAACCACCGAACGCGAGACGAGGCGTAACAGCCAGTTGCGTGCACCGTGGTTCAGTGCCTGACCAGCTTTACCTTAATAGGTAGAAGCCTGCAGCAAGTGATTCTTTGCTATGGCTGAATCATAAATGCATCACCATTAATCAACAACAGGTGGTGCAGGCACTTACAGGATTGTCCTTGTTAATTTGGATTCGACTACGATACGCTGGGTGCGGTTCGAGGTTGCCAAACACCCTCTTCCCATGAGGATTTTTGATCCCCGTCGTAGATGGGTTCCAGGCATTCTTCTGAAACGTGATAATCAATATCTACGCCATACATAAAAACCTGGCCTTCTTCATCCCAGAATTTGGCTTGGTCTATATAACAAATCAAATTATCTGTTTCTGAATATTCCCCGTTATCCGCTGGTAGCACCCTAACACTCTGACCTACCCTAAACTTATCCATTTCTACTCTCCTATCTCAATATGTCGCGGACAAACGCGCTGGCATATCCAATCTCTTCATAAATGCAGTTGGCTGTGCGCCGATGACGCGCCCCAACTCTTTGCCGGATTTATTGAAGAAAATCACTGCAGGCAATGAGCCGTTCGGCAATGACAGTATCTTCATATAACCTTCCAGCTTCTCAGGCTCTTCCGCCATCAGCAAAGGCACAAAGCCGGGATTCTGCTTGAGTTGCAATACCAGCAGGTAAGCTGCATCGGCCGCAATACCACCACGCTTGGACAAGACGACGATCACGCCCTTCTCGCTTTCGGCGGCCTTGGCCATAACGCTGCTCTTGAAATCCGCCGCTGCAGGATCGGCATGCGCATTAGCGCCCAAAGCGGTCATCACAAACAAAGTGCCTAATACAGTCTTGATCGGTTGCATGGTATTACCTCCTATCATTAAAGACGACTACGAACGATATGCAGCATATCCCGTGCCAATGACAGTTAAACTCAATAACGGTGAAGCTTGCGTGATAGTAATCTAGGAAAACGGGAGGATTTTGACGCTTTACATGCGCGCTAACAGTGCGAAACTAGCCCCTAAGAGAAGCAAACCGTCGGGATAGCCGGCATATTGAATACTCGATTGTTGGGCTTAAAAATGAAGCCCAACCTACGCAAGCTGGATTCCCGGTCACGCTTCGCTTGCCCGGAATGACGACTTTACGGCTTTTCACTCCCCTGTGCCACGCCTGTACATCGAGCGTCAGCTGGGATAAGCGGCGCGCACTGTTTGAAGTTCCGCAGTAGCTTGCGGGGTTTGCAAGCTACCAGGCTGAGTTGCGTGCCCGTGAAGGGTATGCCCGTCAAGTGCCCGCTCCTTCGTCGCGACCTTGACGACAAAGCCGCCCCAGATGAGGCAAGGCAGCGCAGGGGAAGTGAAGCGGCAGCGGGGCAGCCTTTTCTTTGGCTTCTTTCTTTTGGCTGAGTGTATAGACCGCACACATAGGTAACACCTGTTCGGAGACATGGGTAACACTCTCATTAATATTAAACGGGAGAGTGCCATGCCTTGGAATGAGACAAGCGTTGATCAACTGCGCCGTGATTTTGTAGTGATGGCGCAGCAAGAAGGATGCAATATCAGATACCTCTGCCTATGCTTTGGTATCAGCGCCAAGACCGGCTATAAATGGTTGGGGCGCTATGCAGGGGGTGGCGTGAATGCACTGACGAACTGTTCCCGTCGTCCGCTATCCAGCCCTCACCGCACGCTGGCTGGCATCGAGCATCTGGTGCTCAAGCTGCGCCATGAACATCCGGCCTGGGTGGACGTAAACTAGCCAGGCGACTTAACGACCTTGGCTTATCGTCTATTCCAGTTGCCAGCACCGTGACCGAAATCCTGCGGCGACATGGGCAACTGGGATTGCCGGAGGGCGATGGTCGGCAAACGCGTTATCATCGCTTTGAACATGAAGCACCCAATCAGCTTTGGCAAATAGATTTCAAGAGCCCGGTGCATATCGCACGCGGTGTATGTCACCCACTGACCGTGCTGGACGATTATTCACGTTACAACCTGGTATTGCATGCCTGCTCTGGCCAGCGTACACAAGACATACAACCCATCTTTACCGATACCTTCCGACGCTATGGATTACCTATACGCATCAATGCCGACAACGGCCCACCCTGGGGTTCTCCCCGTGAGCCTAGTCATGGGCTGTCAACCTTCTCGGTGTGGTTAGTCCGTTTAGGGATTCGTGTGAGTCACAGCCGCCCCTATCATCCCCAAACCAATGGTAAGGATGAGCGCTTCCATCGCAGCCTGGGGCGTGAGGTATTAAACCTGATGGGGCTTGCTGATAGGGAGCAGTTGCAGCGTGCGTTAAGTCATTGGCGGCATTGCTATAACCATGAACGTCCGCATGAGGCATTACAACTATCAGTGCCGGCAACACGTTACCAGCCAAGCAGGCGCGTGTTTCCGGAGCAGTTACCTGCGATTGAGTATGGGTCTGACGATCATGTGGTACGTGTGGGCTGGAATGGAGCCATGGTTGCATTTGGGCAAAAGTGGAAAGTGCCCAAAGCACTGAATGGGCTGGATATCGCTATCCGACATACCCATGACCAGGATGGGCTGTATCATCTTTATTTCTGCCACCCTCGTTTCGGTCAGTTAGACTTGAGAGCTGCAAAGAAATGAAGTTTATGTGTTACCCATGTCTCCGAACAGGTGTTACCTATGTGTGCGGTCTATACAGCTAAGCAAAAGAAATAGGGTCGACTGTCGGGCGAGACCGACATACACCAAAATCACCCTCACTCTAACCCTCTCCCGCGAGGAGAGGGAATCAAAGGTCACTGCTACGCAGCGATGTTCACCTCGCAACAATAAACATCCACGCCATTTTCAGGCTTGATGGCGCTCGCCGGAATTGCCACCCCTGCCCGCCAATCATCCACAGCCTGCTGCTTGCTTGCATCGCTTACTAAAAACAGAACCTTATGTGCTGCGCTTAGCCGATGCGCCGACATGGAAACACGCTCGGCTGGCGGCTTGGGCGCATCAAACACCGGGATTACATCCGCCGTATCATCCCAAGTCATGCCCGGGAAAAGGCTCGCGGTATGACCATCTTCGCCAACACCAAGAATGACGAGATCGAAATCGCCTAGTCCGGACAAGGTTTTATTATAGGCAGCTGCGCCTTCCACCGGACCAAGCTCGGTCGGGATATCGTGAATCTGCTGCCTGGGGATGCTGACATGACTAAGCCAGATTTGTTCGACCATCAAGCTATTGCGGTCAGCATGATCACGCGGCAGGCAACGGTCATCGTTATAATAGATATGCCATTTGGACCAATCTGTTTGCGCTTCCCGCAGCAAGTGGTAGATGGCACGGGGAGTGGTTCCCCCAGCCAGTACGATCAAGAAACGGCCGCGTTTAGCAATGGCTTGGGCAGCAGATTGCACAATAGCGTCACGTGCCGCATGTTGTAGTGATGAAATGTTCGTGTAATGTTGCCAGTGGATAATTTGGGTCTGCATGTTGTTTTAAGTTGTAATGTGAATTGACGGAATAGCAATTCCGGTGAGTTGCTACCTTAAGTTGCGGCGCTATTATAGCCCAACACTCAAGCGACGAAAAACCCTCTTTTTCGTATCATATTATTGTGCAGCCCCTCGTGTTGCATTAACATAGACGCCCATCTAAAAGGATAAGAAAATGATCATTAAAGATGGTGAGATTGCTGACCTTACCACGCCTACTGGAGCGATGCGCGCGCATATTTTCCGCCCGGTGGCGCCAGGACGTTATCCTGGAATCCTGATGTTCTCTGAAATATTCCAGGTAACAGGCCCTATTCGTCGTACTGCGGCAATACTTGCCGGCCATGGCTTTATTGTCGCCTGCCCCGAGATTTATCACGAGATGGAGCCCGCAGGAACGGTGCTTGCCTATGATGATGAAGACGCGGCCAAAGGCAATGCATACAAGATCGCCAAGGAAATTTCTGCCTATGATAGTGATGCGCGTGCAGTGCTCGATTATTTGAAATCACGTGAAGATTGCACTGGACGTCTGGGTGTAATGGGTATCTGTATCGGCGGCCATCTGGCATTCAGGGCGGCGATGAATCCGGACGTGCTGGCAACAACCTGCTTTTATGCAACTGATCTACACAAAAAAAGTCTGGGACTGGGCCAGAACGATGATTCGCTGGAAAGAGCGGGTGAAATCAAGGGTGAATTACTGCACATCTGGGGGCGCCAGGATCCGCATGTGCCACTCGAAGGCCGAAATATAGTCAAGGCCAGGCTGGAAGAAGTGGGCGCCCGTTTTACCTGGCATGAAGTTAACGGCCAACATGCCTTCATGCGTGATGAAGGCCCGCGTTATGACCCCGCACTTGCGCTGCAAAGCTGGACGCTGTTGTTGGAGTTATTTCATCGGCGACTGGGTCAGGGCGATCTCGACATGGCATCGGATGGTGCCTCGGCCGAGAGCCACCACTGAAGCTTGACCAGTGTGAATCTTGCGTGAACAAGCTACCTTTACGCTATAATTTGGCTTACTTTTAACTACCCCATCACGCTACACAATAGAGCGATGGACTATCAATCCTCATCAAGGAAAATGCAATGAAAATAGCAATGATTGGCTTGGGCAAAATGGGTGGCAATATGGCCACACGCCTTTTACGCAGCGGTATTAAAGTGGTTGGCTATGACAGCAGCACCGACGCAGTGGAGCTACACGCAGCAAATGATGGCTTGATTCCTGCAACTTCGGTAGAAGATGCTGTAAACAAGCTTTCTGGTCAGCGTATTATCTGGCTCATGCTGCCAGCAGGTGATATCACCGAAAATCAAATTAAAGACCTGGTGCCGCTGCTGAGCAAAGGCGACATTATCGTCGATGGCGGCAACTCCAACTACAAACACAGTCAACGCCGCGGTGCCATGCTGGCCGAACACGGTATCGGCTTTATGGATGCAGGTACTTCTGGCGGTATCTGGGGTCTTAATGACGGCTACTGCCTGATGGTAGGCGCTACCAAGGAAGTGGCCAAGGCCGTAGAGCCTGTACTTAAAGCATTAGCGCCGTCACATGAACGAGGCTGGGCACACGTTGGCCCGATTGGCTCTGGCCATTTCACCAAAATGCTCCACAACGGCATTGAATACGGCATGATGCAAGCCATGGCAGAAGGCCTGGACTTGCTGAAAGGCAAAAAGGAATTCAATCTTGATCTGGCGCAAATCACCGAACTATGGCGTCATGGTTCCGTCGTCCGCAGCTGGCTACTGGATTTGACGGCAGAAGCATTAAAAGAAGATCAGGACCTTGAACATGTTTCCCCTTATGTGGCCGATTCTGGTGAAGGCCGCTGGACAGTTGTAGAAGCCGTAGAGCAAGGTGTAGCAGCTCCGGTGCTGACCCTGGCGTTGCAGATGCGCTTTGCCAGCCAGGATAATGATGGCTACAGCCACAAGATACTGTCAACCATGCGTAATGCCTTTGGCGGCCATGTGATTAAATCAGCCGTGGGCAAGTAACGCTAGCGCTTTTAAGCCCCACGCAAACCAACCCTTGCTGCTTAATTGCAAACAACAATTTCCCCTTTAAGTACCAGTATTTAAAGGGGAATATTTCTTATAAGCCCAGGCTGATTTAAAATTAGTCAATATCAGTATTTATGAAAGGCTGGCAATCATGAATGCACGAGACAATACCTTCGTACTCTTTGGTGCTAGTGGCAATCTTTCACGCATCAAGCTCATCCCCGGGCTTTTTCGTTTAGATCAAGCAGGTCGCCTACCTGAGAAAATGGCGATTCTGTCAGTGGGCCGCGGCCACGTTTCCCGCGAAGATTGGCAAGCTGAAATTAGAGGTATGCTGGATGCCAAGTTTCCCAAAGGCTATGACCAAACCGTATTCAAGCGCTTTATTGCGCGTAATCATTACCACGGCAACCCGCCGGACGACCCGAATGCGTTTCAGCGCCTGGAAAAAACACTATCTGATGCTGCCGTGTTTCCGCAAAATATGGCTTTTTTCCTGTCGGTGCGGCCTGTCGATTTTTCAAATATTGTGGATCAACTGGCCGGAGTTGACTTGGTAAATCAGGAAAAAGGCTGGCGCCGTGTAGTGATTGAAAAACCATTCGGTACCAATTTGGAAAGCGCAAAAGCCCTACAAACCGCCATTACCGAGCACCTGGATGAAAGCCAGATTTACCGCATTGACCATTACCTGGGTAAATCTGCACTGCAAAACATCATGCTCACGCGCTTCACAAATACCTTGCTGGATCCAATCTGGAACAACCAATACATTGACCATGTGCAAATCACCAACAACGAAACGCTAGGCGTGGGTGAGCGCACCCAGTTCTACGACGGCACTGGCGCGCTGCGCGACATGATACAAAGCCATTTGCTGCAAACCATGGTGTTAACAGCGATGGAGCAACCTGAAGATTTGAGCCAGGAGAGTATGCGCGACGAGAAAATAAAAGTGCTGCAAGCCATCAAGCCGATTCCGTTGAATGACTTAAAACATCACGCTTTCCGCGCCCAGTATGGCAAAGGCACTATCGACGGCAAGCAGGTGCCTGGCTATCTGGAAGAGTTGGGCTACGAAAGTGTGGTGGAAACCTATGCCGCCCTGAAGTTCTTTGTGGATAACCCCCGCTGGCAGGGTGTGCCGTTCTATATACGCACCGCAAAGCGCCTGCATGAAGGCAGCACCACAGTTTCTATCCGTTTCAAAAAAGCACCCATGCTGCTTGGTAACGGTGAGCTGGCGCAAAACTGGTTGATGCTGGCCATTCAACCGCGTGAATGCATCAAAATGGAATTGCAATCTAAAGTACCTGGTCTGGATATTGCCACTCGCACTATCAGCCTGGACGCACCGCAACGCCAGGAGAGTGATGAAACCATTGATGCTTACGAATCGCTGCTTCTAAACCTGATAGAAGGCGATCGATCGCATTACCTGCACATTCGTGAGGTTGAGGCCGCTTGGCGCCTAGTAGACCCTGTGATTGAAGCATGGGCCAAAGATAAATCTCCTGTGCATACTTACCCTGCTGGCAGCCGTGATCCTGAAGCCAGCCAGGTGATTTTTGAAAGTGAAGATCAATTCTGGCGCTATTCGATAGAAATTGGTGGAGAAAAACATGGGCATTAAAGCATGAGCATTAAATCTGACAGATGGATACGCCGCATGGCAGAACAACACGGCATGATAGAGCCGTTTGAGCCGGGCCAGGTAAAACAATCCGCTGATGGTCAGCGCATGGTGTCATACGGCACGTCGAGCTATGGCTACGATATCCGCTGCTCCAGCGAATTCAAACTTTTTACCAACATCAACAGCACCATTGTTGATCCCAAGAATTTCGATCCTGCCTCCTTCGTCGAGGTCAATGCAGATTTCTGCATTATTCCGCCCAACTCCTTCGCTTTAGCACGCACGGTGGAATACTTCCGCATTCCGCGTAATGTGCTGACGATCTGTCTCGGCAAATCTACCTACGCACGCTGCGGCATTATTGTTAATGTGACGCCGTTTGAGCCGGAGTGGGAAGGCTTTGTAACGCTTGAATTCAGCAACACCACGCCGCTACCGGCAAAAATATATGCCAACGAAGGCTGCGCGCAGGTGCTATTCTTCGAAGCAGACGCGGACGATGTGTGCGAGACTTCTTACAAAGATCGTGGCGGCAAGTACCAGGGGCAGGTTGGCGTAACGCTACCCAAGATTTGAAAAATTTTAGCCACAGAGGGCACAGAGCTCACAGAGAACTACAAAACCTAAATAAAAAATAATCAGTCATTGTGCCAATATTCAACTGGGGAGTTTTTTTGTTTGGGCGTTTGTTTTCTTCTTGCTTAGATTTTCTCTGTGAGCTCTGTGCCCTCTGTGGCTTGAAAGGTTGAAAATGAAATTTAGATTCCCGGTCATAATCATCGACGAAGACTTTCGGTCCGAGAATTCCTCAGGTCTTGGCATCCGCGTACTCGCCAAAGCCATTGAAGAAGAAGGTTTTGAAGTATTGGGTGTTACCAGTTACGGTGATTTAACTTCGTTTGCCCAGCAGCAAAGCCGCGCTTCAGCTTTTATTCTGTCAATTGATGACGAAGAATTCGTTGAAGACTCTCAAGATGCGCTGGACAATCTGCGTAAATTTGTAGATGAAATACGCTACCGCAATGAAGAAATTCCTATTTTCCTGCACGGCGAAACCCGTACTTCGCGCCACATCCCCAACGAAATATTACGCGAACTTAATGGCTTTATTCACATGTTTGAAGATACGCCGGAGTTTGTTGCCCGTTATATTTTGCGCGAGGCTCGCACCTATCTAGACAGTCTGCCGCCGCCCTTCTTCCGCGCCCTTATCCATTACGCAGCGGATGGTTCCTACTCCTGGCACTGCCCAGGGCACTCTGGCGGTGTGGCATTTTTGAAGTCTCCTGTTGGCCAGATGTTCCACCAGTTTTTTGGCGAAAATATGCTGCGCGCCGATGTCTGCAACTCGGTAGATGAGCTCGGTCAACTACTGGACCACACCGGGCCGGTCGCCGCATCCGAGCGCAATGCTGCCCGCATTTATAATTGTGATCATTTATATTTTGTGACCAACGGCACATCTACCTCCAACAAAATCGTCTGGAATTCGACTGTGGCGCCAGGCGACGTGGTGGTGGTTGACAGAAATTGCCATAAATCCGTGTTGCACTCCATCATTTTGACCGGTGCCGTGCCAGTGTTCCTGATGCCCACGCGCAATCACTTTGGCATCATCGGGCCTATTCCCAAAAAAGAGTTTGAATGGAAGAACATCAAGAAAAAAATAGAAGCCAACCCTTTTGCCACCGATAAAAATGCCAAGCCACGCATACTGACGATCACGCAATCCACCTACGATGGTGTGCTGTATAACGTGGAAGAAATCAAGGAAATGCTGGACGGTAAGATAGATACCCTGCATTTTGATGAAGCCTGGCTACCACACGCCACCTTTCATGACTTTTATGGGAATTATCACGCCATAGGCGAGGATCGTCCGCGCTGCAAGGAGTCTATGGTGTTCTCCACCCAATCCACCCATAAGATGCTGGCGGGCTTGAGCCAGGCTTCGCAAATTTTGGTGCAAGACGCAGAAAACCACCGACTTGACCGCGATGTATTCAATGAAGCTTATTTGATGCATACCTCTACCAGCCCGCAGTACGCCATCATTGCCAGCTGCGATGTAGCTGCCGCCATGATGGAAGCACCTGGCGGTACTGCCTTGGTAGAAGAATCCATTATGGAAGCCCTGGATTTTCGCCGCGCCATGCGCAAGGTAGATGTTGAGTGGGGCACAGACTGGTGGTTTAAGGTTTGGGGGCCGGATGATCTCTCGGAAGAGGGCATAGAAGAACGTGCCGCATGGATGCTAAAAACCGGTGAGCGCTGGCATGGCTTTGGTGACTTGGCTGAAGGCTTCAATATGCTGGACCCCATCAAGGCCACCATCATCACACCCGGACTTGATGTAGAGGGCGATTTCTCGGATGAATTTGGTATTCCCGCCGCCATTGTGACCAAGTACCTAGCTGAACACGGCGTTATTGTTGAAAAGACCGGGCTTTATTCGTTCTTTATCATGTTCACCATCGGCATTACCAAAGGCCGCTGGAATACCCTGGTAGCCGCGTTGCAACAATTCAAGGACGACTACGACAAAAACCAGCCGTTATGGAAAGTGCTGCCAGAGTTCATCACCAAGCAGCCACGTTATGAGCGCATTGGCCTGAAAGAGCTATGCACGCAAATTCATGCTGTCTACAAGGCAAATGATGTGGCGCGTCTGACCACGGAAATGTATCTCTCAGACATGGTGCCGGCGATGAAGCCAACCGATGCCTTTGCCAAAATGGCACATCGTGAGATTGATCGTTTACCGATTGATGATCTGGAAGACCGCATTACCGCAGTGCTGCTCACCCCCTATCCGCCAGGCATTCCGCTACTCATTCCGGGCGAGCGGTTCAACAAGATTATTGTGAGTTATCTCCAATTTGCCCGCGACTTTAACGAGCGCTTCCCTGGCTTTGAAACCGATGTTCATGGCCTAGTCAAAGGCATGATTGATGGAAAACCTATGTATTATGTGGATTGTGTTGCCGGCAAGTAACGCTGATAGGTAACATAAGAAAAGTTCAAGCTTTGCATTTCACCATTGCCCCCTGCGGTATGCTGCTCACGTGAGGTTTCTCGCCACTCGGTTTTATCAAATCCCGGAAAAAAAGCATCGCCCTCAAACGCCGCATCAATTTCTGTTATATAAAGTTTGTCTGCAAGCTTTAAACCGTCGCGATACAGTTCTGCACCACCGATAAGAAACACCTCTTTGTCATTTCCACATAGTTTGATTGCCTGCTGCAGTGAGTTTGCAATGAGCGCGCCGGCTACTTTGTAATCTGGGTTGCGCGTCACAATCACTGTCGTGCGATCAGGCAACAGACGATTAAGCGACTCATAGGTTTTGCGACCCACAATGATATGGTGACCCGTGGTCAAGGCGCGAAAGCGTTTCAGGTCCTCCGGCAGGTGCCAAGGCAGCGTATTGTGGTAGCCAATAACACCGTTCCTGGCGATAGCAACAATGATGGAAAGATGTGGCATTTATACGGCGACTGGAGCTTTAATCGCCGGATGCGGGTCATAATTTTCCAGCGTGAAATCTTCAAATTTGAAGCTGAAAATATCTTTCACATCCGAATTAATGTACATGGTCGGCAAACTGCGCACTTCGCGCGACAGCTGTTCGTTCACCTGCTCAAGATGATTCAGATAAATGTGTGCGTCGCCCAGGGTGTGCACAAAATCCCCGAGCTGGAGGTCACAGACCTGCGCCACCATCATGGTCAGCAGTGCATAAGAAGCAATATTGAAGGGCACGCCGAGAAAGATATCGGCGCTGCGCTGGTAGAGCTGGCACGATAATCTGCCATCTGCAACATAGAACTGAAAGAATGCATGGCAAGGCGGCAGTTTCATCTGGTCTACATCGGCAACGTTCCAGGCGGAAACTATCAGGCGACGCGAATTGGGGTTCTTCTTAATCGCATTCACCACCTGGGTAATCTGGTCGATATGGGTACCGTCTGGCTTGGGCCAATTGCGCCATTGATAGCCATACACCGGCCCCAGATTACCTTTCCCGTCTGCCCATTCATCCCAAATAGAAACACCGTTTTCTTTCAGGTAGGCAATGTTGGTACTGCCCTGCAAGAACCATAGCAGCTCGTGGATAATGGATTTAAGATGGACTTTTTTGGTAGTGAGCAGCGGGAACCCATCGGCCAGATTAAAACGCATCTGGTAACCGAAGACGGACAAGGTGCCGGTGCCGGTACGGTCTTCCTTCTTGTGGCCATGCTCCAACACGTGGCGCATCAAGTCGTGGTAGACCTTCATATTCTTACCCCCGTCATTCCAGCGAAAGCCGGAATCCATTTACAGTAGATTATTATACAAATCACCCCAAACGGAATTGGTAGCCTCTATTAACTCTAACTTCCACTGCCGTTTCCACTCTTTTATCGCCTTCTCGCGGCCTATAGCAGATTCCATACTGTTATGAGACTCATACCAAACGAGACTATGAATT
Organism: Methylophilaceae bacterium; assembly: GCA_038924905.1. GTDB lineage: Bacteria > Pseudomonadota > Gammaproteobacteria > Burkholderiales > Methylophilaceae > JBCKUK01. The sequence goes on along the minus strand of JBCKUK010000004.1, from coordinate 6,896 downwards.
TGATATTTTTTGGTAAACCCATCAGTAAAATCATTTTTGTGTTGCCAGACCCTCTTCACCAAGTCGGATGTTACGCCCACATACAAAGTGCCGCGAGGCTTGCTTGCGAGTATATAGACGCAGGGCAGCTTAACCATAAACTGGATTCCGGCTTTCGCCGGAATGACAACTAAGTATGCTCAACGATATATTGCTTGATGGCCGCCGCATCGGCATCCATCACATCAAAGCGCTGCGGTAAATCTTCCAGCCCTGCCAAGTCCGCCGGACGTTCCAGTTTTTGGCCAAGTGCTTCTACAATCGCATCTTCAAACTTGGCAGCTAGCGCCGTCTCCAACACAATCATGGGTACATCGGCCTCGCGATATTCCAGCGCAACTTTCAAGCCGTCGGCTGTGTGGGTGTCAATGGTAACGCCGTACTTCTTTGATGTTTCACGTATGGTCTGCAGACGGTTTGCGTGACTGCTACTGCCTGACACCATGCCGTAGTCAGTAACCCTGGCAAAACTGCCATCTGCCTTGAGGTCAAACGCACCGCCGCTATCCACCTTGCTCCATAGCTCGCGCATCTTGGCAGCGTCACGCCCAACCAGATCAAATACAAAGCGCTCAAAATTAGAGGCTTTGGAGATATCCATGGAAGGGCTGGAGGTGTGGAAGGTGTTGGCCGAACCACGTGGACGATACACACCGGTTTTGAAGAATTCATCCAGCACATCATTTTCATTGGTCGCAACAACCAGTTGCTTGATTGGCAAGCCCATCATGCGGGCAATATGGCCTGCGCAGGCATTGCCAAAGTTGCCGGAAGGCACGGCAAAACTCACTTGTTCGGTGTTACTTGCGGTCACCGCAAAATAGCCCTTGAAGTAATACACCACCTGCGCCGCAACACGCGCCCAGTTGATGGAATTGACTGCGCCTATCTTGTACTTTGCCTTGAATGCCGCATCATTGGACACGGCCTTGACCATATCCTGACAATCATCAAACACGCCATTAACGGCAATATTAAAAATGTTCTTGTCCTGCAAACTGAACATCTGCGCGGTCTGGAAGCGGCTCATTTTTTTATGCGGCGAGAGCATAAAAACCCGCAGGCCTTTTTTATCGCGCATTGCGTATTCAGCAGCAGAGCCGGTATCGCCCGAGGTGGCGCCCAGGATATTGCTTTCCTGCCCAACCTTGTCCAGCACGTATTCAAACAGGTTACCCAGAAGCTGCATCGCCATGTCCTTGAATGCCAGCGTAGGACCGTTTGAAAGCGAGAGCAGGTAGAGGTTGTTTTCCAGCTTTAGCATCGGTGTGATATCTGCCGAGTTTTGCCCGGAACGCGCATGGCAATAGACTTCCGGGCGATAGGTTTTGTTAATAATCGCCTTGAGGTCAGCGGCTGGAATATCATCAATCAGGCGCGAAAGAATGGTAAAGGCCAGGTCGCGGTAATCCATGCCGCGCATGGCGGTTAAACCAGCATCAGCAAAATGCGGATAAGTTTCCGGCAGGTAGAGCCCGCCATCTGGCGCCAAACCACCGAGCAGAATTTCACTAAACTTGAGCGCGGGCGACTGGCCGCGGGTGGAAATGTATTTCATGGTCATCCAGTAATTCTAAAAGCTTTCACCACAGAGAACACGGAGAACTACAAAAACGAATTCTTTCAGGGTTTTCTCTGTGAACTCTGTGCGCTCTGTAGCTAAGGTTTTTCATCTTTTTAGAGCAAATCCTTTTTTAACCACGGGGAACACAGGGAACTACAAAAACTAAATCTTTTAAGGTTTTCACCGTGAACTCTGTGCTCTCCGTGGTTCAGGATTTTCAATTATCTTCCTAGTTCTTCCATCCGGATACGCGTCACCTTGCCCGCTATCGCCGGCAGTGCCTCAATCGCAGCGATGGCCTGGTCAATATTCTTTTCCACGGTAATGTGGGTAAGGATAATGATGTCGGCCTCGGTTTCGTTGTCTTGCGGCTCTTTTTGCATCATGGCATCAATCGAGATATCGCGATCACCCAGGATTTTCGTCACATTGGCCAATACGCCAGGCTTATCCGTGGCGCGCATGCGCAAATAATAGGCGCTGCTGATTTCAGACATCGGCAATATTCGCAGATCGGCCAGCTGATCCGGTTGGAAAGCCAGGTGTGGCACACGCTGATGTGGGTCGGCGGTATGCATGCGCGTTACGTCCACCAGATCGGCTACCACGGAACTTGCGGTCGGCTCTGCGCCAGCCCCAGCGCCGTAATATAGCGTAGGCCCAACTGCATCGCCTTTCACCAGCACTGCATTCATCGCACCGTTCACATTGGCAATCAAGCGTCTTTCAGGGATTAGCGTTGGATGTACACGCAGCTCAATGCCCGCATCGGTGCGCTTGGTAATGCCAAGCAGCTTTACCCGATAACCCAGTTCTTCAGCATAACGAATATCATCGCGGGCAAGCCTGGTGATGCCCTCGATATAAACCTTATCAAACTGCATGGGGATGCCAAAGCTGATAGCGGCAAGAATCATAAGCTTGTGCGCAGCGTCGATGCCTTCTACATCGAGGGTCGGGTCGGATTCGGCGTAGCCCAGGCGTTGTGCTTCTTTTAGCACGGCGTCAAAAGCCAGGCCTTTTTCACGCATCTCGCTAAGGATGAAATTGGTAGTGCCGTTGATAATTCCGGCGATCCATTCGATACGGTTGGCTGACAAACCTTCACGCACCGCCTTGATGATCGGAATGCCGCCAGCCACAGCAGCCTCAAAGGCCACGATCACACCTTTTTTCTGCGCAGCAGAAAAAATCTCGTTGCCATGCAAGGCAATCAGCGCCTTATTTGCAGTCACTACGTGCTTACCGCTTGCGATAGCTTTAAGCACCAGCTCTTTGGCAAGAGTAGTGCCGCCAATCAACTCGACGACAATGTCGATTTCGGGGTCAGAAACGACAGAAAAAGCGTCATCGGTAACTGCTACTGTGCCTTTGGTTATTTCTTTCGCACGCGCAACATCGCGATCTGCAACCTTGACGATACGAATCGGGCGTCCTGCGCGCCGGGTAATTTCTTCCTGGTTTCTGCTCAGCACGGTAAACGTGCCGCCGCCTACAGTACCAATGCCAAGCAAACCTACATTAATTGGTTTCATCGTTTATTAACTTTCAAGAAATCTTAAATCTATTTAGCCACAGAGGACACAGAGTACACAGAGAAAATCCAACCCAAACAAAGAAAGCACCGTAACAAAATTTTTCTAGTCTGAGTATTGACGCAATTACTGATTATTTATATTTATATTTATATTTTGTAGTTCTCTGTGAACTCTGTGTCCTATGTGGCTAGGTTTTTTGATGCTTTTTACGATATTGCTCCAAAAATCTTGCAATACGCCCTATGGCCTCGGTCAAATCATCCACATTGGGTAAAAATACCACGCGGAAGTGATCCGGCTGTTTCCAGTTAAAACCGGTGCCTTGCACCAGCAATACCTTTTCTTCCAGCAGCAAGTCCAGGATGAATTGCTGGTCATCCTTGATTGGGTACATTTTCGGATCCAGTTTTGGGAACAGATACAACGCAGCCGCCGGCTTGACGCATGTCACGCCCGGAATTTCCGTGAGCAGCTTGTAAGCCAGGTCACGCTGTTTGCATAGCCGCCCTGTGGGCGCGACCAAATCATTAATACTTTGGTAGCCGCCGAGCGCGGTTTGTATCGCCAGCTGCCCCGGCACGTTGGCGCACAGGCGCATCGAGGCCAGCATATTCAGGCCCTCAATATAATCTCTGGCATGGTTCTTTTCACCAGACACCACCAGCCAGCCAGCGCGGTAGCCGCAGGTACGATAATTCTTGGAAAGCCCGTTCAAGGTGACAAACAACACGTCGTCCGCTAGCGAAGCAATCGATGTATGGGTATTGCCGTCATACAGCATCTTGTCGTAAATCTCATCTGCAAAAACCACCAGCTTATGGTGGCGCGCAATTTCGATGATGCCTTCCAGAATTTCCTCGGGGTACAGAGCGCCTGTAGGGTTATTCGGGTTAATAACCACGATACCGCGCGTATTGGCGGTGATCTTGGATTCGATATCTTTCAAATCCGGTAGCCAGCCTGATTGCTCGTCACATAAATAATGGCGCGGCGTACCACCTGCCAGCGTCACCGCAGCCGTCCATAAAGGATAGTCCGGCGCCGGCACCAGAATCTGGTCGCCATTATTCAGTAGCGCTTGCATCACCATCACAATTAGCTCGGACACGCCGTTGCCGATAATGATGTCGTCAATATCGACACCAGGGATTTTCTTCTGCTGGGTGTAGTGCATGACCGCCTTGCGCGCGGCGAACAGTCCTTTGGAGTCGGTATAGCCCGAAGCCTCGCCCATATTACGAATCACATCCTGCAGGATCTCTTCAGGCGCTTCAAAGCCAAACGGTGCGGGGTTGCCGATGTTGAGCTTGATGATGCGATGGCCTTCTTCCTCCATCTGCTTTGCGCGCGCCAACGCCGGGCCGCGAATGTCGTAGCACACGTTATTGAGCTTGGTAGATTTATGTATGGGTTGCATGGCCGGGTTGAGAGTCAGATTAGCGTCAGAAAACGCACTTGTTTCAAAACCTAATTCTACCTTGCCGATCACCCTCGGGGCAATGCAAACTCATACCAATCGGCGAATGCTTACCGCAATTTCTCACGGCCACAACCAAGCAGAATGTAATAGCCGAATAAAATCGGTCGCTTTTTTATTGCAGGCCACCATGAAAATACAGGTGAAAATAGGGCATAGATAGTTCTGACAATGCGCTATGATTAAGCTTTAATCAGTGAATATCGCAAGATGAAACTTCACCTTACCCATGCCGCTGGCAATCAGCTCATCACTGGCTACGATGAGATTTGGGTAGAGATTAACCAAGTACGCTATTTGAAAAGCTTGATTGTGCTGCCAGACCGCACGATCCCCGATTGGCAAGTGTCGGGTTTTGACAGTCTGGTACCAGCACACTTTGAGCAATTAGCGCTACTAAAGCCTGAGGTAGTGTTACTTGGCACAGGTAAAACGCAGCGCTTTATTCATCCAGATTTGGGACGCACCCTGACCGAGAGCGGAATTAGTGTTGAGTGTATGTCAACCGCTGCTGCCTGCCGTACCTACAATTTTCTAATGGCCGAAGGCCGCAGTGTCACTGCAGCTTTGATTATTTAAAAATGTTAAAGAAACCGCAATTTTCCAGCGCTCATTTTCACAAGCTCAAGCACGCTACGCACGACAGTTTAGAACGTGAGCGAGTTAAAATTCTGCTTGAGTTGTCGCAAATACGCGGCTTTATACCGCTGCTGATGCGACATAGGCATGGTGAAAAATGGACCATTGAAGAGCGCATAACAATGACCAAAGACCTGCGCGCCATTTCGCACCTTAGCCATTACTTTGCTGCCGGTTTTACTTCCTTGGGGCTTTTTATTATTGCTCACGCTTGCGTGGTGGCTGGATAGACGGCAGCAAAAACGTCAGGAAGAAGATACAAAAACGCTTGAATAAATGCTGTTAATACGGCGTAGTAGGACGGAAGAGTGAGTCGCCTTCCACCAATCCCAAACTAGCGTATTGACAGCCTCATCCGACCTACAATCCTCTGCGCGAAAGAGTCAATGTCGCATTGGTTCCACCAAAACCAAAGCTATTCGACAATGCAGTTTGAATGTTCGCGTTATCAATACGCTTGAGCACAATCGGCAAGCCTTCAGCAGCTGGATCCAGCGTTTCGATATTGGCCGACGCAGCAATAAAATTATTATCCATCATCAGCAAAGTATAAATGGCTTCATTCACGCCAGCTGCGCCCAACGCGTGTCCTGAGAGTGGTTTAGTAGAGGCAATCGCTGGCACTTTACCGTAGGCATTGTCGCCAAACACCATACTTATCGCTTCCAGCTCTTTTGTATCGCCTACAGGGGTACTTGTGCCATGGGTATTGATGTAATCCACTTCGCCTTCCACACCCTCAAGAGCTAGACGCATACAGCGCACTGCCCCCTCTCCACTTGGAGCGACCATGTCATAGCCATCTGAAGTAGCCCCATAACCTACAACTTCTGCATAAATCTTGGCGCCACGCGCTTTAGCATGCTCGTATTCTTCCAGCACCACGATGCCGCCACCACCCGAAATAACAAAACCATCACGATTAACATCGTAAGTGCGTGAGGCCTTGTCCGGCGTATCGTTATATTTGCTGGAAAGTGCCCCCATGGCGTCAAACAGGAATGACATGGTCCAGTGCTCTTCTTCTGCACCGCCGGCAAAAACGATGTCTTGTTTGCCCATCTGGATTTGCTCTACACCGGCGCCTATGCAATGCGCGCTGGTAGAGCAGGCCGAACTGATACCGTAATTCACACCCTTAATCTGAGCGCCTGTGGCGAGACATGCGGCCACGCCGCTGGACATGGTTTTAGTGACCATATAAGGCCCAACCCGACGGATGCCCTTCTCACGCAGGGTATCGGTGCCTTCCAGCATACTTTCTGTGGAGGTGCCTCCGGCGCCGACGATAAGCCCGGTACGCACATTGGAAACTTGCTCCGCTGGCAGACTGGCGTCTGCAATCGCTTCTTGCATGGCTATCCAGGCATAGGCGTGGCCACTTGCCATAAAACGTAGCAACTTACGGTCGATAAGTTCTTGTATGTTCAGATTTTTGATCGAGCCCGCAACATGACAGCGCAATCCATGATCAACATACTCTTGCTGAAACGTAATGCCGGAGCGGCCTTGTTGCAGGCTATTCAAAACTTCTGATTTGTTATTTCCCAGGCTGGAAACTATCCCCATGCCAGTGACAACGACGCGACGCATAATCGTGTTCCCCAAAAAAGCTTAATTAAAAATTGTTATTATTTTA
>JBCKUK010000003.1:0-77307 GCA_038924905.1 Methylophilaceae bacterium | reverse complement strand
CGTATAGATGACCCGTTTCCTAATAGCCTAACATGCCAGAACATCTCCGAGCATTAATCGTTATTCTTTTTCTCGCAACAATTGTCTTTGCTTGCGTACATCAATCTGCTTGCACCATTACAGAAGCCAAGAATTTTACACGAAGACGAAATCTTTGGTTCGCTTTAACGCTAGTCGCTTTTCTGGCGCACAGCTTTTGGGTATACACATTTTTCGCCATACTGCTATTGCGCTACGCAAATCGGCACGAAACCAATCCACCCGCACTGTTTTTTTTGATCTTGTTCGCCCTGCCCATAGCAACCATCCAGATTCCCGGGATGGGCTTGGTCAACTATATATTCGCGCTTTCCCACGCCAGGATACTGGCACTGTTTATCCTGCTTCCCGCATTTTTTACGTTAATTCGGCAAAGTGACGCTCCCTCTTTTGGTCGGGCGGGGCCTGACAAGGTGCTAGTCACCTACCTTTTGCTCACCTCCATACTCTATCTACGTGAAACCAGTGTGACTGACACCTTGCGCCAAATCTTTTATATGTTCATCGACATTTTTTTACCCTATTTTGTCATCAGCCGCTCGCTGAAGAACTTGCACGCTTTTAAGGATGCGCTGTTGAGCCTAGTGGTGGCGATCATGGTGCTGGCGCTGATTGCAATTTTCGAGGCCGCCAGAAGCTGGCTGCTCTATCAATCTCTAATTGGTGTGCTTGGAGTTTCAAGTGGGACGGAATACCTTGGGCGGGATGGGATGCTCAGGGCAATCGCCTCTGCAGGGCATCCCATTGTGCTCGGCTATCTGATGGCCGCAGGCATCGGCTTATACTTATTTTTGAAACGCTCCATCCAGCAAAAGCTCATCCGTTGGCTTGGCATGGCGTTGCTGATTGGCGGCTCAATTGCGGCCTTGTCACGCGGGCCTTGGGTGGGGGTCGCAGTGTTATTGTTTGTTTTCTTCGCTATTGGCCGCAACCCAGCCAGCCGCCTGATGGGCTTGGCACTGGCGGGAATGCTCGTCTTTTCTTTGATTGCCATGATGCCGGGGGGCGAAAGGGTGATTAATTTATTACCCTTTATTGGCACAACGGACACAAGCACTATAGGGTATCGCGAGGACTTGCTCACTAACTCAATGATCGTGATCCAGCACAACCCCTGGTTCGGCTCTATCAATTATCTCGAAGCGCCTGAGATGGAGGCTATGTATCAGGGTCAGGGCATCATTGACATAGTCAACACCTACATCAGGATAGCCTTGGAAACAGGATTCGTGGGGCTGGGGTTGTTTGTAAGTTTTTTTGTATTGGTGGTAATCGGCGTGTACCGGGCCATGCGTTCACTTCCCGACAGGGATAGTGAAGAACACCTGCTTGGCCGGGCATTACTGTCCACGCTACTGGCCATTCTGGTAATCATATTTACGGTGAGCAGCATTTCGATCATTCCAATTGTGTATTGGTCTGTTGCCGGGCTGGGGGTAGCATATGCGCAGATGGTGCGAAAGCAGGCAGCCGTGGCGCCTTTACGGGCAGGGCTTAAAGAACAATCAATCACCAGGACAGCAATTTTGCGTTGATGACTCTCCGGCACGGACTGTTGCAGCCCTTCCTGCCGCCGTGGTCACACTGCTTTTGATGAATCGCTACTCGGCCGGTGCTGAAATTGGCCATGTGATCATGGTGGTGCTGGGGAAATACGAGCCGGACCATGCCTATCAGCGCGCGGTGAAGGAAGCGGCGTCCGACGAGGTGGTGTTTCCGGGCGCGATCTACGACAAGGCGGTGGTGCAGGCGCTGGGTGCGGGCAGTGGCGGTGCTGGCGCACGACAACGCCTATAACCGCTGGGTAGCGGGGGCGGGCGGGGTGTATTTCCGCGATGTGGAGGGATGCGCAGAGCGGATTGAAGCCTTGCTGGGCGATGCAGCCCAACTGGCGCAGCTCCAGGCAGCAAGCCTGGCGCGGCATGCGGAGGAGTTCACCTGGGAGAAGGCGCTGGGAGATTACGAGAAGTTGTTGCTGGATTAGGTATAGCGCTTTAGTCCGGCAGATTTATTCATAAGGAGAATAATCGTGATATTGGTTACGGGGGCGCCGGCTTCATTGGTGCAAATTTGGATCATACGCAAGATCCATCGCGAGCTGGGCTGGAAGCCGGCCGAAACATTCGAGACCGGCATCCGCAAGACGGTGCGCTGGTATCTCGACAATATGGCGTGGGTGGAAAGCGTTGCCAGCGGGGAATACCGTAACTGGGTCGAGACAAACTATTTGGAAAGAGGTGCGTCATGAAACGCAGGGGAATCATTTTAGCGGGCGGGTCAGGCACACGACTCTACCCGGCGACGCTTGCGGTGTCGAAGCAGCTATTGCCGATTTACGACAAGCCGATGATCTACCATCCGCTGACTACGCTGATGCTGGCGGGAATACGTGACATGCTGATTATTTCCACGTCGCAGGATACGCCTCGATTTGAGCAGCTTTTGGGTAACGGCAGCCAGTGGGGCATCAATCTGCAATATGCGGTGCAACCGAATGCGGAGGGGCTGGCTCAGGCATTTATTATCGGCGCGGATTTTGTCGGAAACGGGCCGAGCGCGCTGGTGCTTGGCGACAATATTTTTTATGGACATGATTTGATGAGGGATCTGCGTACCGCCAGTGCGCAGGCGTCCGGCGCCACGGTGTTCGCCTACCGGGTGCGCGACCCAGAGCGCTATGGCGTGGTGGAATTCGACCCGAGCGGCAAGGCCGTCAGCCTGGAAGAAAAGCCGGCTCAGCCCAAGTCTAACTACGCGGTCACCGGCCTCTATTTTTACGATAACCAGGTGGTGGACATCGCCCGCGATCTGAAGCCCTCATCGCGCGGTGAACTGGAAATCACCGATGTCAATCGGCACTATCTCGATGCGGGCGAACTCAATGTGTCGATCATGGGGCGTGGCCATGCCTGGCTCGACACCGGCACCCATGAATCGATGCTGGAAGCCTCGCTGTTCATCCAGACGATCGAGAAACGCCAGGGCCTGAAGATTGCCTGCCCGGAGGAAATTGCCTATCGCCAGGGCTACATCACGGCGGAGCAGGTGGCGAAGCTGGCCGAGCCGATGAAGAAAAATGGGTATGGGCAATATCTGCTGGGCATGTTGAACGAGCGGGTGTTTTGATGAGGGTGATCGAAACCCAGCTGCCCGGTGTGCTGCTCCTCGAACCCAAGGTGTTCGGCGACGCGCCCGTCGTTCCAGTGTCCACCTATTCGCCATTATGCGCCTCCATTAGTTTACTTTGCTGATGTTCGTTTTCCCGTGCCCGCGATGTTTAGGCCGGTCAAATTCCGGCTTATTCATGCCTGTCATGCAATACGCTAGTGTGGTATATTTTCGGCTGCAATAAACCTGCTTTTTTCTACATCTGGCGGGCGTGTTAGTAACATTATGTAGTAACTTTTAGTGATGAATATGAAGGCGCATTGTTATGTTAGAAGTCATTCGTGAACACTCCAAAGGCCGCCTCGCAAAAATCATCCTGGCTTTGATTACCATTCCATTTGCGCTGTTTGGAATTGATACTTATCTGCAGGGCGCAGGTTCAAATGTAGCTATTGCCAAGGTTGCCGGCGAAACGATAACGGTGCAGGAATATAGTAATGCCCTGCAAAGCTTGCGCAACAATTTGCAATCAGAGGGCAAGGTGGATTCGACCATGCTGGATAAGCCCGAGATCCGGCAAGCCGTACTTGAGCGCTTGATTACCAATCGCCTGTTAAGCAAAGAAGTTAATCGCGCCAAATTTAATATCAGCGATGAACAGCTGAGCCAATATATTACTGGTTTGCCTGAGTTTGCTCAGGATGGCAAATTTTCCCAAGAACTATACGACAAGATTTTGTCGCAGAATCGCAAGCTGCCTACACAGTTTGAATCTGAAACGCGCGATGCTTTGAAAGTGCAGCAGGCACGCGAAGGTTTGGCCTCTCTCGCTTTTATCCCGGCTTCAGTAGCGGAGCAAACTTTGAAAATAGAGCACCAGTCGCGCGAGGTGAGTGTGGCTGAGATCAAGACAAAAGACTTCATTGCCCAAGTCAAAATTGATCCAGTACAAGTAAAAAGCTATTACGAAAAAAATAAGGACAAATTTCGCAAACCCGAGCAGGTTAAACTGGAATTCATTTTATTCTCTGCCAATACTTTAATCCCTGGCATGCAGGTAACCGAGGACGAGGCAAGAAAGTTTTATGCGGATAATGCCGAAAAATTCCAGGGTGACGAGCAGCGCCGTGCAAGCCATATTTTGATTGGCTTTGGTGCAAGCGCAACGCCACAAGCCAAGCAAGAGGCCAGAAAGAAAGCGGAAGCAGTATTGGCTGAAGTCAGGAAGAAGGGCAGCAATTTCGAAGCGCTGGCGAGAAAATACTCGCAAGACCTAGGCTCGGGCGAAAAAGGCGGTGACTTGGGTATGTTCGGTCGTGGTGCGATGGTTAAGCCTTTTGAAGATGCCGTGTTCTCAATGGCTCCTGGCGCTGTGAGCGATCTGATTGAATCTGAATTCGGTTATCACATTATTAAACTCACCGAAATAAAGGGGGCTACACAAGGTTTTGATAGTGTTAAAACCAACATTCGCGCTGAGTTGATGTATCAAAAATCATTGGCCAAATTTTCTGAGCAAACCGAAAATTTCAGCAATATGGTCTATGAACAATTTGGCAGCCTGGAGCCAGCAGCAAAAACATTTGGCTTGCAAATCCAAAAGACAGATTGGATGAGTCGTGATGACGGCGCAAAATTTTTTAAAAATGATAAGTTAATGGACAAGATTTTTTCCGGTGAAGTGCTGAAAGAGCGCCGCAATACTGAAGCGACTGAGGTTGCCCCCAATTCCTTGCTTTCAGCACGCGTGGTGGATTATAAGGCGGCGGCACCACGTGGTTTTGATGAAGTGAAGGGTGGAATCGAGGATTTTCTCAAAATTGAGCAAGCTGCCAAACTTGCCATTCAGCAGGGGGAATCTGCCCTGACAAGCCTGAAGCTGGGTCAGGAGATTAAAGGTCTTGAGTGGATTCCACCAGTGGTGGTTGATCGTAAAAACGCACAAGGCTTGACCGAGCTTACCATGGCGAATGTCTTCAAAATAGATGCAAACAAGCTACCAGCATATGCTGGCGTAGCGGACAGCAATAAAGGTTATTTGCTTATTCAAGTGAGCGGTGTCAATAACACGCTTGCCAGTGACGAAACTGAAATGAAATCTGCACAGACAGAGCTACAATCAGCGCTCGCAGCTGAGTATGTTTCGGCTTACGTGAAATCGCTTAGAGCGAAGAGCGATGTAAGTATCAATACACAGTTGCTGACTGTAAATAACAATTGAGTTGTTAGTTTGCTATAAATAAACAAAAGGGCGCTTAAAGCGCCCTTTTGTTTATGTTTCAGCATACTAAATCCAGGCGACTGGTTAATCAATAACTCCGGCAGCCGTGATATTCATGCCGCCATCAACATAGGTAACCTCACCGGTAACGCCAGAAGCCAGGTCGCTGCACAGAAAGGCTGAGACATTGCCTACCTCTTCAATAGTGACATTACGCCGCAATGCAGCATGTTTTTCGTTAAATCCAAGCATCCTGTCAAAACCAGCAATACCGGAAGCGGCTAGCGTTTTAATCGGGCCGGCAGATACCGCGTTTACCCGTATGCCCTTAGGTCCCAGGCTTTGTGCCATATAGCGCACATTGGCTTCCAGACTGGCTTTTGCCAATCCCATGACGTTGTAGTTAGGCATTGTGCGTTCTGCGCCCAGATAGCTTATCGTGAGCAGACTGGCGTTACGTCCCAACATCATAGGCAGGGCAGCTTTTGCCAGCGCCGCGAAGCTGTACGAGCTCACATCGTGTGCAATGCGGAAGTTTTCACGGGTAACTTTTTCCAGATAATCCCCATCCAGCGCGTCTTTTGGTACAAAAGCGACAGAGTGCACAAGAATATCAATCCCATCCCAATGCTTGGCTAGTGCCGGGAATAGCGCATCAATTTGTGCGTCATCTGAGACATCGCAAGGTAGTACAATTTTGGAATCAAAATCGGCAGCCAGATTGGTAACGCGGTCATGAAACTTATCCAATTGGTAAGTGAAAGCGAGTTCGGCGCCTTCACGTTTCATCGCAGCTGCAATGCCGTAAGCAATGGAGCGGTTGCTGAGAAGACCAACAATGAGTGCGCGTTTTCCTGCAAGAAATCCCATGAATGTTTCCGATTAAGTTATTTTATTGGTAGTGCGCGGGTCTAGCGCATCGCGCAGCCCTTCGCCCAGCAAATTATACCCCAACACGGTGATCAGGATAGCCAGGCCGGGGAATAGCGACAGCCACCAGGCGAACTGGATATATTCTTTGCCGTCAGTAAGGATGTTGCCCCACGAGGCTTGTGGCGCCTGTACACCAAGCCCGAGAAAGCTCAAGCCGGATTCGATCAATACGGCACTGGCTACGCCTAATACCGAGCTCACAATAATGGGCGTGAGGCTATTCGGCAGCAAGTGCCTGAAAATCAGCCTGCCATCCCTGGCGCCCAAGGTTTGTGAGGCCATTACAAACTCGCGACCGCGCAAGCTTAAAAATTCGGCACGCACCAAGCGTGTCACGCCCATCCAGGAGGTGAGACCAATCACTACCATGATGTTCCAGATGGATGGCGTGAGAAAGGCAATAACAGCAAGAATGAGAAAGAAGGTGGGAATGGAAAGCATGACATCCACCATGCGCATGATGACAATATCTACCCAGCCGCTATAATAGCCAGAGATAGCACCGAGGACGATACCGATGGCGGTGGCGATACCGACAGCCACAATGCCGACCAGCAGGGAAATGCGTGCGCCGAATAGCATGCGCGAGAACACATCGCGGCCCAAGCCGTCTGTGCCCATCAAGTGTTGCGAAGAGGGTGACAAGAGAATGGCCTTAACGTCTATGGCATCGGGGTCAAAGGGTGCAATAAAAGGTGCCAGTAGTGCAAGCAGCAAGACGGTGGCGATGATGACAAAGCCGGCCAGTGCAAGTGGGTTGGCGAATATCCTCCTCATTGCATAATACCTCTACGCACACGTGGGTCAGCCCACGCGTAGGCAACGTCTGCCAATAGATTGCCAATCAGTGTGAGCGCTGAGCCTATGGTGAGAATGCCCATGATCACAGGGAAATCACGCATCAGCACCGCATCATAAAACAGCTTGCCCATACCGGGGATGGCAAAAATGGATTCGACAATCACCGAGCCGCCAATCAAGCCCGGGATAGACAGACCAAGAATAGTAATCAGCGGCAGCAGCGCATTACGCAGTGCATGGCGGTAAACCACAATATTTTCGGGCAGGCCCTTGGCACGGGCAGTGGTGATGTAATCCTGATGCAGAACATCCAGCATACCGTTACGTACAAATAGTGAAATGCCAGCGAGCCCACCCAGACTGGAAATGAATACAGGCAGGGCTATGTGCCGCAAGCTATCGCCGATTCTGCTAAACCAGCCCATATGTTCATAACCCAAGCTATGCAAACCCGAGATAGGTAACCAATCGTGCACGACTCCAGTCCAATACATCAGCATCAGCGCGAGCCAAAAGCTGGGTATGGCAAAGCCTATAAACACGAACAAAGTAATGGCACGGTCTGGCGCGTGGTTTTGCGTGAGCGCAGAAACCACGCCCAATGGCAGGGCAGTTGCCATGATTAAAGCCAGACTTAGTACATTGATCAGCAGCGTGATGGGCAATGCATCCTGAATCATACCTTTTCTGACGTTACCTTCAGCGTCTTTTGTTTGCCAGAAAACCGGGCGCTGATGCGTGGCAAACGACGTGCCAAAGTCCAGCGTAGCCATACGTTTTAGCCACAAGCCGTATTGAACGATCACGGGCTTATCCAGGCTATACAATTCGCGCAGTTTCTGTCGTGATTCTTCGCTGGCTTTGGGGTTGAAGCTGGCTTCAGATGTGGTGATGTCACCAGGCGCCAGATGCATAATCAAAAACGATACCAGGCTGATGCCTACCAATAATGGCACCATCCAGAACAAGCGTTTAAGGAGGTATTTAGCCATTGTTTATTGCGCGCTCATCTCGTTACGCCGCAAGACTTGCGGGATATACCATTCGTACGAGTTATAACCTATGCCTGCCGGTGGCGCGGAGTTGGCTATGCCTTTAACCCGCTTGTGAATGGCCGGCAGGCCATAGCCTGCATACAAATAAACAATAGGACTGTCTTCCAGCAGGATTTGTGCAAACTCGTGGTATATCTGCATACGCTTGTCAGGATCAAGCTCCAGGCGACCTTGTTCCAGCAGCTTGTCCACGCGCGGATTGCTGTATCCGATAAAGTTGAATTGCCCTGGCGCTTGTTGCGATGAATGCCAGATGTTGAATTGGTCTGGGTCCAGCGACAGACTCCAGCCTAAAACTACCACGTCGAAATCACCCGTTTTTATATAGCGACCAACGAAACTTGCCCACTCCAACACGCGAATTTTTGAATCAATACCAATTTCCTTGAGGCGGCGCTGGATCAGCACAGCGCTCAATTCGCGCTGCTTGTTCTGGTTGGTCACCATTTCAAAAGCCAGAGGTTTGCCATCACGATCCAGAATGCCATCACCATCGTGGTCTTCAAAGCCTGCCTGCTTTAGCAAGGAAACAGCCTTTTGTGGGTCGTATGGATATGGGTACAGGTCAGGGCTGCTCCAGCGCGTTCCCGGCTTATAGGGCGACGCAACTGGTTCGCCCAGACCCAGTAATACGCCGTCTATCAATTCCTGCTTGTCAATAGCATAATTAATCGCCTGCCGCACCCGCACGTCGTCAAATGGCTTGCGCTTGAGATTAAACCCCAAGTATGTGTAGTTGTTGCCTAATTCCTTATACAGCGCGATTTTTTTAGTGAGGTCCGGGCGGGCGGGGAAAATACGTGCATATTTAATCGGGTCCAGGTTCATTGAATCAATATTATCGGCCATCAGTTCCAGGAACTGCGCAGCATTATCCGGAATAAAGCGTGAAACCAAACGGTTAATACGTGCCTGGCCTTGCGTCGCGCTTGGGTTGCGCGCCAAAGAGATACGTTCACCGTTCTGCCAACTTTCCAATTTGTAGTAGTGGCTACCCACCGGTTTGCGTGCAAAAGCTGTGGTATTGATATCCTGGCCTTGTAAAATATGCTGCGGCAATATGTGCAGCCCAGCCCACGTGTCCAGAGCCGGCGCATAGGGTTGCGGGTAAGTAACGCGAAAGGTCAAGGCGTCTGGCGCCTCTGCCTTAACTACCAATTTGTAGTCGGCGCCGTAGGGCGTACGGGTTTTGTCGTCGGTAACAAGTTGCCAGGTAAACAACACATCGGCGCTGGTGAGTGGCGCTCCATCCGCCCATTTCATTTCAGGCTTGAGGTGAAAGGTAATGGTTTTCTGGTCTGCGGAAACCTCCCACGATTTAGCCAGCTCGCCCTCCAGCTCAAGGTTTTTATCGTATTTAAGCAGACTATTGAAAATGTTGCCGGCAATTGCCGATGCTGCCGATTCACCTGCAATCATCGCAATCAGCCCGCTGGGTTCGCCTGTCATGGCGTCTATGAGTGTGCCACCGGACTCTGGAAGGTGGTTGACAACGTAATTTACTTCGTCAGTAGTGGGCGCCTTGCCGCAGCTAACCAGCGCGATCAAGATAAAAATACAGGCTGGCAAGCAGCGGGAAATGATAACGGCGGGCATAGACGCTCGGAGAGTTAAATTGCCTAAAACTTAAGCTTCGTCTGGCCTCGTAACAGTGAGCTTGTGGCCGGGTACGATTCGGGAGCCAGAGATATTGTTCCAATGCTTCAAATCCGTCATCGCCACATCAAACTTGCGCGCGATGCTGCCAAGCGTGTCGCCGCGCTTAACAACATAGTGCGACTTCTTTCTATCAGAGCGTTCGGCAGATTTGGTATTGTTAGTTGAACGCTTGTTGCCAGAGGTCACCAGCAATTTTTGACCAGTGATAATGCGGCTGCTTTTAAGATGGTTAAGCACCATGAGCTGCTTGGTGCTTGTGCCGTAGCGTTTTGCAATTTGTTGCAAATTTTCATTTCTTTTGACAGTGTGCCTAACGCGAGACACCCGTGCTGGTTCAATTTCGTCGCTGTAGGAGTCAGCGGTGAATTCGTTAGAAGTGGCGCTGACTTCCGTGATGTTTTCATCGGTAGCGATTTCGGATTGCCCGGCATCATTATTGTTGCTTGGCACAAGAAGAGGGCTGGATTTTCCGATGTTTTTGCGCGATGGCAAGCCATTCACATTACGTAATTGCGATAAACCAATACCAAATTTACGTGCGATGCTCTCCATACGCTCACCGCGCTTGGCATGATATATTTGCCAGCTAACTAGCGGCTTGCCATAGTTGGCCAGGTTGTTATTAAAGGTTTCGGCTGCGTTCACCGGCAGTAAAATCTCATGAACGCTGCCGCTGGTCTTAATCACCGGGCGGTTATATGCCGGGTTCAAGGAAGAAAATTCATTAGATGAAATCTCGGCTAATTGTGCGGATAAATGCGCATCAATCTGCTGTGGGGCCGTTACCTTGACGAAATATGGGCGGTTGGGAATGGTTTGAATATCGAGTCCAAACTGCTGCGGATTAGTCATGATATTTTTGATTGCCTGCAACTTGGGTACATAGTTTCTGGTTTCTGACGGTAAAGACAGGCTTTCGTAATCAGTCGGCAGTCTTTTTTTGCGATTGCGTTCTATGGCGCGCTGCACAGTACCTTCACCGGCATTGTAGGCTGCTAATGCCAAATCCCATGTACCAAACATCACATGCAACTTTTGTAAGTAGGTGAGTGCCGCATCAGTGGCTGCTGTCACATCCTTGCGATTGTCTGACCACCAGGTTTGACTCAGGCCAAAGTGTTTGCCAGTGGCAGGCATAAATTGCCAGATACCAGATGCGCGGCTGCGTGAATAAGCTTGCGGGTTAAAAGCACTTTCCACCATGGGTAGCAGGGCAATTTCAGTGGGCATGCCGCGTTTTTCGATTTCCGACACTATGTAGTAAAGGTATTTTCCGCTACGTTCTACCATGCGCCTCACATAATCAGGGCGTGATGCATACCAGTTTTCATGATTGGTGGTGTATTGGGATTTTAGCTCCGGCATGGCATAGCCATGCTTGATGCGTTGCCACAGGTTATCTGTATTCGTTACACCGCTCACATCAGCTTCTGCGATGGGCAAAGCCGTACTTTTTAGTAGATTTTCTGGTAGATAGCTAAGTACCGGGTCAGGCTGTGAAGGGGGAGCGATATCCAGGCTAGCAGAGGTATCGTCCAG
The DNA here is from genome assembly GCA_038924905.1 of Methylophilaceae bacterium. GTDB lineage: Bacteria > Pseudomonadota > Gammaproteobacteria > Burkholderiales > Methylophilaceae > JBCKUK01. Next base: position 65,952 of record JBCKUK010000003.1, on the reverse strand, counting down.
AATGATAATTTCCTCGCCTGCGAGATTGGTCTCAGCATATGCTGGAAAAGACAGCGAGAACGCCAAAATAACTATTTTTAACAGCTTGATGATCATGAGGCGTTTCTTTGGTGCCCAAGAGTAACAAGATAGTAGCTAACTTGTGGTCTCCGAGTCAAGTGTAAAAGTTTAACTTTAAAATTATCCATTATCACCATGATTAATAATGATTTCTCATCTCTCTAATGGCTGCGAACGCAGCCAAAGAATCGGCATTGTTGGTGCCGGAAGCAAGCTGTATGGCCGCTGTATGGCAGCGCAAAAAAGGATTGGTTTCAAGTTCCAGCCCTATAGTTGACGGCAACGTGGGCTTGCCAGCTAGTCTTAAAGCGGCTGCGTCAGCTTGGCGCGTAGCCAGCGCAGCATTGCCAGGGCCTAGGCTGCGCGCAAAGCGTAAATTGTGCTCGGTATATTCATGTGTGCAATAAACTGCGGTGTCTTTGGGTAGTTTAGCCAGGCGCTGTAATGAGTGATACATTTGCTCAGGCGTGCCCTCAAATAGTCTGCCGCAGCCCGCACCAAACAAGGTATCGCCGCAAAACAGCATGTTTGCGCCATAATAGACTATATGATCCAGCGTATGGCCGGGCACTTCCATCACGGTGAGTTCCAGGTTTAAAGTTTTGAGCTGAACAAGGTCATTTTCTCTAACCGCATGATGAGGAAAGTTGTATTGTCCGCGTTTGGGTGCATAGACAACGGCCTTTGGCCAGTGTTGCAGCAGCTCAGCCACGCCATCAATATGGTCAGAATGATGATGGGTAATTAAAATGGCATCTAGGGTAAGCGCCAGGCTCTTCAGCGTTGCCATGACAGGCGCCGCGTCACCAGGATCAACGACCGCAGCATGAGTGTCGCGCTTTAGCAGCCAGATATAGTTATCCTGAAACGCGGGGATGGGTATAATTTCCAACATGCTTTTTAGTATACCTATAATAGTTCGTTTTTAGGCTAGGAATGTCTACATAAGATGTCAACAGATGCTCAACATGAATGGCTGGCAACCCCGCTAGGCGCTTATTTGCAAGAGCGGGAGCAAGCCCTGTTTGATAACGCCGTGAGTGATGTTTTTGGTTTTAATGCGGTTCAAATAGGCATGACGCCGATGGATTTGCTGCGTAGCTCACGTATCCCATTTTCCTTCAAGGCAGGTAATGGCCAGGGTGATGCGCTATGCGATTCCAGGCATCTGCCATTTTTAAGCAATAGTATCGATCTGCTTTTGTTACCGCATGCCCTGGAGTTTAGCCATAACCCCCACCAAACCTTGCGTGAAGCGGAGCGGGTACTGGTACCCGAAGGCCATATCATGCTGACTGGCTTTAATCCTATCAGCGCGTGGGGTCTAAAGCGCGGACTAACCAAAGATGGCGGCTATCCCTGGAATGGCAGTTTTTTATCGTTGCTACGCGTCAAAGACTGGCTGGCTTTGCTGGGGTTTGAGGTAGTATCGGGGCGCATGGCATGTTATGCGCCACCTTTTGCCAACCCAGCTTGGTTGCAGCGATTTGAGTTTATGGACAGGAGCGGAGACCGATGGTGGCCGATGATGGGCGGGGTATATTTTATGGTCGCTAAAAAACGTGTGCTGAGTATGCGCGTAATTCGCCCTAATTGGAAGAATTCCAAACTCAAGCCCAGCCTGGTTTCTGTGTCATCGCAAAGGCAGCCCTCACAAAAATCTAACGACAAACAAAAAATTAAAGAACAAAAAATATGAGTAGTGCAAAAGAACATGTCGTCATCCATGCCGATGGTGCTTGTAAAGGAAACCCCGGTCCGGGCGGCTGGGGCGCATGGCTGGCTTTTGGTGGACGCGAAAAAGAGTTGTGCGGCGGTGAATTATTAACTACCAATAATCGCATGGAAATGACAGCAGTAATTCGTGCGCTAGAGCAGCTTAAGCGGCCATGCAAGGTGAAAGTCTATACAGATTCAGTCTATGTACAAAAAGGCATCACCGAATGGATTGAGGGCTGGAAAGCGCGCGGATGGCGTACCAGTAACAAAAAGCCGGTCAAGAATGATGATTTATGGAAAGAGCTAGATAGCTTGTCTGGGCAGCATGAGATTAAATGGGTTTGGGTTAAAGGTCACGCTGGCCACGCAGGTAACGAACGTGCAGATGCCTTGGCGAACAAGGGCGTTGAAGAATTTTTGAATGGAACTCCCTAAATTGAGACAGATTTTTTTAGATACAGAGACCACGGGTCTATCGCCTGCACAAGGTCATCGCATTATTGAAATTGCCGCGGTGGAGGTAATTAATCGCCGTGTGACACAAAACCATTTTCATGTGTACCTGAACCCGGATCGCGAGATAGACCAAGGCGCACAGGAAGTGCACGGCATCACGCTGGAATTTCTGCAGGATAAGCCGCGTTTTGCTGATGTGGTCGATGAGTTTCTTGATTTTATCGGTGATGGCGAGTTGATTATCCATAACGCGCCGTTTGATGTGGGGTTTCTCAATGCTGAACTGGGAAAAATTGACCGTGCCAACATAGAAGAGGCGAGCGCGAGCATTGTGGATACGCTGAGAATGGCCAAAGACATGCGCCCCGGCCAGCGTAACAGCCTGGATGCGTTATGCCGTCACTTCGGTATTGATAACTCCAAGCGCACCTTGCACGGTGCCTTGCTGGACGCCGAGCTGCTGGCAGAAGTTTACATGGCTATGACGCGTGGCCAAGAGAGCCTGATGATGGATTTGGTGGAAACTATCAGCGTATTGGATGACGGGTCTGCTGCTGTTCGCGGTCATCCATTAAAAGTGCTCACAGCGGACGCAGATGCATTAGCAGCACATCAGGAATACCTGGATGACCTTGCCAAGTCCGGTGCCTGTGTGTGGAAAACTGATTAACCTTGCTTCTAACCTGCGAATTAAGGGATTTAATGACTCTAAGCCTATTTATTCTCGATTTGGTTGATAAGGGGAACGCTTGTGGCTGATAAAACTTTTACTTACGGTCTTGCCAATCCACACCCGCGGTCGCGATCACATTTAGCAGGTGCTGGCGGCGTTGCGGGCGGCGGGGTGCGAGGCGGCTGAGCAGCATTGAGGTTCTGTCGCGCGGGCTCCTAGGGGGTGTAGGTCAGCGTCATGGTCAGCGAACCAGAGAAGCTGCCGGCCTTGAGCGTGTTTTGCCCCGCCGGAATCCTGCCGTAAACCGTGTGCGACTGGTTGCTGTTGCCGGTGGGGAGGTTGCCGCCAATGGTGCTGCCCGTTGTGCCGTCGCCCCAGATCGTCGTGTGGTTGGAATTCGTGAAGACGTTAAACTCCATGTTGGCGCCGCCATTGCTGGTGTTGGCCAGGTAGCGCGGGCTGATGCTGTTGCCTGCCGTGCTCGGCCCCAGGGCGATGGTGTAGGCGGCGGCGGTCACGATGCTGGTGCAGACCACCGAGACGCCGTGATGCCGTCCGCCCCACATGGCGGTGCGTGTGGCGTCGGTGTAGAGATTGTAGTTGAGCCTGTGGCTGCCGTTGGCCATGGCGCGCAGCGCATAGGACCCGCCGAACCTCGATATCAAGATAGACGCGCGTGTTGCCGCAGGACAAATCTCGCACTCGCCGCCTCGTGCGGTCGTACCAACCCGAGTGCGTTCGACCGCATTCTTTGCAGACTGTTTTTTTGAGCGCCGCACGAGAGTGATGACGCGCGCCATCGGATCACCGAAGATGCCGCGCACCTCGTCCGCAGGACGGAAACCGGAGAACCGGTATGCGTCGAGAAGACGCTTGTGGTTGCGTAAAGTAGCCATCCCGAAATCATACCAGTTTCCGCAGCAGTATCAATCTGCTGAAACCAGCATTCAGTAAGGCGTTCAGGCAATTTCATGACCATTTTTACCCACACTCTTACGCGAAGAGCCTTTATTTTATTACTGGCGATGCCGAGTTGCTGGAGCTTGGCGCCGCTGAAGGGCTGCCTATTGTTTCGCCAAGAACATGCTGGGACAAGCTGATTTAATCTCCCATTTTCAAAATCAAAATAAATGGGGGCGGGGTCAATTATCGATAGCGTTAATGTTCCGGAAGAGCTTGAGCTACTCGGTTGCGCCAACCAACTCTAACCTAGCCTAGCGCATCAGCCCAGCTATTGGGTGTTTCGTAGAGCCTTACGCGTTCCAGTTTCAGGTAATTGCCATAGGTGTCGCGGTACTCTGCCTGTAAAATCCTGAAAGCCTCGGCAGCCATATTTTCTGCGGTTGGCACGGTATTCATCACTACGGTTTTATGGTCAGGCAAGCTATCAAGAAACGTCAGCACTTTGGTGTCACCTTTGTAAACCAAAAAAGCATGATCCCAAACATCCACGACTGCTTTGCGTGCAATCGCTTTTACGTCGGAGAAATCTATCACCATGCCGTTTTCTGAGACACCTTCTTTTTGGATGATGTCGCCCGACAGCGTGATTTCAATGGCGTAGCGATGGCCGTGCAGGTTGCGGCATTGGCTTTTATGGGAAGGGATGCGATGGCCGGCATCGAATTCAAGGCGGGTGGTGATTTGCATGACCTTAATTATAACAGCATCATGCCTTTGCCTAACCGTTACGAGCGATTCAAAGACAAGGCGCATAGCGCGCAGGAGCCGGAGTTTACGTGGTGTAAATGAGGATTACGAGCACCGCGCAACGCAGTATTTTAAAGCGCAGTAGGTTAGCTGGCGAGTGTGTGGATGTGGGCGGTGGCGCATTCCGCCAATGCCGTGAGCTGGTAACCGCCTTCCAGCGTTGAAACGATGTGGCCTTTAGCATGCTTACTTGCGACATCCTTGATGAATTCAGTCACCCAGATGTAATCATCTTTTACCAGGCCTAGCTGCGCCAAGGGGTCATCTACGTGGGCATCAAAGCCTGCGGATACAAACACCATTTGTGGCTTAAAGCGGGCGAGGGCCGGGGCGAATTGTTCTTCTACCGCCTTGCGAAAGCCCTTGCCATCGGTGCCGGCGGCTAAGGGCACATTGATCATGCGATCGGTGCGAGTGTCTGCGCCTGAGCCTGGGTAAAATGGGTGCTGAAACGTGGAGCAGAGCATTACCCGCGGGTTGTCTTTGAAAATATCCTCGGTGCCATTGCCGTGGTGCACATCAAAATCAATAATCGCGGCGCGCTCAATGCCGTGGCGAGCGATTGCATGCGCCACGCCGACTGCAATATGGTTGAAAATGCAAAAGCCGGCGGCGCTCTCTTTACCTGCATGGTGACCAGGCGGCCGCACGCAGCAAAAAGCATTATCTGCCTTGCCTGTCATGACTAAATCGGTGGCTAAAATGACTGCTCCAGAGGCATGCAGGGCAGCCGAAAGCGACACAGGGCCCATGGCGGTATCAGGGTCTAGCCTGACCAAGCCAGCTTTAGGTGCAACACTACGAATATATTGAATGTATTGCTGGCTATGCACGCGCTGCAACTCTTCATCGGTGGCGAGAGGGGCTTCATGCACCTGCAATTTTGCGTAAGTGCCGCTGGATTTAAGCGCGTTGATGATTGCAGTGATACGGGCGGGGGATTCCGGATGGGAGCCATCCATTACGTGCAGCAAGGTATCAGGATGTGAAATAAACGCAGTATTGTTCAAGATACTTCCCTTAAGAGGTCTTGATAATAGGCTAACCGTTCGCTGGATACTTTGCCATCCACTACTGCCTGGCTGATCGCACAATCGGGCTCTTTCAGGTGACGGCAATTTTGAAAGCGGCATTTGCCCAAATAGGGGAGAAACTCCACAAAGGCATGCTCCAATTGTTCAATGCTTAAATGGTTAAGGCCAAACTCTTGTAAGCCGGGGGAGTCAATCAACTGGCTGCTGCAATCCAGATGGTAAAGATGCGCAGCTGTGGTGGTGTGCTTGCCGCTATCCAGGACTTCAGAAACCTCCCGTGTGCGTATGCTTAAATCTGGCAACAAGGCATTGACAATGGTCGATTTGCCCATGCCTGATTGCCCAACAAGCACGCTGATTTGGCCTCGCAGCCATTGCCTTAATGGGGCGATGTCCTGCTTGGCGGATAGTGGCTGCACTTGGTAACCCAAATCTGTGTAGCACTTAAGTCGCGCAAGCGCATCGGTATTGTCGCCAATGTCGCACTTGTTAAGCACAATAAGGGCGCGAATGCCCGCAGCTTCCGCCGCAATCAGGCAGCGATTGAGCAATGCTTCATAAAAACTGGGGGTCGTGGCAAGCACGATAATCACTTGTGTGACATTGGCCGCCAGCATCTTGCTGCGATAAGCGTTGCTGCGGTAGAGCAGGTTGGTGCGCGGCAGAAATTTCTCTACAACGCCTTCGCTGGTATCTGTGAGCTGGATTTCCACGCGGTCGCCACAAGCGAGATCATTCTTTTTGCCACGGGTGACACAGCTGATTTGACGCCCATCACTTAACTCGACCCCATAGCGCTTGCCATACGCGGCAACGACAAGACCTTGTAACGGGGATGTAACGGCCAATTAGCTACTTTTCAAACTTGTAGTAAGTCTTATTGAGATAGTTCGCCACATGCAGCTCTTCATCCTCAAACCACTTTAAGCCAAGCATGGTGTTGCAATTGCGGATTTGCGCCAACAGGCCTGCTGATGTTTTTACTTTGCGATAATCGCGCGTATAAATTGCCGAACCATCACCACCGAATTTAGAGGCGTGACAGGCAATGCAGTTTTTCTCAACCATGGCCTTGCCAATGGTTGCATTGCCTTGGGCAAACGGGTCGGCCTGAGCAAGGCTTGCGTAAATAAATATAATTATAAAATATATTAATTTCAATATGATATCTACTATATTTAATGTTTTAGATTAATTATTACCAGTGCTAAACTTAGCAAGTTTAGAGACGCGAATGCTGGCTGGCGGATGCGAATCATAAAACGCTGAATGCAGCGGATCTGGCGTAAGTGTTGATGCATTGTCTCGGTAAAGCTTCCCCAGCGCTTCTACTAAATGTCGCGCATCAGCATGTTTGGCTGCATATTCATCGGCTTCAAATTCATTTTTGCGTGAATATTTCGCCATCAATGGACGCAGCATGAATAGAAACACCGGGCTAACCAACAGGAATAATAGCAGCGCCATATAGTCACTTGTCTCAGTTACGCCAAGCCCGTTGTAAAACCATACTTGTTGCTTGAGCCAGCCAAGTAAAGCCAGACCTAAAAAGCTCACAAAGAACATCAGTGCAATACGTTTGATGACGTGATGATGTTTAAAGTGGCCAAGTTCGTGCGCCAATACTGCCTCGATTTCATCCACACCCAGACGCTCAAGCAGGGTGTCAAAAAACACCACGCGCTTGCTGGAGCCAAAGCCGGTGAAATAAGCATTGCCGTGACTGCTGCGCAGAGAGCCATTCATGACGAACAGGCCCTGCGATTTAAAGCCACATTTAGCCAACAGTGCTTCGATGCGCGTTTTGAGCGTTTCGTCAGTTAATGGCGAAAATTTGTTGAATAGCGGCGCAATAAAAGTTGGATAAATCGCCAGCATCAGCAAATTAAATACACCCCAGACCGCCCACAAATAAAGCCACCAGTATTCCCCTGCGCTTTGCATCAGCCAAAGGGCGGCGAACAAAATAGGCGCGCCGAATGCGACCCCTAAGGCGCTGTGCTTGAGCAAATCGGTAAAAAACGTGACGAGTGTCATTTTGTTGAAGCCAAAGCGCTCATCCACGACGAACGATTTGTAATACTCAAAAGGCAAATCGACCAAGCCGCTAATGACTAGCGCACTTAATATCACTAAAGCGCCACGCAGCATTTCCTGATCCGGCATGATTCCGCGCCATGCGGTGTCCAGCCACTGCAAGCCGCCGCCAATGGTGAATAGTGCTAACAGTAAGGCTTGTACAAAGGCTTCTGCGATAACAAGCCGGGTCTTGGCAGATGAATAGTCCGCAGCTTTTTGGTGCGCATCCAGGCTGATGCTCTTATTGAAGGCAACAGGCACTTGGCCGCGATGAGATTGCATGTAGCTTACATGGCGACGCCCAAGCCAGACGCGGGTGGCGGTAGTAAGAACAAGTAGTGCAATAAATACTGTAGTAAGTGTAGCAGCCATAATTTTTCAGGTTTTCAGTTAAACTAATAGCATTATAGAGGCATCGGTTGCTGGAAGGTTCACCAATCGCGTTTTATCACACAATTTTAATGGAAATCATGATGGCACAAGATAACGACAACCTCATCTGGCTTGATATGGAAATGAGCGGCTTATTGCCGGATACCGACCGTGTTCTGGAGCTGGCCGTTGTAATTACCGATGCAAATTTGAATGTGCTGGGCGAGTCACCCGTGCTGGTTGTGCACCAGCCTGATGCGGTATTGGATGGCATGGATGCCTGGAACAAAAGCACACATGCGCGCTCCGACCTGATTGATAAAGTTAAAGCCTCCACTTTAGATGAGGCTGGCGCGACGTTGCAGATGATTGAATTTCTCAAGCAGTTTGTGGCTGCCGGAAAATCACCGATGTGTGGGAACTCTATCTGCCAGGATAGGCGCTTCATGGCGCGCCACATGCCCGATTTAGAGGCCTATTTTCATTACCGCAATCTGGACGTGAGCGTGTTTAAAGAGCTCGCTCGCCGTTGGAAGCCAGAAATATATTCGGGCTTCAAGAAAGCAAGTAAACACGAAGCGTTGGCTGATATTTATGAATCAATAGACGAATTGAAGTATTACCGTGAGCATTTTATTAAGTTAGATTAGGAGCACAAAAAAATGGGTGCGATAAACGCACCCTGAGGGAGGAGAAGTAAAGCTTCGGAGAAAGCTCATATGTATACAAGCATTAACCATGCCAATTTCTTGGTCAGGGGATTTGTAGTTCAAGGTGAATTATTGCCAGATAATGACGTTTAGGCGCGCCAGATAAGGCTAATCATCAAACAAGGCTGGTATAGATATCCAGATAAGCGCTTGCGCTATGATCCCAGCTCAAATCACAACGCATGCCATTGCGTTGAATCTGGCGCCAGATTTTGGGGTTGCGGTAGCAGGCCAGCGCACGTTCTATGCTCATGAGTAGCTGGTGTGACTCAACGGCATCCATCACAAAGCCGGTAGCAGTGCCATTGCTAAGGCTGGCCTCGTTGCTATCCTGCACCGAATCTGCCAGGCCGCCAGTGCGCGTGACAACCGACGGAGTACCATAACGCAAGCCGTACATTTGATTAAGGCCGCATGGCTCAAAACGTGAGGGCATGACAAAAATGTCAGCACCCGCCATTATTTGATGCGAAAGTACTTCATCGTAACCAATAGTTGTGCTGACTTGCTTCGGGTAGCGCAACGCTAAATCCGTAAAGCTATCCTCAAGTGCCGCTTCTCCGCTTCCCAGCACGACTATCTGGCAGCCTTGCTGCAATAGAGGCTGAGCTACTGCCAAAAACATATCTAGACCTTTTTGATGCGTTAAACGGCTTACAGTGCCTAATAGCGGGGCTTCTGTGTCAATATCCAGGCCCAGTTGGGCTTGCAGTGCTTTTTTAACCGATTTTTTCCCGGCAAGATGTTCGGCATCATAGTTTTTACACAAATGTGGATCGTTTGCCGGATCCCACTCTTGTATATCTATACCATTTAAAATGCCATAAAGCTCATGTTCGCGGTCCGCCAGCAAGCCCTGCATGCCAAACCCATATTCCTCTGTTTGAATCTCTTTTGCGTAGGTTGGGCTTACCGTGGTGAGAACGTCAGCGTAAAAAACACCTGCCTTCAGGAATGATAATTGGCCATAATATTCCACGCCATTCACATGATAGCTTGATGCCGGCAGGCCCAGCCTGCCTATCCAATCGGCTGCATAGTTACCCTGAAATAAGAGATTATGGATGCTCAACATAGACTTGGCTTGCCTCAATTCTGGGCGACTTGCCCTCATAAAGTGCATAAATGCCGGCGTTAAACCGCTCTGCCAATCATTACAATGCACGATATCGGGTATCCAGTCCGTGAGTGGACTATCGCTACTGCTCAGCAAGGCGGCAACGCGCGACAAAATGCCAAAGCGTAAAGGGTTGTCTTCCCAGTCACGGCCACCTGCATCCACGTAAGGTCCGCCGCCTCGCTGATAAAGGCTGGGGCATTGAACGGCCAGTACTGGCATGCCTGTTTCTGGCATCTCTCCCTCTATCAAGGTGACAGAGCCAATCAACGGCAAATCGTTGATAGTAGCGACTGGCTGCAAATTGAGCAGCTTGTCCAGCACCAGATTGTAGCCCGGAATCAACAGGCGGACATCCGCGCCCAAATTACATAGCGCTGCTGGCAGGGCGCCGCTTACATCAGCCAGACCACCAGTTTTAATCAGGGGATATGCTTCAGAGCTAACGAATAAAGTACGCAAACCACCAGCTTTCATGAATTTGAAGATTGAATCTATTTTTGCGCTCCATCATACTGGCGGGCAACACTCTAATCAAGACGAACTAATACGAGGTTAATCATGGGTTTTAGCAGTTTTGCAGCAGTAGGCATTGGCGCCGCGATAGGCGCATGGCTGCGTTGGGGCTTGGGGTTTATGTTGAATGCGACTTTGCCAGCCTTGCCGCTGGGTACGCTGGTCGCCAATTTGGTGGGCGGTTATCTGATAGGCTTGGCGATGGCTTTCTTCGCGCTTGGCAGTGCAATTTCACCCGAGATGCGCTTGCTCATTACTACTGGATTTTTGGGTGGCCTGACAACCTTTTCTGCATTTTCAGCAGAATCAGTCAATTTATTCAGCCGTGGCGATTACGGCTGGGCTAGTGTGCATATGCTAAGCCACGTAGCAGGGTCGCTAATAATGACAGGCTTAGGGGTTATGACTGTGCAGCTATTGAAAAGTTAAGAAAAAAATTGATTTAATTAGGGAATTTGCCTATAATCGCCGGCTTTTCCACCTTGCCTCACCGTAACGCATAGCGGGAGGCTTTATCCATAAGGAGATTACATGCGACACTATGAAGTAGTTTTTATCGTCCATCCGGACCAGAGCGAGCAAGTGCCAGCAATGATCGAGCGCTACCGCACACTGGTTACTTCCAATGGTGGTGCGATGCACCGTCTGGAAGACTGGGGCCGCCGCCAACTGGCTTACCCGATCCAAAAAATCCACAAAGCGCATTACGTATTGATGAACATCGAATGTAACCAGGCTGTTTTAGATGAGCTTGAGCTGGCATTCAAGTTTAACGATGCTGTGTTACGCCATTTGACCATGAGCACCAAGACTGCTGCGGTTGAGCCATCACCGATGATGAAAGAAGAAAAATCCAGATCGGTGCTGAGCAGAGATTCTGCTGAGAAAAAAGTGGTTGCACCAATAATTACACCAACTGCGCCAATAGATGCGCCACCAATAACTGCACCAATAGACGAGGCAGCAGCAGTTTAAGTGATTCGCAATAAGCTGGAGTTGACAGGCATCGCTTTGCAAATTCAAGCGCTACGCTACACCCCGGCAGGCATACCGCTGTTAAGCTTTGTTGTACAGCACACTTCTGAACAAATTGAAGCTGGCATGCAACGCAAGGTTGAATGTGAAGTAACCGCAATCGCTATGGGCGATCTAGCAGTGAAATCACAAGGCATCAAGGAAGGGGCGTTAATCAAAGCCTCCGGATTTCTTGCCAGATGCAGCCTTAAAAGTACGCAACTGGTATTACACATAGATACGTTAGAGATTATTTAAAAGGATTACTGACATGGCACGTGAAATGTTCAAACGCCGCCGCTACTGCCGTTTTTCAGCAGAGGGCATTAAAGAAGTAGATTATAAAGATGTGGAGTTGCTAAAAGACTTCATTAACGAGAATGGCAAAATTATTCCGGCTCGTATTACTGGTACCAAAGCACGCTATCAACGTCAATTGACCACTGCTGTCAAACGCGCGCGCTTCCTTTCACTCTTGCCATACACTGATAAGCACTAAGGGGTAGCGAACATGCAAGTTATATTATTAGAAAAAGTAGCTAACCTGGGCAACCTTGGCGATGAGGTAAGGGTTAAAGATGGCTTCGGCCGTAATTTTTTGATTCCACAAGGTAAGGCTAAACGCGCAACTGAGGCTAATCGCGCTGAATTCGCCGCACGCCGCGTTGAATTGGAAAAACAACAAACCACGCTACTGGCTGCTGCACAAAAACGTGGCGAGAAATTGGCCGGTTTTATGCTGCAAATATCGCAAAAAGTGGGTGAAGACGGCCGTTTGTTTGGCTCTGTGACCAATAGCGATATTGCCGAAGCATTGACCGCACAAAAATTTGAAGTGGCCAAATCCGAAATACGCATGCCAGATGGTCCGTTAAAGACTGTGGGCGACCACACCATCAGCATTGCATTGCATCACGATGTGGTAGTAGATATCACCGTATCTGTGCTCGGCGAAGCTTAAAAATCCAAACTTTGTTGCAATACTGTTAGAAATAGTGAAAATAAAAAGGCAGCCCAGGCTGCCTTTTTATTTATCCGCAGTGCTCAATCGGCTGCTTTTCAAGTTGCTGCCATTCTTCATCGCTATAAAGTCTGGATCGGATAATAAAGCGCAAACCGGTTGGCCGCTCCAGCGAAAATTGCCCGCCGGTGCCGGGAATTGCATCGAGGGTTAAATGCGTGTGTTCCCAGTATTCGAATTGGCTAAAGCTCATATAAAAAGGCACTTCGCCTACCTCGCCCAGCTTGACATCGGCGCCGCCCAGATAAAACTCACCTTCAGTGAAGCACATAGGCGCGCTGCCATCGCAACATCCGCCGGACTGATGGAACATTAAGCGGCCATGTTCGGCCTGTAATTGGGTAATCAGGTCGAGTGCTGCTTTGGTCGCGGATACTCGGGTAACGTTTGTATTCATAGGCTCCTAAGGAACCTCTAATTAAAAAAGTCAGGCAGGACATTGTAGCTCCTACCTGACTTAAGCAGATTGAGAAAAGCTTTAGAAAAAGCCTAGCTTAGAAGAAGCCCAGTGCTTTAGGGCTATAGCTTACCAACAGGTTTTTGGTTTGCTGATAGTGATCCAGCGTCATTTTGTGGTTTTCGCGACCAATGCCAGATTGCTTATAACCACCGAATGCGGCATGTGCCGGATAGAGGTGAAAACAGTTAATCCATACCCGCCCAGCCTGAATGCCACGACCCATACGGTAGGCACGGCTGCCATCACGCGTCCAGACACCTGCGCCTAAACCGTAAAGCGTGTCGTTGGCAATTGCTAGCGCCTCTGCTTCATCCTTGAATGTACTTACGCAAAGCACCGGCCCAAAAATTTCTTCCTGGAAAATGCGCATTTTATTGTGGCCTTTGAACACCGTAGGCTGGATGTAGTAGCCGTCTTTTAAATCACCTTTTTGTATGGTCTGTTCACCACCAATCAGGCACTTCGCCCCTTCTTCCTTACCTAGTTTGATGTAGGAAAGAATCTTTTCCATCTGCTCGCTTGAAACTTGTGCACCTATCATGGTAGTCATTTCAAGCGGACTGCCCTGGTTAATCTTGGCCACACGCTCCAGGGCTCTGGCGATGAATTTGTCGTAGATGGATTCCTGGATCAATGCGCGGGATGGGCAGGTGCATACCTCGCCCTGGTTCAGTGCAAACAAGGTGAAACCTTCCAGGCATTTGTCAAAATAATCATCATCGGCATCCATCACATCGGCAAAGAATATATTGGGCGATTTGCCGCCTAGCTCCAATGTTACCGGGATAATGTTCTGCGACGCATATTGCATAATCAGGCGTCCGGTAGTGGTTTCGCCGGTGAAGGCAATTTTGGCGATGCGGCTGGAGCTTGCCAGCGGTTTGCCTGCTTCCAGGCCAAAACCATTGACGATATTGAGCACGCCGGGTGGCAATAAGTGGCCAATCAGCTCCATCAGCACCATAATCGACGCAGGTGTTTGCTCCGCTGGCTTGAGCACAATGCAGTTTCCGGCAGCCAATGCCGGTGCCAGCTTCCACACTGCCATCAGGATGGGGAAATTCCATGGGATAATCTGGCCGACAACACCTAGCGGCTCATGAAAGTGATAAGCCACGGTTTCATGGTCTATCTCGCTGCTGGTGCCTTCCTGTGCACGGATACAGCCGGCAAAATAACGGAAATGGTCAATCGCCAGCGGAATATCGGCATAAGTGGTTTCGCGTAGCGGCTTGCCATTGTCAATGGTTTCGGCAATGGCAATGGTTTCCAGATTGGCTTCCATAACGTCGGCAATCTTGTTCAGGATGATGGCGCGCGCAGTAGTAGAAGTTTTGCCCCAAGCGTCCTTGGCTGCATGCGCAGCATCCAGTGCCAGATTGATATCTTTTTCAGTGGAGCGCGCGATTTTGCAGAATGCTTTGCCCGTGACTGGGCTGATGTTCTCAAAATACGTTCCATTCGCAGGGGCAACCCATTTGCCACCGATATAGTTATCGTATTTAGGTTTAAACGGGATATTTACTTTCAGGTTACTCAGGCTTTCAAGACTCATGCTGCACTCCTCAAAATAATATTATTGGTAATACCTTGGCCTCCGTGAGGCATAAGCAAATATTATAAACCCGTTATAGCAGAATGCATGTTGATATTAATCAAGGTTTAGCTATTAATAAATATTGCTATCCGGAAAAGAGTTGAGGCCAGTTTCAATTGTTATAATGTACCATGGCTGATGACTCCATGGAATCCCTAAAACTTCCCCCGCACTCTGTTGAGGCCGAACAATCAGTGCTTGGCGGCCTGCTGCTTGAAAATGATGCGCTGGATAAAATTGCTGACATCCTCAGCACGCAGGATTTTTACCGGCATGATCATCGGCTGATTTACCAGCATATTAGCGAGCTGATCGAGCACAACAAGCCAGCAGATATTGTTACGGTGGCAGAATCCTTGGAAAGTACAGCCGAACTTGCCGGAGTTGGCGGCATTGCCTACCTTGGCGCATTAGCACAAAACACACCTACTGCAGCCAATATACGGCGCTATGCCGAGATCGTTCGTGAACGTGCGGTGATGCGCAAACTGGTAGAGGTGGGTTCCGGTATTGCCGAAAGTGCTTTTAGCCCGCAGGGGCGAGATGCGCAGCAATTGCTGGATGAAGCTGAGGCAAGGATTTTTCAGATTGCCGAAGGCGGCCAGCGTAGCTCGGAAGGTTTCGTTGATATTAAAGTGTTGTTGCCACAGGTGGCAGACCGTATTGACCAGTTATTTCAGCGTGAAAATCCCGGTGGTGTCACGGGTATCCCCACCGGATTCAGCGATTTGGATTTCATGACCTCCGGCTTTCAGCCGGGTGAATTGATTATCGTAGCCGGGCGGCCTTCGATGGGCAAGACCGCGTTCTCACTCAATGTTGCGGAAAATGTAGCACTGGATACCGGCTTGCCAGTGGCGGTTTTTTCTATGGAAATGGCGGCAACGCAGCTTGTCATGCGGATGATAGGCTCGGTAGGGCGGCTGGATCAGCATAAAATGAGAACGGGCAGGCTGGAAGATGAAGACTGGGTGCGTTTGACAACGGCGCTTGGCAAATTAAACGATGCGCCGATATTTATTGATGCAGGCGCAGCGCTTTCCTCATTTGATGTGCGCGCAAGGTCGCGGCGCCTGCACAGGCAGTGCGGCAAACTAGGCTTGATTGTGGTGGATTACTTGCAATTGATGTCCGCGCCAGCCAGCCGCCAGTCTGAAAATCGCGCGACAGAAATTTCTGAAATATCACGCTCGCTCAAAGCCCTGGCCAAAGAGCTGGATGTGCCTGTGGTTGCTCTTTCCCAGCTCAATCGTAGCGTGGAGCAGCGTCCGGATAAACGTCCTGTCATGTCTGATTTACGTGAGTCTGGCGCGATTGAGCAGGATGCCGACCTGATTCTGTTCATTTATCGCGATGAAGTTTACAACGCAGAGAGCCCAGACCGAGGCACGGCGGAAATCATCATTGCCAAGCAGCGTAACGGCCCAATCGGGCGCCTGAAGCTCACTTTCCTCGGCGAGTATACGCGTTTTGAGAACTTTGCCCATATCGGCGCATATTAGGCGCTTGTAGTTATGCGCCCCATCCTCGCTACCATCCATCTTAGTGCGCTACATCACAATCTGTGTGTAGCTAAAGCCGCAGCGCCGCAAGCTAAAATCATGGCGGTAATCAAGGCCAATGGCTATGGTCACGGCGTAGTGTGCGCTGCCACTGGCTTGAATCAGGCGGAAGGCTTCGCTGTGCTCGGCATAGATGAAGCGGTGACGCTGCGTGAAGCAGGGTTCAAGCAAACCTTGCTGCTGCTGGAGGGCGTTTTTAGCGCTGACGAGCTTAAAGTAGCCTCAACGCACACCATCAGCCCTGTCGTGCATTGCCTGGAGCAGATTGAAATGCTGGAGAAAGCACATCTGACAAGCCCTGTTTCAATTTTTGTAAAAATGAATACGGGCATGAACCGTCTGGGCTTTGCTCCTGGCGACTATGCGAAAACCGTGCAGCGCTTAAGCAGCTGTAAAAATGTAGCTGGTATTGTGCTGATGACACATTTCGCCACGGCGGATGAGGAAGAGGGCGTGTCAGCTCCGCTGGCGCTTTTTAAAAAGGCCACGCAAGGACTGAATTACCCGGTTTCGCTGGCCAATTCAGCCGCTTTACTGCGTTATCCGGCCACCCATAGCGACTGGGTACGCCCCGGCATCATGCTGTATGGCGCCACGCCAGTGGCAGGCCAGCCTGCCGCCAGTTTTGGTCTTAAACCTGCCATGCACCTTACCAGTGAAATCATCGCGGTTCAAACGCTTGAAACAAGCGACAGCGTAGGCTACGGCAAACGTTTTACCGCCAAGCGTAAAACGCGCGTCGGCATTGTGGCTTGCGGTTACGCCGATGGTTATCCACGCCACGCGAACCAATATTCGGCTGGTGAAAACCAGCACGGCACGGCGATTGCGGTTGATGGAAAACTTACCCAGACTTTAGGCCGCGTTTCAATGGATATGCTGTTTGCTGATATTACTGATATTCCACAAGCTGGTATTGGCAGCGCTGTTGAGCTGTGGGGCGGGCAAGTGCCGGTGGATGTGGTTGCTGAAGCCTCCGGCACTGTGGGCTATGAGCTGCTTTGTGCGGTAGCGCCGCGCGTGCCAGTAGAAATAAAAGAATGACGCGCTGATGGCAAAACAAAAGACTGTTTATACCTGCACCGAATGTGGCTCTAATGAGCCTAAATGGCAGGGTCAATGCCCCAGCTGCATGGCGTGGAATACCCTGGTGGAAACCATTGCCGAGGCGCCGACCAGCAATAGATATGCGCCATTGGCCGAGACCGTTGGCTTGCAAAAACTGGCGGAAGTCAAAGCCGCAGAAATCCCGCGTCAGCCCACAGGTATCGGTGAGTTCGACCGCGTATTGGGCGGCGGCTTGGTGCCGGGCGGTGTAGTGCTTATCGGCGGCGATCCGGGCATCGGTAAATCCACCTTATTGCTGCAAGCGCTTTGCCATATTGGTGGGCAGCGTAGCGCGATCTATGTCAGCGGCGAAGAATCTCCGCAGCAAATCGCCATGCATGTCAAGCGGCTGGGCCTGAATGCCGGTCAGATTGAGCTCTTGGCCGAAATCAACCTGGAGCGTATCCTCAGCACCCTGCAAGCGCACAAGCCGGATGTGGTGGTGATTGATTCTATCCAGACCATCTATTCCGAGGCGCTGCAATCCGCGCCCGGCTCGGTGGCACAAGTGCGTGAATGCGCGGCGCAGCTCACGCGGCTAGCCAAGCAACTAGGCATTACCATCGTGCTGGTCGGCCATGTAACGAAAGAGGGCACGCTGGCCGGGCCACGCGTGCTGGAGCACATTGTAGATACCGTGCTGTATTTTGAGGGCGACACCAATTCCAGCTTTCGCCTGATACGCGCCTTCAAAAATCGCTTTGGCGCGGTGAATGAGTTGGGCGTGTTCGCCATGACGGACAAGGGTTTGCGCGAAGTCAGTAATCCGTCGGCCTTATTCCTTTCGCACCATGCCGAGGAGGTCGCTGGTTCGTGCATCACTGTCACTCAAGAAGGCACACGGCCATTATTGGTTGAAGTGCAGGCCTTGGTGGATGAAGCGCACGCACCCAACCCAAGGCGTTTATGTGTAGGCCTGGAGCAAAATCGCCTGGCCATGCTGTTGGCCGTGTTGCATCGCCACGCTGGCATTGCCTGTTTTGATCAGGACGTGTTTGTAAACGCTGTTGGCGGTGTAAAAATCAGTGAACCAGCGGTGGATTTGGCGGTGTTATTTTCTATTGTTTCTTCATTAAAAAACAAACCATTAGACAGTAAACTTATAGTGTTTGGTGAAGTTGGTTTAGCTGGAGAGGTGCGCCCAGTGCAAGGAGGGCAAATGCGTTTAAAAGAAGCGGCCAAACTGGGTTTTACTCACGCCATTGTGCCTAAAGCCAATGCGCCTAAACAACCGATTAAAGGCATTGAAGTGGTGGGCGTGGATAGACTAGAACAAGCATTGAACCAGTTTCGCTATAACTAACTCTATCATTTAGTCGCACGAAGCGCTTGCTAGGCTGCTTGATCATTAAGCTATAAAACTCATGCTATCCGCATGGGAAGGCCACAATGAAGACTTCTCGCGTCATGCCACTATTGTCGCGCAGGTAAATCATGCCCGCTGCTAGGTAATTGCATGCACGCCAGTACGCATGGATATTTTCAAGTTCTTTTTGGGACGATTTGCTCAGTTCTGCACTCACGATTCGTACCCCTGGGTTAGTTTTTAATCACGGACGCCGATAAAAGCATGATACTACTTCAGTGCTTCACTTGTCCGTCTATGGAATGACGCGGGAGATGGTATATTTCAGTCTAACTATATTGCTTGACTAATGCTTTTTAGCGCGAGGGTTGGCTGCATCGTACACTTTGGCGAGATACTGAAATCATACACCTGCGCGGTGCTGCTAACATTTGTGTTGCAAATGGCAACAATCTACACCCCGGCACTTAACACTATCTTCAAAACTGAAGCGCTCACCATGCATGAGCTGGCATTTTGTCTTGCTATATCAAGTGTCGCATTCTGTGGACGAAGTGATATTTATCGCACCTATTTCCGCAACCCACAATGATTAAGGTGCAACAATGAAATACTATTTGCTTAGCACCCTCGTTTTATTCTTGGCGGGCTGTTCGACAAAAGAGGATGTCTCCAGTTCTTCACCAGCGAAGGTTTCCGTTGCCCAGAAAGTTGAGACGTGCCTTGCATGCCACGGTGCGGACGGGAAGAGCGGCAAGCCGGGTGTGCCTGCTCTTGGTAGTCGTCCATATGAAGAACTGGCAGAGGCAATGAGAAATATCCGTGAAACATATTCTCCCCAGCCGTTGCTTGGGCATAGCCTTACCGATGAGGACATCCACGATATTGCCACTTACTTTTCTAACATCAAGTAATTTTTATTTCACACGACTCCTGGCAGGGCAGCGGGTAAAATAACCCTGGCGCTTTGCTCACGCGTCGCAAAGGCTGGTGCAGGCGTTGGTAGAACTAGATGGAAATTGTATTGACCGTATGCATAATCACTACGCCCTGGCTGGGCAAGAAGTGCTCAATGAGTAAACTGAACAGGGTAATAAAAATACCTGCAAAGAATGCTGTCCAGAACCCTGAAAGCTTGAAGCCTTTGACCAGCTTGGCGACCAGCATAATCATCAGCGCATTCAGCACCAAAGCAAATAGCCCTAATGTCACTATCGTAAGCGGAAAAGTGAGAATAAGCAGGATAGGGCGTAGCACGGCATTCACAAAACCCAGCACCAATGCCGAAATCAGTAAGGACGACCTGTTGGAAAACTTGATGCCAGCGAATAGGTAGCTCGCTACCCACAATGAGAGACTCATGATGGCCCAGTGGATGAGGAAATCTGAGAGATGTGCGTTCATGGCAATGTTTTCAAAAAATTAGTGAGGGTTAAGTGATGCGATAATGTGGTTTGCAGCGCTCACACCACTGCGCACCGCGCCTTCTATAGTTGCAGGGTAATCTCCGGCAACATAGTCACCGACCAAGTATAAACCAGTGATAGCAGTTAGTTGAGGCGGGCGCTGTAAATCAGGGGTACAGGAAAAGGTGGCGCGCTTTTCAGCGATGACTTTATGCCATAAGGGCGCCGGTAAGTTAGGAAAGGCGCCAGATAGCTCCTTGATGACTGCCAGCGCTAAATCCTCCTGAGTGAGCTTTTGGTGCGGACCTTCGGCACTGATAACCACGCCCAGCATACCGTGCTGCCCGCAAAGCAAACCGCGATCAAATACCCACTGACTATAGCTTTTTGTAAGACCTATCATGGGATGAGCTAATTTAACGCTTTCCGGATACTGCAAATAAACCGTATAAATTGGCTGGTAAGAGTATGTGGCGCCGGTTAATTTTGGCAACTGCTCGGTCAATTTGTCTAAACGAAAAGGCGAGACCGCAATAATCACATGGCTGAAACGCTTGCTTTGCGCTTTGTCGCAAGCGAGCAGAAAGCCGTCGCCATCCTGGCGCAGGCCGCTAACGGTGGTATTGATGAGAACGCTACCGCCAGCCCGCTGAATATAGGCCGCAACTGGGTCGGCAATCAAGGTGGATAGGTCACAACGCGGCAGCAGCATGTCGCTATCCAACTTGGCTTTTGAGAAGCTATCACGCAGCACATTCAAATAAACCTGTGCGCTGGCGATTTGTATGGGGGTATTCAGCGCGGCTACACAGAGCGGCTCCCACAATAGCTTGATAACCCGCTTTGGCTGGGCTTTTTGCCTTAGCAGGTTTTGCAGCGTTTCATCCTGCGTCAGCTTGAATTTTGCAAGGCTCATCCAGACCATAAAGCGTATTGCGGCAAGGCGCTCGCCGATTGAAAGCCCTTTTGCCGTAAGCAACCCCGCCAGAATATGCAGCGGGGCAGGCAGGCAGGGCATGGCTCGTAGAGAAAATTCGTTTTGAATAGTGAGTTGCAGCGGCATGCGCAGCAGGGCTTTTTCTTCAGTCACGCCGGCAAGCTTGAGCAGGCGCAGGGTTTCGCTGTAAGCCCCCAGCAAAATATGCGGGCCGTTATCAAGCGCCAGGCCTTTGTATTGAACGCCACGCGCACGGCCGCCCAGGTGCGGGCTGGATTCATACAGAGTAACTACAATGCCCATTTCAGCCAATCTGGATGCGGCTGCCAGCCCGGCACATCCACCACCGATGACTGCGACTTGCGACTTCAGCTCTGCACCCATGCGCGCCAGGCCAGCCAGAGCTTTCTTATTGGGGTAAGCGAGATGCGCGCATTGAGTACCTTTTGCGCACCGCCGGCTTTGATTTCACGCAGCAAGGTGCGATAAATTGCTGCCATCATCAGGCCGGTGAGCTGGGATTTTTTATCTTCTGCCGGCAACTCATTAAAAGCGCGGTCATAGTAACTTTCGGCACGCTCAATCTGGAAATCGAGCAGTTTTTGCACACTGTCGGATTCGCGGCACTGGATGACGTCTTCTTCAGTGACGCCGAATTGTGCGAGTTCATCCAGTGGCAAGTAAATACGGTCGCGGCGCGCATCTTCACCGACATCGCGGATGATATTGGTGAGTTGAAAAGCTAGCCCCAGATCGTGCGCGTATTTCAGCGTATTGCGATTGCTGAAGCCGAATACAGAGGCAGAAAGTAGACCAACGGCGCTGGCAACGCGATAGCAATAAAGCTGCAACTGCTTGAAATCCGCATAGCGGTTTTGCTCCAGGTCCATCTCCATGCCGTCGATGATTTCCTGAAAATGCTCTTCGTTCAAATCGTAATCACGCACTGCGAGTACCAGCGCCTTGGTCACCGGATGTTGCGGGTTGCCGGCGTAAAGATTTACCACCTCAGCGCGCCACCAGGCAAGCTTGGTGTGGGCTATGGACATATCGGTGCACTCGTCGGCAATGTCATCAACCTCGCGGCACAAGGCATAGAGTGCGGTAATCGCCTCGCGCTTTGGTTTGGGCAGGAAGAGGAAGCTATAGTAAAAGCTGGAGCCGCTGGCAGCGGCTTTATTCTGACAATATTCTGCTGGCGTCATTTTCTGATAATGGCCAGAGTAAGCATGTAAGCCCAATCCCACGGCTTTAGCACAGGCCGGTGATTGAACATATCGCCATTTGATTTTTCCAGTTTTTGCAGAATGCGCTCGCCACCAGCAATAACCGTGCGCATTTCAAGCCCGATGCGCCATGGCAAGATTAAGCCAAGCGGCGCGCCGGATTGCAGCAAGTCTCGCGCGCGGTTAATTTCAAACGTCATGAAAGCACCCCAGTTAGCGTCAATGTTGACATTGGCGATTTGATGTTCGGCAATGTTATATTTTTTCATTTCGTCGCGTGGAAAATAGATGCGGTTTTTTTTGTAATCAATCGCTACATCCTGCAAAAAATTGATGATCTGCAGGCTGGAGCAAATGGCATCGGAATAGGCGATATTCTGCGGCGTAGCTTTGCCGTAAAGATGCAGCAACAGCGTTCCTATGGGGTTGGCTGAGCGACGGCAATAATCCAGAACTTCATCGAAATCTGCATAGCGCGATTTCACTACATCCTGGCTGAAGGCATCCAGCAGGTCGTAGAAGGGAGGCAGTGGTAATTGATGCGCCTCAATCATGGCTTGCAGCGTGACGAAAAACGGTGTTTTTGGTGACGAATTGGTGGCAATCAAATCAAGCTCGCGCTTGAAGCCATCCAGCAAGGCCAGACGTTGCTTCGGCTTTAAATCACCTTCGTCGGCAAAATCATCGGCTTGCCTTGCGAATGAATAAATAAGGCCTATGGGTTTACGTAAGTGTAGCGGCAGCAATATGGAGGCTACCGGAAAGTTCTCGTAATGTGAGTTGGCGAGCGCGAGGCTGGCACTGGTAATGCTTTGATGTGGCATAGCTTGGGAATCAGGGGCACTCATGGATGTGCTAAGTATGCCATATCAGCCACAGTAAGTTGCGTTACAATCTACACGATTATTCGATATTTTGGGAAAAATTTATGCTTGGTATTATCGGGGGCACTGGGTTGACTCAACTCGCAAATTTAACTGTCACACGCCGCCAGATTATCCGTACACCTTTTGGCGAGCCTTCCGGGCCGCTTACATTTGGCGAGATTAGTGGTCACACTGTGGTATTTTTGGCGAGACATGGCAATGGCCATACCATTCCGCCGCATATGGTGAATTATCGCGCTAACCTATGGGCACTGCATTCGGAGCACGTGCGTGAGATTGTCTCAGTTGCAACAGTGGGCGGCATACATCCAGACCTGGGCCCCGGCAGCGTTGCCTTACCTGAGCAATTGATTGATTACACGAGTGGCCGCAAGAACACCTTTTTTGATGACCCGGATTTGCCCGTGCGGCACATCGACTTTACCCAACCCTATTGCCAAAAAATGCGCGACCTATGCAAGCAGGCCGCTAAAAATGCGGGTGAACAACTATTTGATGGTGGTGTCTATGCAGCCGTGCAGGGTCCAAGGCTGGAGACAGCAGCGGAAATTAATCGGCTCGAGCGCGATGGCGCAACCATGGTCGGCATGACGGGTATGCCTGAAGCGATATTGGCGCGCGAGCTGGAAATAAGCTATGCGGCTATTTGCCCGGTGGCTAACCACGCGGCAGGGCGTGGCAGTAGCCTGAATGGCATACGTTACGAAGACATAGACGCAGTGCTGAGCGAAACCCTGCAGCGCGTGCACGGTTTAATTGAACAGGTGGTGATTATTTATGCCGATTAGGCCAGTATTACGTATGGGCGACCCGCTGTTGCTGCAAAAAGCAGTCCCCGTGGAGCAGTTTGATACGCCTGATCTGCATGTGTTGATTCAGGATATGGAAGACACTATGCAGCACATGGATGGCGCTGGTATCGCAGCGCCGCAAATAGGATTCAGCCTGCGTGTGGTGATATTTGGCGTGGGCGAAAACCCGCGTTACCCTGATGCTGAACAAGTGCCTTATACCGTGCTTATCAATCCGACCATGAAGCCGATAGGTGATGAAATGGAAGGCGGCTGGGAAGGTTGCCTCTCTGTGCCCGGTATGCGCGGCATAGTGCCACGCTACAGCAGGCTGCATTACACCGGGTTTGATCAGTATGGCAAACCAATAGACCGCATGGTGAGCGGCTTCCATGCGCGCGTGGTACAGCATGAATGTGATCATCTTGATGGTATTCTTTACCCCATGCGCATTCAAGACCTTGCACAATTTGGCTATACCGATGTGTTGTTTCCCGGCATGGAAATGCAAGACGAATAATAGCTGTCGTGCTAAAATGCGCAGCGCTGTAACTGTGGCGCAACAACAGTCGTAAGACAATTGCGGTGCAGACTAATGTGAGCATAGCGAACGTTATGTCGGAGTCAAAACTGTTGTAATGCAATTAGTAAAATATAGTGGAAGCGTGGCCGAGTGGTTGAAGGCACTAGTCTTGAAAACTAGCGAGGGGCAACCCTTCGTGAGTTCGAATCTCACCGCTTCCGCCAGTCATCTAGCAAACAAGAGCTTCTTAAGTATATTTATTACTATACATATCCAAGAACATACCCATAAATATTTCCCTGCGTGTAACCGGGAAATTCTCTCCTCTCGACCACCATCTCAGTCTCCAGCCTGTGCTCTTGCGCAGTAGAACCGTCGGGTTATACCTCTCTAGCAACATTAGCAGCTCCATTCTCCCTACCATCCCCTCAGCTCGCACCATGCACACCATCGCAACCCAGCACCCCATACCCCATCTGATTTTCACCAAATACCGACCCCACCATACCCCCATCACCCCGTTTTTGGTTCGATGGGACCCATTGTTACCCTTACACTGTGTTTTAGACGAGCAGTTATTAGTTTTTTTAACCAAGACCCCCGTCACTTTTCTGCCTTGGCCTTATTCTCGGCCACCGTCTTGCTCTCGGGCGAGACATGCGTAAAAAATTCAACGAAATTACCAACGAAACTTATTTCAATCTCAGGAAAATCATCGAGACCAACTCTATCGGAGGTGTCATCTATTTTGGGGGAAGGTTACTGCCCCTCTCGAATGCAGGGTTAGGCTGAATGTATGATTGCAAGCCCTGACCGCGAGCTTCTGGCGGCAAGCCCCAAATGTTCACAGGTATCCCTCCGTTCGTGGATCGTTCCTGAGATCACCGTCCTTATGAGCCGACGCCAGGACTGAACGAGCCATAGAGAGTTGTTCTCCTCGTGTGAGGCTCCGAATGTTCGGAAAAACTTCCCGAATGTCATCAAGAACGCGGCCCATAGCATCGGTCGATAACTTCTCTTCATTCTTTGCAAGATACCAGAGCTGGTACACTTGAAACTCAACCGGCGACATTCCAAACAGTCGCAAGTAGTCCTCAACCGCGAGAAAAACAATTGATTCGACGTTTTCATCCTTCAGCGAAGGAAGCGAAGCGTCGGGGTCCCTATCCGCGTGTTTAAAGAAGTTGCGGTAGGGCGAATTGATGTATTTGAACTTCAGGTCTTTGCCGAGAGGAATGTGTTTACGGGTCTGATTGGAAATGCTGTCTACGCCCGCGCGAGTCGCCAAGGTGTCAATGATTTCCCAAGCATTCGCAGCAAGCGAGTAAACGGGAACCAGATCGGCTCCGTCGTAGAGCAAGCGAATTGAGGCGACCAACTGTCGCTGAGCTACAACGCGTTTCGTAAGTTGCGCCATCACCGGCTTACCGCCTAACGTTTGACATAAGGGTCGCGCTTTATCGTGGATTTTTACTAGCAAGTGCCCCACTAGCGCCCCACGGGACACATCAGCTTTCCGCTATCCAGCATGGATTATGAACAACACCGGAATTGCACTATCCGTTGTTGTGGCATCTTACCGCCCGTCACGCCGCTTGTATTTTGGACTTAAGCGGAATTACATTAACCTTAATTTTTTCAGGATTGCAATCGCAGAGGGGTCGCCGCTACTAGCTGCTTTGCGAAGCCAGACAACTGCTTCGTCCACATTTTTTTTCACACCAGCTCCATTGAGTAACATATAACCTATGCAGTTTTCGCCTGCTGCGTTGCCTTGTGCCGCCGCCAGGCGACATAGCCTGGCAGCTTCGGTGTAGTCCTTATCGACACCATAACCTTGGAAATACATTATTCCAAGGTTAGCCTGAGATAATGAATACCCTTGGTCTGAGGCTAACTTATAGAACCTCACAGCGTGTAAATAATCCTTGTTGACACCATCACCGATCTGGTACGCATACGCTAAATTGTGTTGCCCCATTACATTCCCTTGGTCTGCCGATAAGCGAAAAAGACGAATAGCTTCATCCATATTTCTACTTACGCCCAACCCCCGTGCATACATATTTCCAATGTTGGCAAGTGCTGAGGGGTGACCTTGTGCAGCAGATAAGTTAAAAAGCTTAAGTGCTTGAGCATAATCCTTACTTACACCATCGCCAATTGAATAAGCCATACCAAGGTTATTTTGCCCCATTACATTCCCTTGGTCTGCTGAAAGCCTAAATAAACGTACAGCTTCTTTCTTGTCTATGGGTAGGCCACCCTGACCAATTAAATACATGTGCCCCAAGCCAGCCTGGGCCACAGCGTGCCCTGCATCTGCCGCTGCCCTTAAATGCCTGACGGCTTCGGCATAGTCTTTTCGCGCTAATGCCTGCAATGCATCATTGAAGCTCTTTTCAGCATCGGTACTTTGGTAGGTGGGTTGCAGTGCGGCGATCTGCAGGTCTTTTGCCACCTGCTGGCGGTCAGATCGTGCAAGCTTGGTGTATTCACCCTGGGAGGCGAGGATCTGCTGTGCTTCGGCGCTCTGTGCGATCATTGTTTTGAGGCGTGCTTCCCGCTCTACCCAGCCGGGATGGCTATCAAAGAACGAGCCTGAGCCACCGCCGACCTTATTCATCTTCTCGGTAAGCCGTGTCGCCCCGGCAGGGCTAAAGCCAGCCTGCATCATATATTTCAGGCCTTCAGAATCGGCTTCGCGCTCCTGGTCGCGGTCGAATTTTCTTGAGATCAGCCCAGTGCTGAGTTCGCTTATCCTGTAGCCCGCGTTTTGAATGTGATACTTTTTCTGTAACGCGTTTTCCAGCGCGATACCTGCCACCAACCCCAGCAGGTTCAGCACGCTGTCTCGTACTTGTGCATTGGCACGATGGCCTTTGATATGGTGCGTATATTCATGACCAAGAACTTGCGCCGCCATGTCCCTGTCGCCATCAACAAGCTTGAGTAAACCCAAGGTCACGCCGACTACCATGCCCTGATTGGTTCCCATGGCAAAAGCATTAGGGTCCTGGTTGTCGCAGATAATAAATGTTGGCATTAGGTTTGTTGTTTTTACAATGGCTTGGTTGGCTTCATAAAACGCCTGAAACTGTGCGACAGTGATCGTGTCCACTGTTTCAGTTGCCGCTTGATTTTTGAGTTGCAGAGCGTAATCTAGGCTGTTGGCTTGACTTATCTGCATCAGTTTGCCTGCGTCCCAGGTTCTGTCGCAGATACCCGCAGACGCTATCAGCGTATTGCCAAGGAATAACAAGGAGAGCAAGACTTGGAAGGAAAAAGACTTGGTCTTGGCTGGAAGTGCCAGATATAAAGCGTGATTTTTTATTCGTTGTTGTTTCATAACACCCCCTATTTATCGAAAGTGGTCACCAGCGTCCGCGTTGAGCGCCGGGGAAATCATAGGTTCGCTCGCCTCGCGCATAGGTAAGTGTACTCACCCATCTCCAAATCTACTCTCTTTGGGGCATTTTATACGATAAAAAAGTGTCCATTATTTCCAGCAGGGGTCACCGCATTTAGAGAAGTGAATGACGCATTAGTTACCTTGCGTCAGAGTGCGGAGCGGGAAGCGGCGCTGGATGATAGTCAGAAAGCCGCCAGGAAGGCTCTGGATATTGCTGAAAATCGCTATAAGTCAGGTTATTCAGCTTATCTGGACGTGCTGGATTCGCAAAGAGTCTATAACGATGCTGCGCTGGCCTATACTCAAAGCCGCCAAGCGCGACTGGTGGCGACAGTTGACTTGTTTAAAGCGCTTGGTGGGGGCTGGCAAGCCAATTAAGCTTTTAACCTTTCAAGTTTAAAGTCCCGGTTAAAAAAACTCCAGGCTAAATGGATTGCAGTTTCTACGTGGTAAAATTGTAGACTTTTTAGTCAGCTTAAATTTCATGACAGTTCGCACACGTTTTGCTCCCAGCCCTACCGGATTTCTGCATATTGGTGGCGCTCGCACCGCCTTGTTCTCGTGGGCCTATGCGCGCAAGCATGGCGGCAGTTTTATATTACGCATTGAAGATACCGATCTGGCACGCTCTACACCTGAGGCCATGCAAGCTATTCTTGATGGCATGAACTGGCTGGGTCTCAACTGGGATGAAGGCCCGATTTACCAAACGCAGCGCATGGATCGCTACCGGCAAGTAATTCAAAAAATGCTGGACGAGGGCACGGCTTACCACTGCTATTGCAGCAAGGAAGAGTTGGATGCTCTACGTGAGCGGCAAATGGCCGAAGGCATTAAACCCCGTTATAACGGGCGTTGGCGGCCGGAACCAGGCAAGACCTTGCCGGCCATTCCTACGGGGATTCCACCTGTGGTGCGTTTTAAAAATCCACAATCTGGCACTGTGGTTTGGGATGACCTGGTTAAAGGCCGCATTGAGATTTCTAATGAAGAGCTGGACGATTTAATCATCGCACGTGCAGAAGGCACGCCTACCTACAACTTCTGCGTGGCGGTGGATGACTGGGAAATGGGCATTACGCAAGTGATACGCGGCGATGATCATGTCAACAATACGCCACGTCAAATTAATATGCTCAAAGCGCTGGGTGCAACGGTTCCGCAGTATGCGCATCTTTCGATGATTTTGGGCGATGACGGCCATAAGCTATCCAAGCGTCACGGCGCTGTGAGTGTCACGCAATATGACGAAGATGGCTATTTGCCTGAGGCGGTATTGAATTACCTGGCACGCTTGGGTTGGTCGCACGGCGATGAAGAAATTTTTAGCATGGCGCAGTTCTGCGAGTGGTTTGACCTTAATCACATTACGTCATCTGCAGCGCAGTTCAACACTGAAAAACTCAATTGGCTGAATGCGCACTACATCAAGCATGCGGAAATTGATCGGCTGGTATCGGAAGCCACTCGGCGTCTTGCCGCTTTGGGTATCATAGTTAAAGCGCAGCCAGTATTGGCTGATGCTATCAATCTATACCGCGAGCGTGCAAACAACCTGAATGAGCTGGCGGAAAGTGTTGCCTATTTTTACCATAGACCTGCGCCCGATGCAGCCGCAGTAGAAAAGCATGTAACGCCGGAAATTATGCCTGTTATCAAAGCGCTGGCGGGCCAATTGGCAGCTATTGAATGGACGGTAGAGGCTATACACGCCGCTATTGAGCATGCAGTGACCAGCAACGGCCTTAAATTCCCTCAAGTGGCCATGCCGCTACGGGTGGCGGTGACCGGCGGTACACAGTCGCCCGGCATTGATGCGGTGATGAGCTTGTTGGGCAAAGACGAAACCTTGGCGCGTATCTACGGCTTGATTTAATTTGTTGGCTGGTAGAACAAAGTAGGGGGTAGGCAGTCCTAAATGTGTAGTGATAAGCCGGTGAAAGTGGTTTAATTCACATTGTGTTAAATATATTATAAGACTCTCAGGAATAGGAGCTGAAAAATGAACGCTAAAGGGCAAATGCTACAAGACCCATTTTTGAATGCACTACGTAAGGAACATGTGCCGGTTTCGATTTACCTGGTGAACGGCATCAAACTGCAAGGTCAGGTAGATTCTTTTGATCAATACGTTATTCTGCTTAAAAATACAGTCACCCAGATGGTTTATAAGCACGCTATTTCTACTATCGTACCTGCGCGTGCGGTGACTATTCCACATAGCGATGCCGACGAAGAGTAATGCTGGATAGACGCAATGTTTGATAGACCGGGCGGTGGTAACGCTGCCGTGTTGGTGAGTCTGGATTTTGGTGAGCCAGACTATAAAGAAAGTTTGCATGAACTGAGGCAGCTTGTTATCAGCGCTGGCTTGCAGGCTCGCACCGCGATCGAAGGTCGTCGGGCGAGGCCTGATGCCAAGTATTTTATTGGTACTGGCAAGGTGGAAGAATTGTCTGTGGCAATAAAGCTCACAGAGTCACAGCTGGCAGTGTTTAATCATGATCTAAGCCCGTCCCAGCAGCGCAATCTGGAAGACTTTCTTAAATGTCGCGTGCTGGACCGTACCGGTTTAATACTCGATATTTTTGCTCAACGCGCACAAAGTCACGAAGGTAAATTACAGGTTGAGCTGGCACAGATGGAACATCTTTCCACGCGTTTGGTGCGCGGCTGGACCCACCTGGAGCGGCAAAAAGGCGGTATTGGTGTGCGTGGCGGGCCGGGTGAAAAGCAGCTCGAGTTGGACCGCCGCATGTTGCGAGTTCGCATTAAAGGCTTGCGCGAAAAACTGGATAAACTGAAGCGTACGCGAGGTATGCAGCGCCGCTCACGCAAACGTTCGCAAGTGATGTCTGTTTCGCTGGTGGGATATACCAATGCAGGAAAATCCACACTGTTTAATCAGCTAACGCGGTCGGGCGTATATGTAGCCAACCAGCTGTTTGCAACACTGGATACAACTTCGCGCAAGTTGTTTGTACCTGAATGTGGACAAATTGTTTTGTCAGATACTGTAGGTTTCATTAAGCATTTGCCGCACGCTCTGGTTGAGGCCTTCGGTGCAACTCTGGAAGAAACTGCTCAAGCTGATTTGCTGTTGCATGTGGTTGATGCGGCCAGCAATAATCGTGATGAACAGATTTTGCAGGTGAACCGCGTGCTTGAGGAAATTGGCGCTGCCCAGGTTTCTCATGTGCTGATCCTGAACCAGATAGACAGACTAGGCCTGGAGGCAGGTCTGGAGCGCGATGAATGTGGTAGAATCTGCAAGGTTCGTGTTTCTGCAAAAACTGGCGCTGGCCTGGATTTAGTAAGTCAGGTCATGCTGGAGCATCAGCAATCTTTGCTTGAAAAGAAAGTGGTTGAAAAACCGATTGAGTCATTGGCTCAGGCCAGCGTGGCAGTTTGATAATAGTTTTCTCGATAATAGTTTCTTTGGAGTAATGTATGGCAAATGATCCCGGTTGGGGTAATCGTAACAATGGCGGCCTGCCTGATTTGGATGAGGTATTGCGTCAATTCAGCCGCAAGTTGAATGCCTTGTTTGGCAAGTCAGGCGGCGGAGATAATCGGAGTCCTGATTCCAATAATAAAGCCAGGGCAGTCCTGCCGATCATTGGTCTTATCGTAATTATCTGGTTCGCAACTGGTTTTTACATCGTTGATCAGGGTTCGCTAGGCATAGAGCAAAACTTCGGAAAATACACAAACACTACCCACCCGGGACCGCGCTGGCATTGGCCATATCCTATTGAGAAGGTTAAAGTGGTTAATATGGAACAGGTGCGTCGCCTGGAAGTGGGCTACAGGACGAGCGGAGAAGGTACGGGTGGCAAAACCAAGAATCCCAAAGAAGCCCTGATGTTAACTGAAGACGAAAATATTATTGATTTACAGTTTGCGGTGCAATATAAGCTGAAAAATGCCAAAGACTACCTGTTCAATAATCGTGCTACAGATGATGCAGTGATGTCAGCGGCAGAAACGGCGATTCGTGAAGTGGTCGGCAAGAGCAAGCTGGACGATTTGCTGCAAAAGGGCTTGGCTGATACATCGGAGCGCATGCAAGCGATTCTGGATAGCTATCAAACAGGTGTAATAATCACCAGTGTTTCGCTACAAAGCGCCCAGCCACCTGAGCAAGTGCAAGAGGCATTTGAAGACGTGAACCGCGCTAATCAGGATTATCAGCGCCAAATTAACGAAGGCCAGGCCTACGCGAATGATGTGATTCCCAAGGCGCGTGGTAATGCTTCACGACTCGCGGCGGAAGCGGCGGGCTATAAACTTAAAGTGGAAAACGAAGCCAAGGGTAATGCCAGCCGTTTCGAGCAGATATTGACCCAGTATCAACGTGCGCCGGAGGTTACCCGTCAGCGCATGTATATTGATATGCAGGAGCAAATTATGTCCAGCGTGAGCAAGGTGGTGATAGATCAAAAAGGTGGGAACAGCTTGCTTTATCTGCCACTAGACAAGCTCTTGGCAGCAACTGTAGCTGGCACGTCAGTCAATCCAGCGCCAGCGGCGAGCCTTAGCCAGACTCAAATTGAATTGGAGGCGCAGCGTTCACGCGACTCCTTCCGCGGCCGTGATCGGGAGAGTAGATAATGAGCCAATTATTTAGAAATATGGGTACGGCACTGCTCGCGCCTATCATTGCACTCATCCTATTCAGTTTTTCTGTATTCACTGTAGATGAGCGTGAATATGTACTGGTGTTCCGTCTTGGTGAGATTGTTTACGTTAATAAAAAGCCCGGGTTTTATCTTAAAATCCCGTTACTCGATAACGTACGTTACTTTGACAAAAGAATAGTAACCCTGGATTGGGAAGCGGCAGCAAAATTTAACACCAGCGAGAACAAATACATGATGGTTGATTCGTTTGTAAAATGGCGCATTGTTGACCCTACCAAATACTACGTGTCGATTAAGGAAGGGGGCGAAGCAGCCGCAGAAGACAGGCTTTCTAAAGTGGTAAATGCAGGCTTCCGTTACGAGTTTGGCAAGCGCACTGTGCATGATGTGATTGCTGGCGAACGCACTGCAATTATGGATAACCTGCGTAAAAAAGCCGACATTGAAGCGCGTCAAATTGGTATACAAGTGGTGGATGTGCGCCTAAAACGGGTCGATTACTCAGAAGAAATTAGCAAATCAGTGTATGACCGTATGATTTCGGAACGCAAACGTATTGCCAATCAGCTGCGCTCTGAAGGTGCTGCTGAGTCAGAAAAAATTCGTGCCGATGCAGATAAGCAACGTGAAGTGATTATTGCTGAAGCCTTCCGTGAAGCACAGCGCGTTAAGGGTGAGGGTGATGCCAGAGCGGCGGATATTTATGCCCAGGCTTATGGCAAGAGCCCAGAGTTCTATTCTTTCTACCGCAGCATGGAAGCTTATCGCAATAGCTTTAGAAGCAAAAGCGATGTGCTGGTGTTGGAGCCTAGTTCCGAGTTTTTCAAATATATGCGTGACTCCGGCGGACGCAAATAACGACAGCAGGGTCAGCTTGAATACGACACTTTTAACAGCTTTTGGCTTGATGTTAGTGCTGGAAGGTGTATTGCCGCTGATAGCGCCCAAAACATGGCGGCATACTTTTCAGCGCATGATAGCGCTTAACGATGGGCAGCTACGTTTTATCGGTATTATTTCGATGCTTGCCGGATTATTGCTGATCTTGATTGTTCGCTCATAAAAATAGATTAAAAATGCGTAACTGGGTTCTTCCTGAGTATATTGAAGACGTACTTCCCACCGAGGCTGCGCGCATAGAGGTGTTGCGCCGACGCCTGCTTGATTTATTTCATGTGCATGGCTATCAATTCGTTATCCCACCGCTACTGGAATATCTGGAATCGCTGATTACCGGTGTCGGCCATGATCTGGATTTGGCGACTTTCAAAGTGGTTGATCAACTCACTGGCCGCCTCATGGGTGTGCGCGCCGATATAACCCCGCAGGCTGCGCGCATAGATGCGCACATGCTCAATAACCAGGGCGTAACAAGACTGTGCTACGCCGATAGCGTGCTGCGCACCAAGCCTGACGGCCTTGCACAAACGCGGCAACCGCTGCAACTGGGCGCTGAGCTGTTTGGCCACGCAGGAGTTGAGGGTGATATTGAAATCCAGCGGCTGATGGTAAAAGTCTTGCAGACAGCAGGCGTTAAATCGCTGCTGGTCGATTTTAGCCATGTCGGGATTTTTGGTAGTCTGGTTAGCCAAAGCAAGATCAGCCAGTCTCTGGAACATGACCTATACGCGGCGCTGCAAAGCAAAGACCAATCCGCTGTAGGCAGCCTGGCCACAGATCTCGATACGAGTACGCGTGATGCACTTTGTGCTTTAACCGAGCTGAATGGTGATGCAAAAGTGCTGGATGCGGCCGCCAAACGCCTGCCAAAAACTCCTGAAATAAAACAGGCGTTGCAAGAGTTGCGACAAGCGAGTGAAGGATTGACTGACTTAGGCATAGCTGTGGGTTTTGATCTAGCCGAATTGCGCGGTTATCACTACCACAGCGGCATGTTGTTTGCCGCCTATGCGCAGGGCTCTACAGGGACTTTGGCACTGGGTGGCCGCTATGACGAAGTAGGTCTCGCATTTGGTCGGGCACGTCCAGCTACGGGTTTTAGTCTTGATTTGCGCGGGTTGGTCGCAGCGTTGCCATTGGCAGAGCTGCAAAAAGGCATTCTGGCTCCATGCAGCGATGCCGCTGACTTGCTTGTCAAGATTGATGCGCTACGCGCAAGCGGGCAGATAGTAGTGCAAGAATTACCCGGCCATGAGGTGCACAAGGCAGAACTGAATTGTGATCGCCTGCTGGTCAAAACAGATTCAGGCTGGGAAGTTGTCCCCGCTGGCAAAAAAGGTTGAACATGGGCAAGAATGTAGTAGTGGTTGGCACGCAGTGGGGTGACGAAGGCAAAGGCAAGATCGTTGATTGGCTGACTGACCACGCGCAAGGTGTGGTGAGATTCCAGGGCGGGCATAATGCCGGACATACCCTGGTAATTGGTCAAGGCACAAGTCAGCGCGAATACAAGCTTAATCTGGTGCCTTCCGGCATCGTGCGTGCCGGTATTCAATGCTACATCGGTAACGGCGTGGTGCTGGATACCGGTCATTTGCTCAAGGAAATTTACGGCCTTGAAAAAGAAGGCATCGAGGTTCGCCCGCGCCTGAAAGTCAGCCCGGGTTGCCCGCTTATCATGGGCTATCACGTTCGCCTGGATTTGGCGCGTGAAGCCGCGCGCAGCGTGGATAACAAGATAGGCACCACCGGCAAAGGCATAGGCCCCGCGTACGAAGACAAGGTTGCGCGCCGCGCCTTAAGGCTATACGACCTGTTTTATCCGGAGCGCTTTGCAGAAAAACTACGCGAAGTCATGGATTATCACAACTTTGTGCTCACCAAGCTCCTCCAGGTAGAAGCGGTAGACTACCAGGCCGAGCTTGATTCTGCCCTGAGCCGCGCTGACGCGTTGCTACCCCTGGTGACCGACGTTTCGGCGGCGCTGTACGACGCACACAAGCTGGGCCACAATCTGCTGTTTGAAGGCGCACAGGGCACGCTGCTGGATGTTGACCATGGCACCTACCCATTTGTGACTTCATCCAATTGTGTTGCTGGCCAGGCTTCCGCAGGCACCGGCGTTGGTCCAAGCATGCTGCACTATGTACTGGGCATCACCAAGGCTTACACTACGCGTGTCGGCGGCGGGCCTTTCCCCAGCGAGTTGGATATTGAAACCAGCGGCGTGCCCGGCCACCAGATGTCCAACAAGGGCCGTGAAATTGGCACAGTAACGGGCCGTAAAAGGCGCTGTGGCTGGTTTGACGCTGCCGCACTGCGCCGTTCGGCGCGCATCAATGGCCTGACCGGATTATGCATTACCAAGCTGGATGTGCTGGACGGCCTTGAAGAGCTTGAAATCTGCACTGGCTACAAGCTGGATGGAAAAGTTGTTGATTTGTTGCCGGTAGGCGCTGATGATGTGTCACGTTGTGAACCGATTTATGAGCTGATGCCTGGCTGGCGCGAAAGTACTTTTGGTGTAAAACGTTGGGAAGATTTACCAGTCCACGCACAAAACTACCTCAAGTGCCTGGAGACTTTGTGTGAAGTCCCATTGGCCATTGTTTCCACCGGCCCTGAGCGCGATGAAACCATTGTCTTGCGTCACCCGTTCATGGAATGAGCCTTGAAGCCGGTCATTGAGCAGCGCTTGGCCTGGGGCACTCACTGGCTCCGGGCATTATTTGCGCGAATGCCTGGCGCCAAATCGCCGTGTTGAAATTCAGGCAACTCGTAGCAAACGAGACGGTTGCCAGTAATATAGCGGCTAATAATGTAGCCGCATAATGAAAATCCCCGCGGAGCGGGGCTTTTTTATGTACAAAACTTATGACCAAACACCCATTAAAACCAATTGATCTTGCAATAGAGGCGCGCTGGGTGGCGCCTGCCGTGCCTCAGGGGCAATTGCTGGAACGCACTACGGTGGTGGTGAATCAATCTTCCATTATTGACGTGCTGCCTACAGAGCTTGCCAGACAGCGTTACTCTGCCGGGCAAATCATCAATCTCGATGAACATATATTAATTCCGGGGCTGATTAATCTCCACACTCACGCGGCCATGAGCCTGATGCGCGGACTGGCGGATGATCTGCCGCTAATGACATGGCTGCAAGCGCATATCTGGCCAGCAGAAAAAGAATTGGTCTCTGAACGCTTTGTGCGTGACGGCACTTTACTGGGCTGCGCTGAAATGCTGGGCGGCGGCGTGACCTGTTTTAATGATATGTACTTCTACCCGCAGGCGGCGGCCGAAGCAGCTATGCAAATGGGGATGCGTGCAAACCTTGGTTTGCTTGTGCTTGAGTTTCCGTCTAATTATGCTAATGATGCCGATGACTACCTACAAAAAGGTCTTGATGCGCGAGATAGCTGGCGCGGCAATCCCCTGTTGACTTCCAGCCTGGCGCCGCATGCACCTTATACTATAGAGAATCGCACCTTTGAGAAGGTGATTACTTATGCGGAACAGCTTGGTTTGGGTATCCATGTCCATTTGCATGAAACGCAGGACGAAATTGCACAAGGAATAGCGCAGCATGGGGTGCGCCCTCTGCAAAGGCTGGCCGATTTTGGCATGCTGGGGCCGAATTTGGTGGCTGCCCATTGTGTACAAATGGAGCCGAATGAAATTGAAATGATGGCTGAATATGGCTGCCATGTTGCACACTGCCCAACTTCTAATTTGAAACTTGCCAGTGGTATAGCGCCCATTACAAAGATGCTGGAGGCAGGCATCAATATTGGTCTTGGCACCGATGGCGCTGCCAGCAATAATCGCCTGGATATGTTTGCCGAGATGCGTTTGGCCGCATTGCTGGCAAAAGGGGTGAGTGGTGATGCAGCAACGCTGCCAGCTACGCAGGCGCTTGAGATGGCGACAATTAACGCTGCAAGGGCGCTTGGCCTGGATGATAAAATTGGCTCAATTGAGATTGGCAAGATGGCTGATCTTGCAGCCGTAAGAATTGCAGATGCGGAAACTTTGCCTTGTTTTGATCCTTTGTCACACTTGATTTATGTATGTGGCCGTGAACATGTAAGCCATGTTTGGGTCGCAGGCGAGTTGCGTTATCAGAAGGTTTCTGGGCAAAAACTTAATGGCCAGGATGGTATCTATGCCAATATAGAACCCGCAGAATTAAAGGAAATTACGGCCATATGGCAACCAAAACTCAATCCACACAAAGCGTAAACGCTGACCCCGCCGAGCTACAGAAGTTTTCGGCGTTGGCTCACCGTTGGTGGGACAATGGCGGCGAGTTCAAACCACTGCATGAAATTAATCCGTTACGGCTGAATTACATTGACAAGCTTGCTGGTCTGAAAGGCAAGCGAGTGCTCGATATAGGTTGTGGCGGCGGTATTCTGTCTGAAGCCATGAGTCAAAAAGGCGCCAAAGTAACCGGCATAGATTTGGGCGAGAAAGCGCTCAAGGTTGCAGAGCTGCATCAATTGGAAAGCGGCGCAAAAGTTGATTATCGCTTAATCTCGGCTGAAGATTTAGCACAGGAAATGCCAGAAAGTTTTGATGTTGTAACCTGTATGGAACTGCTGGAGCATGTGCCGTCCCCGGCTGCCATTGTGCAAGCCTGTGCGTTGCTGGTTAAACCTGGCGGGGCAGTGTTTTTTTCTACCATCAACCGTAACCCCAAGGCCTATCTGCTTGCTGTTATTGGCGCAGAATATGTGCTGAATCTATTACCCCGGGGAACGCATCAATATGAAAAATTCATCAAACCTTCTGAATTATCCTGCTGGGCACGCGAGGCTGGTTTATCTGTTGCCGGGATGCAGGGTATGAGCTACAACCCGCTTACCCAACATTACTGGCTGGGTGAAGATGTGTCGGTCAACTATATTTTGCATATGGTGAAGTAGCGCTGTGTCACAACTAATCCTGTTCGATTTAGACGGCACCTTGCTGGACACTGCACCAGATTTGGGCTTGGCGCTCAATATGCAGCGCGAGCGTCATGGTTTGCCACCTATAGCACAGTCGCAAATCAGGCCTTTTGCTTCCCATGGCTCCAAAGGACTATTATCTGCAGGCTTTGGATTGACACCAGAGCACGCTGATTTCTCCGCAATGCGTGAGGAATATCTCGATCTCTACGATCAAGTGTTTACCAATTCTCCAGTGCTGTTTGAAGGCGCTACAGAGCTGCTTGACGCCATCGAACAGAAAAACTTGCGCTGGGGGATAGTGACCAATAAACCACGCAGATTTTCCGAACCCTTGTTAAAAGCTATCGGTCTGGATGGCCGTGTGGCTTGCCTGGTTTGTGGCGACGACGCTAGTCGTGCCAAGCCCCATCCTGATACGCTTTTGTTGGCAAGTAGCCAGACCGGTAATAAGCCTGAGGATTGCATGTATGTGGGTGATGCCGAGCGGGACATTCAAGCAGGCAAGACTGCTGGAATGCGCACCGTAGTGGCCTTGTATGGCTATATTGATACATCCGATAAACCGTTGGAGTGGGGCGCTGATGCCTTGATTGAAACGCCCTTAGAATTGTTGCCTTTAATCTAATGCAACTGTTTTTATAAATTCAAAGTTCTGCCCGTAAAGGGTATCCCCACCGCACGGGCTATTGAAATAGCTCCGTACGATGCGGTAAGCAAGACAGGAAGTTTGGATTTATTTCAGCGAACATCCCTGCGTTCCATCATGGCCTGTGCCAATGTGCCGCTATCTACATGCTCTATTTCGCCGCCCATCGGCAATCCACGGGCAATGCGGCTTACCTTGATGCCGCGTGCGCGTAGCAGCTCGCTGATATAGTGCGCCGTAGCTTCACCTTCTACCGTATAGTTGGTGGCAAGTATCACCTCCTGTACAACGCCGTCTTGCGCACGTTTAATGAGTTTATCCAGATGAATTTCACGCGGCCCTACGCCATCCAGGGGCGATAATCTGCCCATGAGTACGAAATACATACCCTGGTAAGCCTGAGTTTGCTCCAGCATCATAAAATCGGTCGGCATCTCAACCACGCATAGCAAAGTGCCGTCACGCTTTGGCGAAGCACACACCGGACAAACAGGCTGCTCGCTGAAGTTGTTGCACAGGCTGCAATGGCTGACGACTTGCAGTGCCTTATCCAGAGCCAGCGCCAGCGTGTTGGCACCTTTGCGATCGCGTTGCAGCAGATGGTAGGTCATGCGCAGAGCCGATTTTGGGCCTACCCCAGGCAGGCAGCGCAATGCTTCTACTAGCTGCTCAATGGCTGGCGGGTTTTTCATCTGACAAACTGCTTAAAACGGCAGTTTCATTCCGGCAGGCATAAAGCCGGCCATACGCTGTTGTGAGGTAGCTTCTGCCTTGCTGATTGCATCATTCAAGGCGAGTACGATGAGGTCTTCCAGCATTTCTTTATCATCACCCATTAGGCTGTCGTCTATGCTCACGCGTTTTACCTTGTTGCTGCAAGTGATCAACACTTTTACCATGCCAGAGCTTGCTGTGCCCTCTACCTCAACGCTGGCTAGTTCTGCCTGGGCTTTTTTCATGTTTTCCTGCATTTGCTGGGCTTGTTTCATCAGGTTGCCCATGCCGCCCTTCATCATATTTTTCTCCTCAATCAATTAAAAGCACCAAAAATACCAGAGCGTCTTACTGGATAGGTTTAATGCTGGAAGGGATAATCTGCGCGCCGAAATCCTTAACCAAAGCCTGCACAAAGCCATCTTGTTCTATCGCTGCTACTGCCTTGGATTGCAGCGTGGCTTTTTCCTGGCCGATTTGCTCTGCAGGCGTGTTGCCGGTGCCGCCACCTTCAAAATGTAGTTTTATTTTTTTGTCGAAGTGCTGCGCAATGGCAACACCCAGCTTATCCTGGCAGCCTTGCTCCAGCAGATGCTTTTGCGCTTGCGGTATGCTCAAATAAATGTGATTTTCATCAAAGCTTACCAATTCGCAGTTTTGCGCCAGCGCCCGTGCCAAGCCCAGCTTGAGCTGATCTACCAGACCACGCCAGTTGCCGTCAAATAAGGCAGGAGAGGGCGCAGATGCTGCTATAGCTGGCTCAGCCTCTGGCACTTCTGTTATCGGCACAGCGGCAACAGTTGAAGCGGCTAGAGGAGGCTTGTTTGAAGGCGGAGATTTCAGGGGTTGCACCTCCGCAGCCTGTGTTCTTGAGGCAACAGTTTCGTTTGGTGAAAAGGCCAACATGCGCATCAAGCTCATGGTAAAGCCGGCAAATTCATCAGGCGCCAGCCCCAAGTCGCGCCGACCCAAAAGGGCGATTTGGTAATACAACTGCACCTGTTCTGCGCTTAATTTTTGTGCCAAATCCAGCAGCAAACCACGTTCGGGTAAGTCACTGGCAATACTCTCAGGCACAGTCTGTGCCACAGCAATCTGGTGCAATAAATTGGCTAAATCAACCAGTGCGGCATCAAATGACAGGCTGCGCTGTTCCATTGCCCTGGCCTGTGTCATCAAAGCGGCACCATCGTGGTTGACCAGTGACTGTAAAAGCTCGAACAAATAGCTTTGATCAATCGCGCCC
The DNA here is from genome assembly GCA_038924905.1 of Methylophilaceae bacterium. Lineage (GTDB taxonomy): Bacteria > Pseudomonadota > Gammaproteobacteria > Burkholderiales > Methylophilaceae > JBCKUK01. Next base: position 25,153 of record JBCKUK010000003.1, on the reverse strand, counting down.
AGCATGGCACGTACTTCTTGCTCTTTTACCGTATTGGCACCATAGGCAATGGCCTGGTCTAACAGTGACAGCGCATCGCGCATACTGCCGGCAGCGCCGCGGGCGATAAGCTGTAAAGCGACAGCCTCATAAGGGATATTTTCTTGCGTCAAGACGGACTGTAGGTATTCAATAATTGAAGTGCCGGACATTTGCCGCAAGTTGAATTGCAGGCAGCGTGATAGCACCGTCACAGGCACTTTTTGCGGGTCAGTGGTGGCCAGGATGAATTTTACGTGCTCAGGCGGCTCCTCCAGTGTTTTTAGCATGGCGTTGAAGGCAGGCCCGGTAAGCTGATGCACTTCATCCAGCATATAGACTTTGAAGCGTCCCTGGCTGGGAGCGTAAATAGCTTTTTCCAGCAGTGATGTCATGTCATCAATGCCGCGATTGGAAGCCGCATCCATTTCTACATAATCAATAAAACTGCCATTATCAATACTCACGCATGCAGAGCAAATGCCGCAGGGGTGAGCCGTAATGCCTGTTTCGCAATTGAGTGATTTAGCCAGAATGCGTGCGATAGTGGTTTTGCCAACGCCGCGGGTGCCGGTGAACAAATAGGCGTGGTGCAGACGTTGCTGCTCAAGCGCATTACTGAGCGCACGTACCACATGCTCTTGCCCTACGAGCGCTTCAAACGATTTGGGGCGCCATTTTCGGGCAAGAACTTGATAGCTCATGGGTCGGGAACTTATTAGATAAAGGCTTTAACTTTAGCCGAAAACACAAGTTTAGTCTAAGCCGATTTATATAAAGATTAAGGCCTGGTCAAAGGTTAAAGCGCGACACAGACCAGATTTTAAATCAGGTGGCGAGCCTAGCCCCGGCACTTGCTTCAATAACTGTGGCTGCTTCCTTCCGGACCTGACCAGGTTGGCTACCTAACAATGCGGGGAGGCCCGCCGGGTTGAATTTTACCTCAAAACGCTAGCAATCAGATACTGTGTCAATAAATCAGCCAGCTTTTATCAGGCAATTTGTTGGTTTATGTTTGCGTTGTGGCGAGTAGATTAAGCCCGAGGCTTGGGTTATAGTTACGCCAACTTCAAAGACAAAGATAAAAGCAAAAATAACATTTCACATGGACCAATTTTAATAATGCTATCGTTAATTTCAAACCGGCTAAAATCAGGCAAGTTTTCCTGGGAGCGGCTTATTTAACCGCCCGCAACCATGCTCAGCAGAGTCATTCTGGGCTATCGGCAATCTTTGCCATGGTTTTCTCTTTTTGTTGCCCTGGTTGGGGTTTCCTGGGTGCTCAATAGTACGTTTGCAGCCAGTGCACTACCTATCCCGATGCACTTAAAAAACATTTATTTCGCGATGAATTTACTTGGCACAACCACCATACTTTATAGTGTGTTGGGCTATTTTCAATCACAAAAAGAATTGGTGATGGCTACGCTGGCAGACGAGCAGAAAAAAACCGAAAAACTGTTGTTAAACGTCTTGCCAGGGTCGGTAGCTACTAAACTGAAAAATAATGATTTTGACACCGCCAAAGATCACGAGGCCGTCACTATTATGTTTGCAGACTTGGTCAACTTTACCGCGCTATCAGCAGACATGACTGCAACATCACTCATTGATCTGCTGAATCAAGTATTTACTCGGTTCGATGATTTAACAGAAAAATATAGCGTAGAAAAAATTAAAACCATAGGCGATGTATGCATGGTGGTAAGCGGCGCACCGGAAGCCAAGGCAGATCACGCCGAAGTCATCGCCAAAATGGCACTTGATATACAAGGGATACTGACCGAAATTTCAGCGTCTAGTTGGCAAGGATCTCAAGATGCGCGTAGGTATTAACAGCGGGCCGGTGATTTCTGGTGTGATTGGCAGCCGCAAATTCAGCTACGATTTATGGGGTGATACCGTCAACATGGCAAGCCGCATGGAGCAGAATGGCGTGCCCGGTAAAATTCAAGTGACAGAAGCCACCTATCAATTACTAAAAGACAAATATCAATTTGAGAAACGTGGCGCAATAGAAATCAAAAGCAATGGTAAAGTTACAACCTATTTTCTTATAGCCCCCACCCCCGCCTGAGGTATGCGCAAGTTGGTCACGCTTCAGTCTTAAGCTATAATGCGCCTCCACGCACGGAGGGGTGGATGAGTGGTTTAAGTCGCATGCCTGGAAAGCGTGTTTAGGCTAATAGCCTAACGCGGGTTCGAATCCCGCCCCCTCCGCCATATACATGTTCTAAGTTGTACAAAGTAGTCCATAAAACATATAAAAATAAGTAACTTAGATAGATATACCATCCCAAGCAATCCAAAATAATCCAATTGCATCCGTGGTAAATTTGTGGTAAAAATCGTGGTAAGTAAATACACGGTTGGAGGATTTACCACGAATGGCTGCCAAACTTAATTTGTTGTCAGAACTTGAATGTAAAAACGCCACCAGCGAAGGCAGGGCTATTCGCAAGATTCATGATGGTGGCGGTTTGTATCTATGGGTGTATCTTGACGGCTCAAAATTCTGGCGCTTGCGTTATTGGATAGGCGATAAGGAAAAATCCCTTTCATTCTGCGCGTACCCCGAGACCAGCATAAAAGATGCGCGTAAAAAGCGAGAAGTAGAACGGGCAAAGCTGGATAGCAAACTAGACCCATCGGCAGAGCGCAAGGCTATCAAGCTGCAACAAAAGCTTTCGGCTGAAAACTCATTTGAGAGCGTGGCGAGGGAGTGGTACGGCAAGCAAACTCATACATGGGTGCAGCATCACGCCGATGATGTTAAGCGCCGTCTGGAAAAAAACATATTCCCTGAGATAGGCCGCAGACCGATAAACGAGATCGAGGCGCCGGAGTTGTTGGCAGCCGTGGGTAAAATTGAGCGGCGCGGCGCTTATGACTTGGCGCGATCCATTCTGATTCAGCTGCAACCGCCTCGATTGCCAGATTGTTACCACGCGCAAAGCCGAGGTTCTCATTCTGCGCCAGCAAGCGTATAGATGGAAAGCGCCGCACGATGTTGAGCGACGCATCAGTGCTCGCGTTATCCACCAAGATAATCTCGTACGGCGCGACTGTCTGCGCCAGCAAAGCTGACAAGCAACGGTCGAGGAACTGCTCTCCGTTCCAATTGACGATGACCACTGTCACCTTCGGCCACATATTTTGGCGCGGATCGTTCACGAACCCACCTGCCGATCCGCCCACCACATCGACAAGGGCACGGAAAACAGATCCACATCGAAATGGCTTCTGCTATCTTGCACCAAATTAGGCTGGCACAAATATGGCAGGGCTAACACCGAAGAACTTGCCCAATTTGCTGGCCAGAGCTGCGCTGATTTTTCGTTTCCCGGCCAGAATCGCGGATAGATTGCTCTGGGGAACGATGGCCGCCAGGTCTTCTTGCTTCAGGCTTCGAGCATCCATCAAGAAACGCAGTGCATCCTTGGGTTCTGCTGGCTCGATAGCGTGGTTCTCTTGTTCGTACTTCCAAACCAGATCACCTACCAAATCAAGCAGGCCCGCCATGGAGTGGTCTTCGTCATCACCTGCGGCATCCAGCATGGCATTCATCAGGGACACCATGCGGGTGTACTCAGCTTTATTGTGAATGGGGCGCAGGTGAGCCATGGAGTCAAATGCCTGCCAAGAGGTTTGGATGGCCTTGATGTCAAACTGAGCATGAAACGCGTGCATGATTACACCTTGCCTTTCCGATAGAGCTTGTTCCAATTGTTGTACTCTCTATGCGTCATCACTTGATGCACAAAGACCTTTTTGAACCTGTACCTAACGACAACCACCAAGCGATAGTTGTTGCCACCAACGTCAAAGACCGTATAGGGCGGCACATAGTCGGCAGAATTGAACATTTCTCTGATATGGTTGAAGTCCTTGAACTCAGCATGCTCAACTGCAGTGTGCCACTCGCGTAACACTCCCTCTGCTTCTGGATGTTTCTGCCAGAAATCACGAAGCATTTTGATGGAGATGATGTGCACGGGCGAATTATATCAAATTGATATGTTCGGTCAAGAGCTAAGATTGAATACACATGCTGCTGCTCGTGTAGCACAGATAACAGGCAGCGAGAACCCCTCGCGCACCTGCTCGGCAACAGACGACACCGTTGCACCATGTCCCATGTGCCAAACCAGCCCGCTCACATGATACGCATCTCCCGCGCCATCCAACACTGTAGGCTCAGCCGCATTTACCAGCTTGCTGCCGAACACATCAAAAGCTGGATAGTCGCGTACCGCCAACAGCAACGCTTCCCAGCCAGCGCGGCTCCGCAAATGCATCTGGGTTGAGCAAGGCAACCCATTCCGATTCAGCAGGGGCTGCCTCGATCGCTAGGTTGTTGCCGCGCGCAAAGCCGAGGTTCTCATTCTGCGCCAGCAATGCAGAAAGGCAACGATCAAGAAAGCGTACATCATTCCAAATGACAATAACGACTATTACCTTGGGTATCAAGACATAATTCCATTTCTCATTTGAAAGTACGCTAACCAGTCCGGTTTATCGTAGGGTGCGTCATACGCACCATGGTGCGCACGGCGCACCCTACTAGTACTGGATCGCAGGCAGGATGCCCGCGATCCAAAAGTTGTTGACGATGAGCAGAGTATCTACAGAATTATTGTCGCTTTAATTTGGAATTGGAATAACAACTTGAACAGAGAAGTGGCACCCTGTAGGTCGGGTTAGCGTAGCGTAACCTGACGTAAACTTAATAACACATTGATTATATTTAATAATTACATAAACAAACAATTAAATCGAGACTGACCACATTTTTTTTTGTTGAATTTCCCTCATGAGTGCAGGCCGCTACGCATTGTGATGCCGAGTCTATATGCACAGGTGGCATCATGACAATGAAGCTTGCTTATGACAAGCCTTATATACAATGTATAAACCTTAAGAACAGTGGCTTTTTGATATTAAAGATGGGTCTTAGGAAGTTAAGCATACATTAACGTATGATAACTTCTTGAGATGATTAGTAAAAATAGATATTACAAGCGTTCTCGATTCCGGCTTACGCCGTAACGAAGTGCTGACCAATAGCGCAAAACACTGCTAAATAACTTGCGGAAAACTTTTCCTGTTATGCCTTAAAAAACGGCTGTTTGGAGTACCACCCCCGGCTGCAAGTCGGGAGTGGTATCAAACTGCCGTTTTATTGCCCTAAAAACCTACTGATGTCACGTGCTTTCGAGAACTCCTTAAATACTTTACATGTCCAGTTACACGTAAAGTATCGGAAATAAATTTCCGTTTCCAAAACCTTTTCCACTTCGCATAATGTATATTATGTAAAATAAACAATACACGGCATTCAGTGTCTTTATTTGTCCGTCCTCTTTTGAATGTTATTGACGATTTTGCCAGCCCACTCCTTACCTCCCAGCCCAAACGCAATAGCTAGTGCCAGGAAAACAGCGCCAAACATGATCACAAATAAAGCGGTCAGTATTTGTGTGCCTATATTCAACTGCTCCAGCGCTACAAACAAGGCGAAGATCTGCACGCCATACTCTGCCGACGTGCTAATGGCTAATGCCCCATCGAACTTGATGCTGTGCAGCCAGGCAAATACAAGGCGATTAACAAAACGTGCCAGCAAGGAGCCAAATATCATGACAATGATGGCAATGATAATTTTTGGTAAATAGTTGGCTAATTGGTGCAGCATTCCAGCAACTTCAGTGAGGCCGAGTGTATTGGCGCCGGTAATGACGAATAACAGGATAACCAACCAGTAAACCACCTGGCTGATGATGCTGCTTAGGGTTAAATCAAACTCATTGTGCTTAAGAAAAGCTTCAAGCCCGGATTTATCTGCAAATTTGTCAAAATGAAAAATCTCAAGCACCCGCTTAACCGCTATACGTGCGGCTTTAGCGAATAACAAGCCAACGGACAATATGACAATAACTGCGAGAAGCTTGGGGAAAAATGTGGCAACTTGCCCCCAGAAATCATTGAGTGACGAAAGGAAAATATCTAGTTGATCTTGCATTGTGCCCCCTGCATTTATTTGAGATTGTAAGACCTGCCAAAAGCTCCGTATGCATTCTGGCCTAAGTGGCTAAATCCCGCAATTAAAATGGCACAATAATATAATGTGTTTTATTAGATATAAATCTTAATACTTTGTTATATATTGGTTTAATTAAATTAATTACTTTGCTATATGCCGTTTAATTCAGCCGCTGTTTAACCCAGTAATCCAGACTTAGCTTGCCGGCGCCACCAAACAACAAGGGCAAGAACATCACCAGATAGATCAGCGGTAGTTTGTAATTACCGAAACCATCGCCACTTTCATCAACAATGCGGTACCCTCTTAGCAAATCACCCAAGGTATGCCAGCTATCTGGCCAATGCACAGCCGCAATCGCGACCACGGTTAATATCATCAAAGAAATTGTCAAGAAACGCGTGGCAAGCCCAAGCACCAAGGCTGCTGCGCCGATCAACTCAAACCATGTGGCTATTTGCCAGCTTACTGATGCGGGCAGCAGATTAAACGGGAACGGAAAGGCAATATCGGCAAACCAGTTGGCGCCGATGAATTTTTCGTAGCCAGCTTCGCCGAACTCCCAGGCGAGTATCAGGCGTAAGAATAATGGCGGAATGACAGGCGCCAGGCGATCCAACAGGCTGACGACACAAAGATAATTGCGCGTAATAAATGACATGACGCCCCTTTTATATATTGATTAGGCGGCAACCTTGCTTACAGGCGCCATGCTTGTGTCGGAAGATTTTTTATAATAAAGCCGGATGCCCAGCAAAACAGCCAGCACCAGCGCGTAAGCCAAAGGCTCGCGAATATCTTTTTTCACCAGCCACCAGAAGTGCACAACGCCTAAAATGGCTATCAGGTAAACCAGTTGATGCAGCTGCTTCCAGCGCTCACGCAGGCGTCGCACCATGGCGTTGTTGGAGGTTATTACCAGCGGGATGCTCAGAATAAATGCGCTGAAACCCACTAAAACATAGGGATGCTTGGCAATGTCTTTCACAATCGCCATCCAGTAAAACGACTGATCCAGCCAGATGTAGGTCAGAAAATGCAGGCAGACATAAAAAAACATGAACAAACCCATCATGCGCCGCAGCTGGATTTGCCAGACCATGCCGGTCAGCAGTTTAATCGGTGTCATGCTGAGCGTAATCATCAGGATAACCAGCGTCCAGGTGCCTAAAGAACGCTCCACAAACTCAATAGGATTAGCCGTCAGATCATCATTTACGCCCAGCCAGACCAGCCTTGCCAGCGGGATAAGCGCGGCCACAAACAGCCCGGACTTTATCCACGAGATTTGTTTTTTGCTGGGTTGATATATAATAGCCATGGTTTGAATGGGGCTAGAAATTCTTGCGCAGATCCATGCCTGTGTAGAGCTGCGCCACTTGTTCGGCATAGCCATTAAACATCTGCGTTTTGATGCGTGGTGAGAATAAACCGCCGCCAATGCGCCGCTCTGTGCTTTGTGTCCAACGCGGATGGTCTACCGTTGGATTTACATTGGCGTAAAAGCCATATTCGCTTGACGCGGCCTTCATCCAGGCCGTTTGTGGCATTTTTTCAGTAAAGCGAATTGTGACAATTGACTTTGCACCCTTAAAGCCGTACTTCCAGGGCACAACAAGGCGCATAGGCGCGCCGTTTTGATTGGGCAATACCTCGCCATACAAACCAACAGCCATGATAGCCAGTGGATTCATAGCTTCGTCCAAGCGCAAACCCTCCACATAAGGCCAATCCAGCACAGGGATATTCACACCGGGCATGGTTTTCTTGTCAGCGATAGAGATAAATTCGACGTATTTGGCATTTGCTGTCGGTTCGGCAAATTTGATGAGTTGCGCTAACGGCAGCCCAACCCAGGGGATGACCATAGACCAACCTTCAACGCAACGCATGCGGTAAATACGCTCTTCCAGCGGCGCTATTTTAAAAACATCTTCGATTGAAAGCTGTTTGGGTTTTTTAACTTCGCCTTCTATTGAGACCATCCAGGGACGCGGCTTAAAGAGCGCAGACTCGCGCGCAGGTTCGCTTTTGCTGGTGCCAAATTCGTAGAAATTATTATAGGTGGTGACATCATCAGTATTTGGTCAATTTTTCACCGGCACCGTAAGCTGTTTTGCCGAACCCGCTATCAGGCCAAAGCCTGCGGCTTTGATAAATTCGCGGCGGTTTTCAAAAACTTCGCGCGGCGTGCTCTCCGATGCAGGCACGTCTGATTTTTTTCCGATGAACATATTAGGCCCCAATGAATAATGCTTGAATACTCTTTGGTCGCAGAACCGACGCCATCCTTACATTTAATTTATTTCAAATTAGCCAGCGCTTGTTTAATCTGGTTATTAAGCCCCTCTTCGCCTATTTTTTCGCAGATGTGCTGAGCGTCCATCAGCAAGGTTTTAGCTGCCGAAGACTGACCTTGGGCTATCCTTACCAGCGCCAGATAGTAGTAAGATTTTGCCTCCCAGAAGTCGCTGCCCTGCTCCTTACTTAGTTTGGTAGTTTTTTCAATCGCTTTTTCTGCTTTGTCATATTGCGCTGCCGCAGTATAAATACGGCCCATTTCCAGATAAGCGTTAGCTTGGTGATCCTGGTCGCCCACTCGCTCCTCCGCCAACACTGCTTTAATCTGGTTTTCAATAGCCTGATCGTGTTTCCCTAGGCTGCTATAAGTTGCCGCCAGCCGCGCATAATTATCTGCACGCTCGTTATCATTGGCAGCCAGCTTGCTGCCCGCCTGATAGCTCTCCAGGGCAGCTTCCAGTTGATTGGAATCTACTAGCACGTCGCCAATCAGGTTTAAATTGATGCGTTCAAAACGTTTATCTTTTCCCGCCTGTGCGGTCGCCAGGCTCTGACGATACGTGACTAATGCCTCAGGGAATTGCCTGGCATTCTTTTGTGCGTAGCCAATAAATGTCAGCGCTATCATATGCTCTATCGGTGTTGCTGATAGCTTCTCCGCGGCCTGCAGCGCCGTGAGCGCCTCGTTAAACTGCTCCAGCTGGCCATGTGCGCGGCCTTTGCACAGCAGAGCGTCACGATTAACTTTGTTCTGCTTGAGCGCCTGCTCGGCATAAGTCAAAGCCTTGGCAGCATCGCCCTCAGAAACAGCCTGCTTGCATGCTTGTATGTTAGGGGCAGCATCGCCCTCATTAGCCTGCGCGATGCTTGAGAAGATAATTAAAAACGCGATGGTAGAAATGCGACGGAACTGCATGTTAAGTTACTCAAAGTATTGTTAGGTACTGGCTCCAGGCGTGCGGCGTAGCGCCACAAGCAAAGAATTCCGGGTTAAGTAATGATTCTTTAGTGTTGTATTGAAAAATATTGCCGCTGGTATCGGTCAGCTGCCCGCCCGCTTGTTCCAGCACACACTGCGCCGCTGCGGTATCCCACTCCGATGTCGGCCCCAGCCGAGGATAGACATCTGCCGCACCTTCCGCCACCAGACAGATTTTTAGCGAACTACCGATAGTGATTAGTTTCGGTTGCGAAAGGTTCCCTACAAGATTGGACAGAAAGACTTGCATTCTTGCATTAGAATGCGAGCGGCTGTTTGCGATGGTGATGTCAGCCACATCGAGTTTACGTGCCTGAATGGCTTGCGCTGCCTGGCCGCCGCTCTGCTTGAATGCACCAGAATTTTTGGCCGCGTAATACAACTCGTTTTTTGCCGGTGCAAAAACCACGCCTATCACGGGCTTGCCCTCATCAATCAAGGCAATATTTACCGTAAATTCACCATTGCGTTTGATAAATTCGCGCGTGCCATCCAGCGGGTCTACCAGCCAATAACGACACCATGTGGCGCGTGTGGCATAAGGAACAGCTGCGGATTCTTCTGAAAGTACAGGGAGTTTTGGCGTGAGCCTGCTTAAGCCAGCCTCTATAGATGTGATGCGCAGCCATATCGGCTTGCGTGAGAGGCGAGTTGTCCTCCTTTTTCTGAACTTCAATTTCGCCGCTATAAACTTGCATGATAGCGTCACCCGCCTGACGGGCAATGTTGATAACTTGCGGCAGCCACTCGGTGATTGAATGCATCACTTGATCAGCGCCAATAAGCCTGCTTCATCCAGCAAAGCGACCCCCAGCTCCTGGGCTTTATCCAACTTGCTACCAGCTTCTGCACCTGCAACCACGTAATCGGTCTTTTTCGATACACTGCCACTGACCTTGCCGCCCGCCGCTTCGATAAGCTCTTTGGCGGCCTCACGCGATAAATTGGGCAGTGTGCCAGTGAGCACAAAAGTTTTGCCAGCTAAAGCCTCGCTGGATGCATTACTACCGGCGCTCTCTTCCCATTTAAGGCCGGATTTAACGAGTTCACCTATTACCTCACGATTGTGCGCCTCACCAAAAAATTCAAATATGCATTCCGCCACAATCGGCCCTACGTCTGGCACCTGCTGTAAAGCCTCTAAATTTGCCGTTTCAATGGCCTGCAAGTTGCCAAAATAACGCGCCAAATCCTTGGCTGTGGCTTCGCCCACATTGCGTATGCCAAGGGCGTAAATAAAGCGTGCCAGCGTGGTTTGTTTGCTGTTGTTAAGGGCGTCAATGATGTTCTGCGCAGATTTTTCTGCCATGCGCTCAAGGTTGGACAATGTAGCCAATTCAAGCCGATAAATATCCGCCATCGTATGCACCAATTCACTATCGACCAATTGATCCACCAGCTTATCGCCCAAACCTTCGATGTCCATGGCGCGGCGAGAGGCAAAGTGCAGAATGGCCTGCTTACGTTGTGCCGGGCAGAACAGGCCGCCGCTGCAACGCGCTACCGCCTCGTCATCCAGCTTGATGATATGTGAGCCGCAAACCGGACATTGTGTGGGCATAACAAAAACGCGGGCATGGTCTGGACGCTTTTCCATGATGACATTTACCACTTCCGGGATCACATCCCCCGCCCTGCGCACACTGACGGTGTCGCCTATATGTACGTCTTTACGACGTATTTCGTCCTCATTATGCAGTGTGGCGTTAGTCACCGTTACGCCACCAACAAACACTGGCTTGAGCCTGGCCACAGGCGTGATAGCACCTGTACGGCCAACTTGCACAGTAATATCTTCAACGATTGTCAGCGCTTCTTGCGCCGGAAACTTATGCGCGATTGCCCAGCGCGGCGCGCGAGAAACATAGCCCAGCTCAGCTTGCTGGCTCAAAGCGTTGACCTTGTATACCACGCCATCAATATCAAACGGCAGTGTTACACGCGCTTGCCCGATAGCTGCGTAATAATCAAGCAAGCCCTGCAAGCCTGTTGCCACGGAACGCTGTTTACATACCGGCAGATGCAGGCCGGTTAAATAGTCCATAGCAGCGCTGTGGGTGGGTGGCGGCGCAACGCCCTCAACTGCGCCCAAGCCATAGGCAAAGAAACTGAGCGGGCGCGTGGCAGTAATGCCGTGGTCAAGCTGGCGCAGGCTACCTGCAGCTGCATTACGTGGATTGGCGAATATTTTGTCGCCGCGTGCTTGTTGCTGCCGATTAAGATGCTCAAAATCACGCTTTAGCATAAACACTTCACCACACACTTCCAGCAGCTTGGGTGGATTTTCTGTATACAGACTCATGGGAATGGCGCGAATGGTGCGTAGATTGCTGGTTACATCTTCGCCGGTGTATCCATCACCGCGCGTGGCGCCTTGCACAAGCAGGCCGTTTTCATAGCTTAAGGTAATGGCCAGGCCATCAAACTTGGGCTCTACTGCGTATTGTATTTGCGTTATGCCCAAACCTTCGCGCGCGCGGCGATCAAACGCAATAACTTCACTCTCTTCAAGTGCGTTGTTAAGGGACAGCATGGGCATTCTATGCGTGACGCTGCCAAACCCCTTGAGTGGCGTACCGCCTATGCGCTGGGTGGGTGAATCTGCTGTAATTAGTTTGGGGAACTGGGCTTCAAGCGCTTGCAGCTCACGAAAAAGGCGATCATATTCACTGTCTGGCACAGTAGGCGCGTCCAGCACGTAATATTCATAATCGTATTGGCGAATCTGCTCACGTAATTTTTTTGCGAGCTCGGTATTTGCGAGCATAGACTAAGAAAACAATCTGAGTGCGCTGTCACTGCCTGGAACGACGCCGCGCGTAACCATCTTTGCGTGGATGATTCTAAGTTGCTGACGAATTTTCTCAATCTGTGTCTCGCCCAGAGGCTGACCTTTATCATCCACCAGATTCGCGCCCAGGCTATTTTCCATTTGCCGCGCCACCAATACCATCTGGTTAGAAACTTCAATGCAATTCATCACGCGCGGAATGTCCAGCTGGAACGAAATGCCGTGAATCACAGAAGTGCGTAGCATTTCTGTGCTAAATGGGTTGTTGTCTTGATTAACCACAGAAAATAGTGTCTGCGCGCTTGCAGATTCGGCATCGAAATCTGGCTTAGACTCATAGTGAAAGCCGCCATCTTCCTTAAGCGTTAAGCCGCTGGCTTCGGCCAGGCCTCTAAATTTGGTACCGGTAAATGGGCCACTGTCGCCCCGCACCAAATGGAACCCCACCATTTTATCGACCTCTACGCAGAAACAATCCAGTTCGCTGGCGAAAAGCCACGGATCGCCGCTACCCTGCCACTCTATCTGCGCACCTAGCTTGCTGGCTATGCTGTCTGTTGCTTGCTGAAAGCTATTAAGCGAGGTTTTGGAAACAAAGCCAGCGCGGTCGGCCAGTTGCAAACTATAAGCAGCACGCGTGAAACTGATATCTTCCTGATCACCTGTCAGTGCGTGCCATACGCCATCGGAATCCAGACCGTTGGCAAAAATTGGTTTATCGAGATCAGTAAGCAGCTGAAAAAGCTCGCGTAGAGCTGCGCCAGTCGCTGGCTGTGGCAGGTATAGCAGTGCAATTAAGTCAATCTGCTGATTAACGGACGCGGGCAACTTTTCGTTGTTTGCGATAGTCGCGCCAGGTTGAGTATGCTCAAAATTTGACTCAGGTGCAATCACTGCATCCAGCCCGGCCTCCTCCGCCAATTCATCTGTTGTCGCCATCTCATTCATGGCATCGGTCGCATTACTTTCTTCCTCAGCGCCTCCTGAATATGCTTCAGGATTGGCCTCCTGATAGGGTTCTGCCATATCACGCTCAAATTCTTGCATCGCCAGATTTACCTCGTTTAGCGGGGCATTGACGATTTCTTCCTGGCGCAGGGGTTCAGCAGGTTTGACAATGGGCTCGTCCTTAAGATTAGCCTCTGGAAGAATAGCTTCCGGATCAATATGGAACTCGCCCATGAGCGCATCCTGCTGCGGCTCATCGAAGAGCTGGCTGACATCGGAGCGTAACTTGCGCTCTTGCCACCAGTTAAATAGCACGATGGCGATGATGATAACCACGCCCAAGGCAAGTGGCGCCAGTTGCAGATCAGTCATTATGGTTAACCCCTAATCCATTCATACCGTTGCCTCATTATTCATTTCGCCGTTCATCTTCAGCGCGGCCTCGATGTCAACTTCTACAATACGCGAAACGCCGGATTCCTGCATGGTTACTCCGATAAGCTGCTGTGCCATTTCCATGGTTATTTTATTATGGGTAACGAATAAAAATTGCGTCAGCTCAGACATTTTTTTCACCATATTGCAAAATCTTTCTACATTGCTGTCATCCAGCGGCGCGTCTACTTCATCCATCAGGCAGAATGGTGCAGGGTTGAGCCTGAATAATGCAAATACCAGCGCCAGCGCGGTCAGCGCCTTTTCACCGCCGGATAGCAGATGAATAGTGCTGTTTCTTTTGCCCGGCGGCTGTGCGAAAACTTGCATGCCGGTATCCAGAATTTCTTCGCCCAACAGCTCCAGTCTGGCTTGCCCGCCACCAAACAATACGCTAAACAACTCAGCAAAATGGCGATTCACTTCTTCGAACGTCTGTTGCAAGCGACCGCGCGTTTCTTTATCTATGCGTCGAATCGCATCTTCCAGCGTAGCGATGGCCTGCTCCAGGTCCAATGTCTGGCTATCCAGATAAGCTTTACGTTCGCTCTCCGAAGCCAGCTCTTGTATGGCAGCAAGATTAACGGCGCCAAGCTCGTTAATCTGCTCATCCAGCGCCTGGATGCTTTGTTCAATATCGCCCATCTTGGTTGACGCCGCCAAGCCCTCTGCCAGCAATGCTTCATCCAGGCCTGTACTTGCAAGCTCTTGCTGGCACTGCTCAAAATATAAACGCGCCTCTTGCTCGCCCAATCTGGCCTGTTCCAACTTATCTCGCAGCGGATGCAAGTACTGCTCATCCTGCATGCGTGTGCGTTCTTGATTTTGCAACTCTTGCTCAATACTCGCCATGGCATTTCGCGCCTCAGCCAGCGCTGTTTCGGCTTGCTGTAGGCCAACCAGCGCGGTTTCCAGATTGGCTTTCAAACCCCCCGTCTTGGCTGCTTCCAGCATCGTTTCCGCTTCAACCCGGCGCACTGCCAGGGCTTGTTTTTCCTCAGATAGTGCATTAATTCTATTATTTATCTCATTGATATTATTAATTATTATTTTTTTGTTAAATACCTTCTCTTGTGCCAGACGCTCTGCTTGCTGCAATTCACTGCGCAATGCATTAAGTGCAGTTTCAGCCACCTGTTTCGCCGCTTGCGCCTCATTGCACCCGGTTTGCAGTGCAGTTAACAACACTTGAGCGCTCTCCAGCCCCTCTTGTTTTTGTTTTTGGTCTGCCTGTAGCTCGGTTAGACGCTGCTGCAAGGCCTGCTGCTCGGCTTGCATGGTTTTCTTTTGCTCGGTCGCGTGCTGGTGTTGTTGTTGCAGGCGCTGGATTTCCAGATTGAGATTATGTTGCGACTGCGTTTCGGACAGCAGTGCTTGCTGCTGCCCCTGATACGCCTGTTTTAGCTGCTGCAAGGCAATCTCTGCCTGGCTTAGCGCTTTATTGTGTGCGTTCAGCTTGTTTTGCAGCTGTGGCAGTTGCGCTTGCAGGTCAGCCAGTTCTCGCTGACGCTCCAACACGCCATGCAGTGCGGATTGCGCAGCATAAAGCGCGACACTGTTTGGCGTATAGACGTCGCCCAGACGACTCACCAGCATCTCACCCGCTTTGAGCTGTTTGCGCGCCTTTTCGGCGTTTTCGGCATCACCCAGCACATAAACACCTGCCAGCCAATCCTGCATCAGTGCTGCCAGGCCGGAATCCATATTGCTGACGACTGAAGTCAAGGGCTTCCATTGGCTGTGAGGCTCCACCGTTTTTTTGCCGCCCTCGCCTGGCTGGCAAAACACCAATGCGGCTGGCGGACGCTGTTTTAGCGCAGTATCAGCCGGCAGCTTGTTACGGAAAATTGCATTAAGACGTGCGCCAAGCACCGCTTCCAGAGCGGTTTCCCAGCCACTTTCTATACCAATTTTTTGCCATAACCGTTCACTGTCTTGCAAGCCCGCATTTTTAAGCCAACCATCCAGTTTGGCTTCATGGCCTAGGGACTCCTGAATTTTGCTGAGTGAGGCAACATGTGCCTTGATCTCTGTCAAACCACGCTCTTCCAGCATCTGCACTTCACGCAACTGCTTGATTTGCTCAGCCTGCTGCTGTTCTTGCTCAAGCAATTGACTGATTTCCTGCCCCAGCTTCACAATGCCCTTTTGCGCTTTTTCATAGGCAGCCTGCTTTTGCGACAATTCAGCCAAGTCAGGCAGTTGCAATCTGGCTTGCTCGCGTTCCAGGTGCTCCAGACGCTGGCCGATTTCGTTCATGGCGCGGCTTAGGTGATCCAGATTCGCTGTTTCCAGCTGCATGCCCTGCACCGTATCTGTCAGCGTTTTTTGTGCATCTATATCCGCTTGTAATGTGGCAGCGTAGCCTTGCTCAGACTTTGGGAAATTTAGCCTGACAGCATTCAAAGCTTGTTCAGCGACTGTTCCACTGGTATCGACCTCTTGCTGCTGAGTGATTAGCTGTTGCAGGCTTTCTTGCAGCTCAAGGCCTAGCGATTCAATCTTTTGCGTTTGCACAGCTTGTTGCAGCAACTGCGCGCTGATTCGCTCTCTGGCCTCCGCCGTATTCTTTGCCTGTTGCTCCAGGCTGGAAACTGCGGCATTCGCTTCGTAATACCTGGTTTGCGCGGTTTGCACTGCCTCAGTGCTGGCATAGTGCTGCTGGCGCAGGCTTTCGAGTACCGTCTCGGTTTTACGCAAGGCCGCCATTTGCGCTTCCAGCTCATTGACCAGCTTCTCTACCTGGCGTTTGCTTTTTTCCCAACTGGTACTCGCGCCACGCTTTTTAAGTAGCCACAACTGGCCTTGTGCGTGTTTTAGCGCAGCTTGCAGGCGATGATACTGCTCGGCGATTAGCGCTTGCGATCCCAGCTTGGTAATTTGCGCACCAAGCTCACGGCGAATATCTTCTATACGGGTTAAATTTTCACGGGTGTCGCGCAGGCGCAGCTCAGTCTCGCGGCGGCGTTCTTTATATTTGGAGATGCCTGCGGCTTCCTCCAGAAAGATACGCAGCTCTTCTGGTTTTGCTTCAACAATACGTGTAATGGTGTTCTGCCCTATGATGGCGTAGGCACGGCCTCCCAGGCCTGTGCCTAAAAATAAATCAGCGACGTCGCGGCGGCGCACCAAGGTGTTGTTAATGTAATAACTGGAGCCTTTGTCACGCTCAATGACGCGCTTGACCGCAATCTCGGCATATTGCGACCATTCGCTAGCGCTGTTATTTGAAGCACCGCCCAGACTGTTATCAAAAAATAGTTCTACACTGGCGCGCGAAATGGCATTGCGATTGCCGGAGCCATTGAAAATCACCGCATCCATCGAGTCTCCGCGCATCTCTTTGGCGCTGGATTCGCCGAGCACCCAACGCACCCCTTCCATCACATTGGATTTGCCGCAGCCATTAGGGCCAACAACGCCTACGCGCTGACCATGGACGTGTAGCGTAGTTGGGTCAACAAAGGACTTGAATCCGGCGAGTTTGAGATGAGTTAGGCGCAATTGGTGGCAGAATTATTGTGGTTTAAAGAAGCTTGTATAATGCTTAACATTATATGCAAAAGATTTTTATACGGTAGCCTTTATGTCTAATCAACCAACGAATAGCAAACCCAGCAAAGTACTCGAAACTTTCGACAACCACAAGCCGGATCGCGACTTCCATATTCACATGGAAATTCCGGAATTCACTTGCCTGTGCCCAAAAACCGGCCAGCCGGATTTCGCTGTGCTAACCCTCGACTACATTCCTGACCAGAAATGCGTGGAGCTCAAGAGTCTCAAGCTCTATATCTGGTCATTTCGCGATGAAGGTTGTTTTCACGAGGCGGTGACCAATCGCATTTTGGACGATTTAGTGGCAGCCACACAGCCAAGATTCATGCGCTTGACAGCCAAGTTCTGTGTACGCGGCGGCATATTCACCAATGTCGTGGCGGAGCATCGCAAGACTGGCTGGCAGCCAGCTCCAAAAGTTGACCTGAGCCAATTTGAGCAGCAATCCAACACGCGTGGTTAATTAGAAAATCCTGAGCCACAGTCCTTGAGCAATACGCAATCTCCCAGCCCCATCCGGCAATTCATTTGCGCCAATCTGGCTTATTTGCTTGGCAGAAAATTGCGCACGAAAAATGGTCATCTACCTTCATTAGGCCATAGCATTCCTGGAGATTTTGTCGGCATAAGCGTTGCAACAGCAGAAGACGCAGCTACCGATGATTTTGTGATTGCACGATTGCGTGAGCTTGGCATTCGCCAGGTTAGACTCGATTTCACCTACGGCGATACTGAAAATCATGTAGCGCGCTTTCTGCAAAAACTGTGCGCTGAGTCATTCGGCGTCACGCTGCATCTGGTGCAACCCTTCGAAGCGGCAAAACAAATGGATAGCAAATCAACGCAGCAAACCTGGAAAGATTTTGTTGCTGCCACGCTGAATCAGTTTGGCGAAAAAATTGAATTAGTGGAAGTCGGCTCGACCATTAACCGCAAGCGCTGGGCTGGCTATACGCTGCAAGGTTTTTTTGCCGCGTGGGGAATCGCCCATGACGAGGTCAGGCAACGCAACATCAAGCTGGCGGGGCCGAATATCACGGACTTTGAGCCTTTGTATAACATCGGCATATTGTCGATTCTAAAAAGTCGTGACCAGCTGCCGGATATTCAAACCGACAACCTCTTCTCTGAGCGCTGCACAGAGCCAGAACGCTTTGACCACAAGATTATCGGACGCAAGCTGGCGCCGCTCATCAAATTTAACCTGGTTAAAAAAGCCAGAGTGCTGCAAAAAATAGGGGCGAATTTTGGGGTGCCTGAGCTTTACTCACCTGCTGCTTTCTGGACGCTGCCCAGAATCCAGCGTTTGCTGCAAGACAGCGAAGAAAAGCAGGCGGACTACCTGACGCGCTATATGTTGCTTTGTGCGGCTTCTGGCGCCCTCAAGAGAGTGAGTTGGGGGTCGCTGGTTTGTCATCGGGAAGGGTTGATTGATGATGGCGTTGCGCAATACCCGTCGCTTGAGCGGATAACACATTACGCAAGCATTGGCGAAAACGTAGCGAAGTTTCAAATACGCCCGGCTTTCCAGGCGATGAAAGCCTTTGCAGGTTTGATCCCCGGCACTTTTTATGAAGGCAAGCTGGCGAGCACTGATGGCCTGGAAATTCATGCCTTTAAGTCAGCCAATCACCTTATCCATGCCGTGTGGACAATCAATAGCAAGGCTGCCGCACTTGCTGACGTTTATTCTGCTGGCGATCTCAGTGCTGCTGAGTGCATCTCGCGCGACGGCGACGCTATAACCATTCCAACTCTGGCAACCGAGTCGCCGATATATTTGCGCTTTCCTGCCGCCAAGCCTGTAACAATTAACTCTTCGGCAAAGACTATCAAGCGCTTATCAATTTACCGCCATGCAAAGGGTAAGACCTATTGCCTCTTTAATCAAAATGGCTGGCGCGGCCTGCTCCTGGCTAAAGACGCAAAAGAAGAGGCCGTGCTTGGTGCTGCACTTTACCCGGAACATATCGGCTCGCCCCCACAGGGTGCCCTACTGCGCAAGGCGCGTAACGCAATCTGGACCATACCTGACCCACGCGACGCATCGAGAAAGCTGGTAATCAAGCAGCCAGTTAAAATGCATTTTCACAAAAAGTTGCTTGACCGCTACAGGCCATCAAAAGCCCTGCGCAGCTGGAACGGCGCTAACGAACTACTTAGGCGCGGCATAGAAACGGCGCAGCCGATTGGCTATTTTGAGCAAGTAGGCGATACCAGCCTGACCCAGGATTATTACGTCTGCGAGCATGTTGAAGCCGATTTTTCGGTGCGCAAAATTTTCTCTGCCTTTGCTTCTGGTGAAAAAACCTATCAAGGGGTGGCTGAAGAAGACACCTATCGCCAGCTTTGCGATTACCTGTTCACCATGCATAGTCGCGGCGTATTTTTCAGGGATCTTTCCGGCGGCAATATCCTGGTAAAAAAATCGGCGCGCAACAGACTTACCTTTTCGCTGATTGATACCGGCCGCGCACATTTTTTCAACCACGGCACATCACTATCAAAACGCATCGCTGATTTAACCAGGGTTTGCAACAAGCTACACGCAGCCGGACGAGACCGTTTCATGGCATTGTATCTGGCCAGGCTGGGCAAGCGCTTTGGTTTCTGGCAACGCCTGCCCTTCTATATTTACAATGCAAAAGTGGCCATTAAACGAAAACTAAAAATAAAAAATATTATTTAGCTTTTTATGCAGAGAGACATTGACAACCCATGCGCCCATCTTTAACATTGCGCATCTTT
Organism: Methylophilaceae bacterium; assembly: GCA_038924905.1. GTDB lineage: Bacteria > Pseudomonadota > Gammaproteobacteria > Burkholderiales > Methylophilaceae > JBCKUK01. The sequence continues at coordinate 5,332 of JBCKUK010000003.1, read as the reverse complement.
TTAGGGGGTATAGCTCAGCTGGGAGAGCGCTTGCATGGCATGCAAGAGGTCAGCGGTTCGATCCCGCTTACCTCCACCAAATTAAAACTTCAATTGCTGGTTTTAAGTCTGGTTTAGCGGTTAGAAAAGTAGGGTTCTGTAGTAAAATAGCGACGTTAAAAGTTCATAGGTCCCCATCGTCTAGAGGCCTAGGACACCTCCCTTTCACGGAGGCGACCGGGGTTCGAATCCCCGTGGGGACGCCACAAATAAAAACGCCACCGCAAGGTGGCTTTTTTATTTGTGGTATTCCCTATGGGGTACTTCGAGAACCCCGCCGGGTTCGACTAAGCGAGCACTGCTCTCTTGGACGTTAGCAGTGAGCTGCTAACGGTCCTGAAGCCGTCAGGCGGAAGGATGGCAAGATCGCCTCAAGGCGAGATTAACACAAACCCCGTGGGGATAAATGCCACCGTAAGTGCTTCGAGCATTGATAATCGACTCCGACACCATTTATTCATCGCAATGGAAAGCGTCAGAAAATCATTGCGTGCTGATTTATCCCCCAAGCAACGTCGTGGCCTGATACATGATCGTTTTGTGTTGCTTCGCCGCCAAAACCAACTGACTGACCAGGAGAGCTTCAATCTTGACGGGTGGACTAAGAATTATCCACTGCTAGGTGAAGCATACAGGCTTAAGGAAGAGTTCTTTAACATCTATCAGGCATCCTCTAAACAGCAGGCTCAGATACTCTATGCGCAATGGCTGAAGAGTATTCCTGCTGAATTGCGTCTCAGATATTTGGGCTCAGCACCATCAGCGGATTTGAGCCATTTCTTGATGGTATTGCGGGTGAGGCTGGTGCGTCTTGAAATCTCACTAATGGAACAATGCTCTCGAAAGAACATGCGACGAATCTTGGCATACATGACCATGGTAATCACCTCTTTTACTCCTGCTTATAAATGAAGCAAGATACGTGGATTTACCTGGTCAAACTTCGACTTGCACAACTGTGGTTAGATGGTCATTTTTAAACTAGCGCCAACAATACATCACCCTGTTAACCACAATCGGCGTGGTCTGAAAGCTGGCAGTAACGCCACTTTTATAGTGCCATGCAGAGGTCAGGTTTTTAACATTGTCACGATTGATTTGTGTGGCAGATGAAAATCGCTGGTTGGAATAATCCCGGCCAAAATTTGGCCAATCAGCGCTTGTATCGCGTTTCGGCTTCATGGCGGCAGCCGTTGTGCCATCAGCCCCGCTGCCTTTGTTTGATGAATGCATGCAGCCAGTCAGCGAAATTAAAGCGATTAGCAATAAAACTAAAATGTGCGATTTGTGTTGGGTCTTGTTCATGGGCGTAAAAAACTGTAGTCGGAAAACTCAAAAGTATACAGATTTGTATATGCGATTTACCAGCATTAAATTTTCCCATCAGGCTTTCCCCATCAAGACTTTCCAATCAAACCAATATTCTGCTTAAATGAAGCTATGCGTAGCAAAACTTCTTACAGTGAGGCCGAGATTGATTGGCATGACGGAGTGCCTTATTCCAGGCAGTTTGGCGATGTGTATTTCTCCAGCGATAGTGGCCTTAACGAGACTCAGCATGTTTTTCTTGCCCATAATCAACTAGAAAAACGCTGGCAGGGGCTTCAATCTGGCCATTTCACCATTGCAGAAACCGGCTTTGGCACAGGACTTAATTTTTTATGCGCCTGGCGGCTTTGGGATAATTGCGCACCACCAACTGCGCGGCTGCATTTCATCAGCATGGAAAAACATCCACTCACTCACGCAGACATCACACAAGCGCTAAGCCTGTGGCCGCAACTGGCCAGGCAACGCGATCAGCTGCTGGCGCAATACCGTTTTTTGACAGACGGGTTTCACAGATTGGTATTTGATGATGGGCGTATCACACTAACGCTGCTGATAGGTGATGTAAACGATATGTTGCCGCAGCTAGCGGCCAATCTCGCAGCAAATAAGATAGATGCCTGGTTTCTGGATGGTTTTGTGCCAGCCAAAAATCCAGAAATGTGGCAACAAAGCTTATTTAACAATATGGCCAGGCTTTCACATGCTGAAACGACGTTTGCCACCTTCACCAGCGCTGGTGAAGTGCGACGAAGTTTGGAGAAAGCCGGATTTGCGGTAAATAAGGTGGCAGGTTTTGGCCGCAAGCGCGAGATGTTGTGTGGTCAATACATGGGTCAATTACAAACAAAGTCTGCCCCGCTCCAGTCAAACGCTATTGTGATTGGAGGCGGCATTTCTGGCTGCGCTTCAGCCCACGCCCTTGCCTCACGTGGCTGGCAAGTCAAACTCATCGAACGTCATGCCGCGCTTGCACAAGAAGCTTCCGGCAACCCTGTCGGCGTCTTATACCCACGGCTTGCGGTAAAAGATAATGCGCTCAGTCGATTGTCCTTAGCCGGATTTTTATATACCTCGCGGCTGTTGCAGCAGTTAAATTTAAATCAAACGACGTACAGCGCCTGTGGGCTTTTACAGTTGGCTTTTGACGCGAGGGAATCAACGCGGTGCAAAGCTATTGCCGCGCAAAACCTGCCAACTGAGCTTGTGCGTCTTGTAGATAACAATGAAGCCAGCAAGCTTGCTGGCACTAGTTTGGCGCACGGGGGATTGTATTTTCCATCGGCTGGCTGGGTAAGCCCGCCGACTTTCTGTGAGGCACTTGCAAGGCATACCAATATTGAGATTCTGACTTCAAGTTGCGCCTTGAGAGTAACCAGGAAAATAACCAGAAACGGCTCATCTTGGCAGGTTTGGGGTGACAAAAACTTATTGGCAGAAGCGCCTGTGTTGATTATTGCCAGTGCCAATGATAGTGCTGGTTTTGAGCAAAGTGCCCATCTGGAACTTGAGCCGGTGCGCGGACAAATGACCTTTGTAAACGCAACTACAGCTAGCCGACAGCTTAAAACCATCCTCTGCACTAATGGATATATCTGCCCCGAGGTTGACGGCCAACACTCACTGGGTGCGACTTTCTCGCCGGATGAAACTTCTACAGAGTTAAGAACAGGGGACCATCAAGCCAACCTTGCCACGCTGCGGCGCATGGCACCCGAATTACATCAGAGCCTGAAAATGCAGTCCATGACAGGACGCGCGGCATTGCGTTGCGCCACCTCCGATTACCTGCCGCTGTTGGGTCAATTGCTGGACAGCACGGCGCTCACCGCCAAACCACCAAGGCATAATGCCGACCCTGCTGGCTTGCCTTGGCTGGAGGGCTTGTATGTGAATACTGGTCACGGCTCCAAAGGCCTCATCACCGCGCCATTGTGTGCAGAAATACTGGCCAGTATGATTTGCGGCGAGCCTGCTCCTATTGATGCCAAATTACTCGCGGCGCTCGATCCGAACCGCTTTTTATTGCAAAAAATGGGGCTAAAGCGACTTATTGCCAGTGCGGCTATCAGGTAAAATCAGCATCATGCTAACCCGCGACCAACTTCAGCAAGCCATCAAGGCAGACCCTCAGGACCCCGCCCCGCACTACGAACTTGGCAATTTGTACTTACAATCTGACCAGGCAAATGAAGCAGTCGCTTGTTACGGTGCTGCACTGAAATTGTCGCCTAACCATCCACAAATACTGTTGCAATTAGGCAATGCGTATACCGCCTTAGGGCTATTCACTGAGGCCGTTTCGTATTTTCAAAAAGCCACGCAAGTTGAGCCTGCCAATGTTGCAGCGCACTTCAACCTGGGTAATGCCTTGCGCGAACTGGGCCAGCCGGAACAAGCGGCTGCCAGCTATCGCGCTGCACTCAAACTCGATTCAAGCGATGCTGATACACACAACAACCTTGGTAATGTTTTGCGTGAGCTGGGCAGGCTGGATGAGGCCATTGCCTGCTACAAAGCGGCTTTACGTCTTAACCCAACGCTGCATCACGCAAAAGTGCATCTGGTACATCAAAAGCAGCATATTTGCGATTGGCGAGGCTTGAATAAAGACGTAGAAGAAATCCGAAAATGGGTGGCTGACGTGCCGCAAGCACAAATCTCACCTTTCGCTTTTCTTGCCATGCCAAATACGACAGCAGCCGAACAGCAAAAATGCGCACAAAATTGGTTAAGAAACAGATTTAGTAAATTGATTAATAATAAAAATATAAATTTTACTTATTCAGATAAGCCGAGAAAAAAATTAAGAGTAGGTTATCTCTCCGGTGATTTTCGTCTGCACCCTTTGGCTTTTTTAATTACCGAGCTTATCGAACTGCACGACCACAGCCAGTTTGAAATTTTCGCTTATTCATACGCCAGAGACGATAAAACACCAGAACGTAAGCGCCTGGGAAAAGCATTTGACCACTTTGTTGATATTCGCCCGCTATCATTAACCGCCGCAGCGCAAAGAATCAACGCTGACAAAATTGATATTCTGGTTGATTTAACCGGCTTCACACAAGCTAGCCGCAGCGGCATTGCAGCGCTACGCCCTGCGCCCATCAACGTGAATTGGCTGGGGTTCGCTGGAACCATGGGCGATTTAAATGGTGCAGCACTGTTTGATTACCTGCTGAGTGACGCGTTTATTACTCTTCCTGAACAAGCTGCGTTTTATTCAGAAAGCCTGGCTTTACTGCCGGATTGTTATCAGCCAAATGATAGCAAGCGCCCTATCGGCAAGGCTTCCAGCCGCAAAGATTGCAAATTGCCAGAGAATACCTTCGTTTTTTGCTGCTTTAATCAATCGTTCAAGATTGTGCCTGCCATGTTTGATATCTGGATGCGCCTGCTCAAGGCCAAGGCTGGCAGCGTGCTGTGGTTGCTGGAATGTAATCCCTGGGCAAAAGATAATTTGCGGCACGAAGCTGAGCTAAGAGGCATTGATGCAAGCAGGCTGATCTTTGCGCCACGCGTGCCCGTCGCAGAGCACCTGGCAAGACATGCCCTGGCAGATTTATTTCTGGATACCCTGCCCTATAACGCGCATACCACTTGCAGCGATGCGCTGTGGATGGGCCTGCCAGTATTAACCTGTGCTGGTGAAACTTTTGCCAGCCGCGTAGCAGGTAGCCTGCTTATGGCCGCAAATCTGCCAGAGCTGGTTACTAATTCACTCGAAGCCTATGAGCTCAAAGCCTTGCAACTGGCAAATAATCCAGGCCAACTGGCAGAAATCAGTCACAAGCTGACGCAAAATAAAGAGGGTCTGCCACTATTTGCTACCCAGCAATTCGCGCGCCATCTGGAACAGGCGTATCAAACAATGTGGCAGAACAGAACAGCTGCCACAGGCTCTCAAGCTTATAATAAAGTAGCCCTCAAATAATCGGGACGTATTATGGCAGCGATTGAC
>JBCKUK010000002.1:0-89101 GCA_038924905.1 Methylophilaceae bacterium | reverse complement strand
TCCTGATCGCTCCTATCCACCTTTAATTTGACAACGATTTACAAGTATCCACAAAGCTTTTAGATACTACTACCCAGTCAAACTGCGCGGTTATAGTCTTCCCACTAATACCAAGTTGGGCTTGCAGTTCAGGTTTTTCAACCAGTTTTTTAAGCGCTTCGGCCAGTTCATTATCTTCAACCATCAGAGCATTTATCCCATTCACTGCCATGTCGTGGAAAGCTGCGCAGTTCTTGTTGACGACCACAGGCTTGCCGGCCAACCACGCTTCAAGTAAGACGATGCCGAAGCTCTCGCTGCTGCTCATGTTGCATCGATTCCCAACTCCTCAATGCGCCAAAAGTTGACGGAGCTGGTACGGCGATAGGTGCCGTATACCAAATAACCCTTTTCCAACAGAAGTTGTGCTAGATATGCACCATCTTGGCCTGTAATGCCAGTTATAACTGCCTTCCTCATGTTTTCCTTTCGTTAGTATTCTTATTTCCGTTATATGGATGAACGGATAAGCTGGGTTTATTCATCTGCACGAGGTGAAATAAAGTTCACACGTTCTCTTTCTATAACCAGGGGTTTACGTCTAACTTGGTTAAATATTGCAAAAATATATTCGCCCAAAATTCCCAAAAAAAACAATTGAATGCCACCAAAGAAAAATAGAGCGATAACAATAGTTGGGATGCCTGCTTGACTATGTATTGCGCCGAATATAGTTAATAAAAAAATACTAATGGCATACAGCAAGCTTAAGGCGGAAACTATGAAGCCTATTACAAGTGCTAACCGTAAGGGGACGCCGCTGAAACTAACAAGTCCATTTAAGCCTTGCTCAAGCATATGTAGCAGACTGTTCCTTGACTTGCCATATTGGCGAGCACGCCAAGTATATTTGACGCCTATCGATTTGAAGCCACAATCGAAAGTCATAAGCCTCATGAATGGCTGGGCATCATCAATTTGCCGCATTGCATCCAGCACACGCCTATCGATAAGCTGAAAATCACCAACGTCTGGTGGATAATCAACATAGGTTAGTTTGCTTAGCAAACGATAATAAGCTTTGCGGGCGGCAACCAACAGAACCACTTCTTCTCGCTTAGCACGAATGCCATATACGATTTCGTAGCCGTCTTCCCAGTGCTTCACAAAAGTTGGAATCAACTCTGGAGGATCTTGTAAGTCAACAGGCATAAAAAGGAGAATTGCATCGCCGGATGCACTGAGCACGCCATTATATGTATTTTTAAGTATGCCGAAATTGCGCGAGTTAACGATGATTTTTACACGAGTATCGTAAATAGCAACTTCCTTCAGCAATTCTACTGTGCGGTCAGTAGATGCATTATCACAAAAAATATGCTCGAATTCATAATCTTTCAATTCTGTATCGAAGATGATTTTTATTGCCTGTTGGCAACTGATAATGCCCTCTTCCTCGTTGAAACAAGGGGTCACTATGCTAATTAATTTTTTTTTCATTGTTTTATGACTTCTTGAAGACTAACATTTTAAAAATAACAAACGATAATATAGCGATAAATGGAATTATTAAAGCTTGCGCTAATATTTGACTTATCCCAATTTGAATCAACCGTGTTAACGCAAACAAATTAATATAATAAATAGCAACATAGCTCATTATAAACAATGAAAATGATCTAAAGTTTGTTATACCAAATACCAATTTTCCAGTTGTAAAATAGTTCACTGGTACAGCAATAACGTATGTAAGTATTAATGCAGTGGCTGGACCAAAATGTAACACCGTGAGTAATGCAAATATGGAATATCCAATAAATGTATTCATCAAACCAACAACCAAAAACTTACCTAATTGCATCAAATTATATTTATTGAACTGATTCTCTTTCATCTGAGCTCACTATCTAGCGTTGGACTATTCGTACTTAGCTGCTCAAATTTAGTATTTGCCTCTATAGCTTTCCAAAGCGTGATAGTAGCGTCGTACCATTCATATTCGTTTTCTTCTTCCTGCCAAAGTGAGCGGCAAAGTTTATTCAATATTGGAACACGTTGATCGATATTGTCTTTCTGAAAAACTTCGAGCCCTGAATCAAATGGATCATTTAAGTCTGCAAAAATAGTAGTTATTTTTCCGTCAATAGTGTTAATGATTTGTTCAACATGAAACTTCGAAATGGTAGCTTTTGTATCTACCAGAACCATACATTCTGGCAGCCCCGAACCTGTGAAAACAGCAGACCATTTTTCAATTTCATCTTCAAAAAGACCAAAAGTTCGCGACATATTTACTTCTTGGTAACCAATTTCCGCAAACAGGGCAACAAGGTGAATTCCATAAAAACGGAGCGCACCACCGCCTGCTGCGTTAGACCTCTTCCAGTTTTGCAGATCATGCCTAAAATGATGCGCCAGGAAACTCCAATGAATAGATATTGATGTGTTATCCATGGATGCGTTCAAGGCGTTTAATAACCGCCCCCCCCCAGACTGTGAATCGAAAAGTATATCCAATACGGAATGTTTTTTTTGAGCGAAGCAGATCATCAAATAACACTGCCGCAACCTCGGGTGTATGTGCAAGGGGTTTTTCAAGCAGCAGGCGATTAATGTTGGAGTGAGCCAGGCAGCGTGGAACCCATTCGCTTTGATTGATAGGGCGTAATGCAAGCACCACACCATCAGCACAGCTTAATGCAGTATTTTCATTTTCTGCCCAATCTACATCAGGGGTAAAACGAACCAGTTCAGGTCTGTCGCAAAAACGAGCACGATAACGCACAGGCAAAACAATACGTTGCGCACATCCAACCAATGCCGGTAAGTATCCATAAATGCCAAATCCAGAGCCGAGGATGGCAAACATACTCACCTTGTCACGAAATTATCGGCACCAAGAATGTCGATTACCGGCCCGGTATAATTATGCTCAATCAAGTAACTGCGAATCTCACTTGGGATATGCCAGGCAAAATTCAGTATTGGTAGAGTTGTATCTGGCAAGGAGAAAAGCTCGTCATCCGAATGAATCGGTATACGTGTACCAGGCAAATAGTGCCCAATCTTAAGTGAGCCGGGCTTTTCATATACGGCAGAGATCATATCTTCATTTAATCCCAGTAACTTGACCAAAATTGCGGCGCGACCTGGAAAGGCTTTGGCTCGGAGTTTGCCGTTCTGACGAACATGATCTTGAATAAAATTCTTTTTGGTATAGCGCCAACTTTCAACATTCTTCCGTAATGCAGCAAAATCGTCAATAAAACGGCTTGCACGATTGCCTAGGGCTGCCAGATCAACACTGTTGTTGACTTTGGCAACAACAGTGTTGCCTAAAAATACCCTGATATTCCCACCATACCTAGAAGGAAATTCCACTTCCAGAAGTTGAACGCCTAACGACTTCGCCATGTGAACGAATGATGTGTAACTATAGGTTCTGGGATGTTCGTGATAAAAAGTGTCAAATTGATTCCCATCAAGTACAGCACCTAGATAATGGTTCTCTATAACGATCACTGTCTGTGGCGACATCAAGCATTTAAGTGAATCTAGAACCTCATGTAGATTTTCTATATGCGCAAAAACATTTGTGAAAGTAATGAAATCAGGTTTTCCATGTGCAGTAACTACTGCTTTGGCAGCATCTTCTGAAAGAAAATTATTATATGTAATGTGTCCTTTTTGCTCAGCATCACTGTAAGCACCTGTGGGTTCGATTCCAATGGTGATCGCACCTTTCTTTTTAAAGAAATCTAATAAGCTACCATCGTTGCATCCAATATCTAGAACTTTTTTCCCTTCAAGAGCACCGAAACGTTGCGTGCATGATTCGACTAAACCGGCCATGCCATTAAGTACGTCAGCAGTGAAGCGCGAGCGGTAATGGTACGTTTGTGGAAACAGCTCCTGCTTGGGTACTTGAAAGCGTTGGTGCGCAGTAAGACAATTTTCGCAATACAATATTTCAATGGGATATTCACGGCATGTGCGTGTATCACTTATGGGCACCAAGTCGTCACACATAGGATGCAAGCCTAAATCGAGTACCGGGGTAAGGTGTTCATTCCCGCATACTTCGCAAATGCTAATTTGATTAAATTTGTTATTCATGAAAAATTGTTCCTAAATGATTGATAATCTTTTTGATGCCCATTTTGATAAGCGAAATATATATTCAAACTATACAGAGGCTTCTTGAGCTGCATGCACGGTTTGATGGGGGATGGCAGGCGAGAGCCTGTTCTGTTCTCTACTCTACCCATTGATTCGTTGGCAGCTAACCCCGAACCCATTCTAACTTCTCATTGATCTGATTTCTCTCACGGAAGCCAGTCAGCACCTTAAGACGCATGAAATCGGAGTTACGGAAATCTGCACTTTTGAATTTCATTAATTCCAAGCCATCCTTCAGGCCACGCACGGTTTCGAACAAATCAATCTGTGGCTGGTAATTCGGGGCAAGTTTGCGGAACTTTGCGAAATCCACCTGATATGAGCGTTTATCCGGGGCAGCGTCTTTATTTATAGATATTTGAACACCTGGAATGATTTTGGCGACGGCTTCAGCGAGATCTATAACTTGGTAGTTCCACTCCTCACTACCGATGTTAACTGCAAGAAATGCACCTCCGTTATTAGCATCCCGGCTTACACCCCAGTCCATGGCTCGCGCCATGTCCTTGATATGGATCAACGGACGCCACGGTGTACCATCACTCAGGATTTCTATTTTATTAGCGGAAACGGCACCAGCAACAAAGTCATTGAGTACCAGGTCCAGACGTAGACGCTCACTCATCCCACATGCTGTCGAAAAACGCAGGCTGGTGATAACAAAATTGTCGCTGGCCAGGTCGGCAATGCCTTTCTCGGTACCTATTTTAGAGCGCGCATAGGCCGTAAGAGGATTCAGCCCGTCATCTTCTTTGCGCGGGCCTCCTTCCGCAAAGCCATAAACGCTGCAACTGGACGCAAAAATAAAGTGCTTGGCACCCATTTCTTTGGCAAGTTGCGCCAGCCGAATGCTGGCCTGACAGTTGATATCGTCCGTTACCTGCTCGAAACTATTCCCCATGGGATCGTTGGATAGCCCAGCCAGATGAATAACAGCATGGACATCCTTTAGTGTTTCGGCTGTGACGTGCCGAACATCAGCAAAAATCTGTCGGTTTAAACGCGCCTCAGGTAGCATCGTTGCGCCGGTAAGGCAATGAGCAAAGAAGCCCACGTCCAAGCCAACCAATTCGGCATCCGGGTAAGAATAACGTAGCTGGTCTACAACAGAGGGTCCTATATATCCCATGTTTCCAGTAATTAAGATTTTCATAACATCACCTAAATTATTTTAATTTTTCAACAATATTGTCACAGACGTAACGCGAAAATGGAATGCTACACGTAAACCCTGGCGAGACGGCGTTCAGAACATGGAAGGACTTCTCATCTCCCTCAAGCACAAAATCCATCTCCAGCTTCTTAGTTTCTATATTTAATAACTGCGCTCGGATTCCTGGACGACCCCAGCGGCGAAAATTTGCGCTATCTATGCCAGTAGCGAGTGACTTGGACAGGTCGACCAAATGCGGACGATAATATTTACGAAGTTCTTCAATCGCAAGTTTTCTAAAATCAAACTGTGAATGAGCAAACAAGCTCATTTGGCGGACAACAATATCAGCCAACTCCGAAAAGCGAAAGTTGTCGTATCCCCGGTACTGTTCACGCCAAAAGGCAGGAATAGCTGTCGGTCCAATCTTGACGTGACCACCATCGGTAACAGTGAAATGGACCCCCAGGAACGGATTGCTAAGATTAGGAACCGGGTAGATGTGCGTCCGGATCGGATTTTGAATTTCGTCGGAATAAAGGTAAATTCCTTTGAAAGGAAGGATGCGGTACTTTTTAGAAAACCCAAAATCACGGGCCACTTTATCCGCATATAATCCTGCGGCGTTTACGATATAGCCAGGAGTGAACTTCAATTTATTGGTAAGAATACTGCCGTTCGCAACTCCCTGATATTCAGTATTATGGTGAAAAATTACGCCAGATTTTTTCGCGTCCTCTTCCATCGCGTTAACTACGCTCACGGGATTGACGGAAGAGGTCGTCGGCGAAAAAATCGCTCGCTGCACAGTCTTGACACGCGGCTCTATTTTTTTTGCTTCGTCTTCGCTGATGCCATACAGTTCCACACCATTTTCTTTGCCTCGCCGCAGAAGTTCATCAAGAGAATGCAGGTCGGTCTCTGTCTGTGCAACTACCAGTTTCCCACACTGATTTATGGGTATCTTATTCTCGATACAATAGTCGGTCAGCAGCCTATTCCCGTCGCGGGTAAACTTGGCCTTGAGGCTGTCAGCCGTATAGTAGAAACCGGCATGCAGTACACCGCTGTTGCGGCCACTGCCGTGTTCAGTACCGGTGCTCTCCTTTTCAATAAGGTGAACGGTCGAATCCGCAAAGCGTCGCTTCAGTTCACGCGCGATGTTGATACCGATTATCCCACCGCCAACAACCAAGAAATCCGGGGTCATTACCATGTTTTCCACGACGCCTTGCCGCTGACCCACAACTCTTCCAGGTGATTCTTGTCGCGCAGGGTATCCATGGGCTGCCAGAAGCCGGCGTGTTGATACGCCATCAACTGGTTTTCTTCCGCCAGCCGCTGCAGAGGCTGTGACTCCCAACTGGTCTGATCGCCTTCAATGTAATCGAACACCGAAGGTTCGAGGACAAAAAAACCGCCATTGATCCAGGCTCCGTCCCCTGCGGGCTTCTCTCGGAAACCATCAACGGCAGCACCATGCAGATTCAGTGCTCCGTAGCGACCGGGCGGCTGAATTGCGGTAATGGTTGCGCGTTTTCCATGGGCACGATGGAACGAGAGTAGGGCGTCGATATCAATGTCAGAAACGCCGTCGCCGTAGGTAAAACAGAAGGTCTCGTCGCCGATGTAGTCGCGCACCCGCTTCAGGCGGCCGCCAGTCAGTGTATCCTGACCCGTATCGATCAAGGTGACGCGCCAGGGCTCCGCATAACGCTCATGCACTTCCATATGATTCTGGGCCATGTCGAAGGTCACATTCGACATGTGGAGGAAATAGTTCGCGAAATACTCCTTGATCACGTAGCCCTTATAGCCGAGACAAATCACGAAGTCGTTGATCCCGTAGTGGGAATAGAGTTTCATTATGTGCCAAAGAATAGGCTTGTTGCCGATCTCGATCATCGGTTTTGGCTTCAAATGGGACTCTTCGGAGATGCGAGTTCCGAGACCACCGGCGAGGATGACTGCTTTCATTGACATGCCTTTCCTGTTGTCGTTGCTCTGTTTGAATCGCCCCGTCTGCACTAGACAGTTTCGAGCCTACTAAAATACTGCCTTTCATACTCTACCGGAGAAAGCCGATTACTGTAACCATGTCGGCGCTTCGGATTGTAAAACATCTCGATATAATCAAACACATCCTGCCTGGCCTCTTCCCTTGTCAGATAGGTTCTCCTGCGTATGCGCTCACGCTTGAGCAGCTGGAAAAAACTCTCTGCAACAGCGTTGTCGTGACAGTTCCCACGGCGGCTCTGACTGGCGATCAGATTGTGGGTCTTCAAAAAGTATTGCCAGTCATAACTGCCAAACTGGCTACCCTGGTCGGAATGAATAATGACCGCTTTTTTCGGTTGCCTGCGCCACACCGCCATGAGCAGGGCATTGATGGCAAGCTCGCTCTCCATGCGTGGCTGCATCGCCCAGCCAATCACCTGGCGCGAGAATAGATCCAAGACGACAGCCAAGTATAGCCAGCCTTCATGCGTACGGATATAGGTAATATCCGTGACCCATACCCGATTAGGCTCCATCACATCAAACTGCCGTGCCACATGATTGGGTGCCGCCGTGGATAGACGACCGTAGCGCACTCCAGGACGGCGGCGATAGCCGGTCTGGGAGCGCAACCCCTCTGCCTTCATCAGTCGGTAGACCCGATGCTTGCCACAGCGCTCACCCAGGTCACGCAGATCATCGGTAATCTTGCGGTAACCATAGACACTGCCACTCGCAAGCCAGGCGTGCTTGATGAGACCAAGCAGTCTGCTATCTTCAAGCTGACGTTTCGATACTGGTGCTGCGCGCCAGGCATAATAGCCACTAGGATGCACTGCCATCACATGACACATGCGTCGTACTGGGTGTATGGGTTCATGTGCTTTGATAAAGGCGTACCTCACCGGGATTCCTTGGCAAAGTACGCGACGGCCTTTTTTAGGATGTCGCGTTCCTCGGTGACGCGTCTTAACTCCAATTGCAAACAACGAATCTCGGCTTGCTGCCCCTGCACTTCATTACGCACAGGTTCAGGCAGGCTGTATTTCTTCACCCAGGCGTACAGACTATGTTGCGAGACACCAAGCCGGGCAGATACTTCTACTGCTGAATAATGCCGTTCCGTGATTTGTTTGACTGCGGCTACCTTGAATTCTTCTGTATAGCGTTTGTTACTCATGACACCTCCTGTTTAAGCCTAAGTTTAAGGCTGAAAGGTGTCTACTGCACTAGGGGCGATTCAGTTTGTTGTGAACACCATCACCTCGGCCTCACCGTCAGCATCTGGAAAGCAATGCCTAGCTTTCTGGGATCTTTCCCTGTGGCTAATTCTAAAGGTGATTCGGGTTTGAGTATATAAAATGTCAATGTGGTTGCATCAACCACGTCACGAAATTGAAGAACAACCTCAGTTGGCTCATGATCGGCAATGAATTGCAATTCCCGGCTTCCTGCTCGTACTTTAACGGGCAGTCGTTTGCTGGCGCCAAAGGCTGAGCCGATCCGAAGCGTAAGATCAAACGAGTTTGGCAAAAGTCGTGTAAAACGAATTTCAACCAAATTGCCATCACTCCATGTTGCCCAGCCCTCCCGATGACTGAGCCCAGTGATTGAAGCAACATAAGATGGGTAAGTACCGTTGGTGAAAGATAGCGGGAGATCGAATGAGTCAAGTCGCGAAGAGCCCAGCAAAGGCGACTGACATAGACCGCGATAGTTGATAACGGGAGCATATTCAGGTTCGAATGGCTGCCAATTGGACGCGCCAGCTTCATTGACGACCATGGCTTTGCTACCCAGGTCACGCAGCAACACACTCATCGTCGGATGAGTCCAACGCCATGCAGTGCGTGAGCCTGAATTTTTAAGCATGTCGATTCGCTGTTGAGGCGACATATCCACGTCAAGAACTTGGCAGAACAGTTTCGTGTAAGTGTTCCAGCGATAGGTGCCAATACCATCTCCTACCACCGCGAATATGAATGGAATAAGGATGATTAGATATCGTGAGTCCTCAGTGCCAGGTAAAAGCCAAGCAGGCTTAAGCAAATATGTGGCAAGCAAAGATCCGACGAATACAGGTAGAAATAACACTAAGAACGAGCGGTTATTATAGTACACGTCATACGAGTAGAAACCATCTAGATGCACAATCATAATAACGAATCCTAACCCCAGAAGTGCACTAATGGCTGCGCTGAAAAGAAGCCATCGGCGGCGTGGCATAAAATTTGCCAGAGTAGCTGCTAAGCCGGACAGAAGGAGGAAAAATTGCGGATTTTTTAAATAGGTGAATGCGTTAGCAAGGAAACCCGATGCATTGTAGGCTAAATGTGGGGAAAGAAATCCACCAAGCGCAATGACCGAACCCATTACAAAAAGAACTGCGGCAATGACGAATCCAATTTGTTCAATGTGGTTACTTGATTTCCTTGCTGCGGAGATTGACCAAAATGCAAGAACAGGCCCTACTAGAAGCATCCCTTCATAGGTACGTAATAAGACTATTGCAATTAAGGGGAGTATTAGCCCCCGCAAGATCGGTACTGTTCCATTAAGGGCTAGTATCGTAACTGCCAACCAGACAAGGCCGAAAAATAAGTTGGCCTCAGAGTTTATGAAATTGACTCCGAAACCATAAACTACTATAGCTAAGCCAATAGCCATAAATAGCAGCCGTTGTTTTCTCGCCAAAAACAGTGCTAGTGTCATAAGAAGTGCGGGTATGCCAAAAACACCCAAAGCGTATAATGCCGCATAGCCAGAAACATCCGAAGCGTATAATGCCGCATCGCCAGAAACAGTTCCAAACCTTAACTCTAACCGCTGACCAAATAATACTGGAGCTTGAGTTATCAGACTTGCATAAGTACGTTGGGTGTCATAATCAAGAAAGTTATGCGGCGAGATAAGTAGTTTAAGCAAAAAACTTGCTCCATCACCGAAAAGTACCCTAGCTGTCAATACAGAATATGCAAATGCTGCAAACCAAACTGCGGCAACAGCGAGCCAAACCCATCTTGATCCACGAATCATTATGCTTCCTTTTTAGCACGACGAATTACTGGTTGGCCGGCGCGACACGCCCGCGCTGGCGCATACCGTCTTGATGGACGCTTTATTTCACCACCCTGAGCTCACACCTTGCCATTGCAGATATTCTAAACCATTAGGACTAACCCCAATAGTTTTATAATACTTTCTCAGAATCAAAGTTATTTCCGGGCTTGCGTGGTTAAAATCCACAAATACTTTTTTTGAAGTATTCCCCTTCAAAAATAGAATTTTTTTATCAACATCCTCTGCCAAAAGCAATTCTGAGGAGCCTGGGACATTAGCTGCGTTCCGCGTACCAGTGTTAGCATAAAATATCCCGTCCCAGTTGAATTCGTAAATAATAAATACCTTTTCCCCATAAACCGTATGCAATCTAACGAAATCGACATTTGCTTTCAGCTCAGCTTTATATTTACTAGAGAAAAGTGACTTAACACCTCGTTGAGCTTGAGCAAATGTCAAACCTGAGTTCTCAAAATATCCCAAAGCAGATAACCCAAAGAGGAAAATGGTCATTATAACTAGCAAGTATATTTTCCCAGGGCCTCCCAACCCTTTTGTTTTCCATTGAAGAATAAAGCGATCTGCAAAAATGGCAGCCAAAAGCGTTGCAGGATAACCTACCATCGTCAGGACATGATCATGTGAACGGCCCTGATAGTATGAAAATAGCCCAATACCTAAAATTGACAGCAGAAATATCATGCGAGAGTGATAAGTATTTTCCCCCTCGATTACAGCGCGAATTGAGATAAACATGCCCACTATGTAAATAATTGCCAAAATATTCCACGCATGGAACAGCGGCATTGGCAGCATATTAAATCCAGTGGCATAAAATATATGTTGGTATTTAAATTGATTGTTCCAATCTGGAAAATTGCCGCTTCTTAGATAGATATATACACTAAAAATGGCGATAACCAAAAGCAGGCTCATAAATCCGACCACAATATGTCGCAGCATGCGTTGAACCATCAACTTCCGATTGTTCAGAAATAATTCGTCGAAACATAATAAAGCTAGCCAAGCAAGAAACACTACGATGCCGGAATCTAAGTTCCACAATATGCCTAATGAAAATAATAAAAAAGAAAACAAATAAAGTGATTTGCTCCGGCTGTTAAAATACACTGTAGCAACAACCAATAAAATGCATGGGAACAAAAGTCGGATGGGCCAATATTGAAAGTAGAGATCATGGCCGGAAAAAAGCTGGAACAAGAAGTAGTTGTAAATAATAACTGCTATAAAACCAAGCCATACGATGAAAGAATTTTGAATTGTATTTCTCAAAAATATTAATATCCCTAGAAAGGATGAACAAACAAGAAGGCTCATTACCACGGAATATTTCACAACACTCAAACCAATTATTTGGAATATTGGTTCTATAAAATGGGCGTAAAGACCATATTGGCTATTAAAATCCACCAAAATAGAACTTCCATTAAACACTTGAGCTACAGAATAGTATACAGCGTTAAAGTGTATTGCGTCGCCAGGATAGTCATCCTCACCAAATAGGTTTACCGCAAAAATAGTAAGCAGAAGGATCAACAACTGAAGATAGAAAACCCCACTCAACATTTTTCCAATTCTGCTTTTATAATCCAGCAGCAGCAAAAAAATGAGCATTGGCAGGCTCAAAAATATTGTTGGAGACACATTACTTAATGGTGGAAAGATAAGTTGACGCAACTCTACGTAAGGCGCTGCCTTTTCGGTGTACAGCAGAAAATCTATTGGATCCTGCTTTATCCCAAAGTAAACTACAATAATAAAAATTGCTACGCTGATAATTGCAACATATGGATATATAACTTTCAGTATTTTGGATAATTCAGCAATATTTTTTTTAAATCCGACATAACAAGCAAACAATGTGACTGGCATTATAAAAATCGTCACTAAATATTGCAGCCTTTCTTGAGGCTCCGGTCGCACGGACACGTCAGATTTAAACTCCGGATTGAGCAACATTTCGTAGCTACTGGTGAGTGTTTTTATGTCTACATTGTAGAAAGAAAGTATCAGCAGATTTATTGCTATTAAAAAAATGATGGTAAAAAATATTGATAGTGCTCCAATGGAATAGTTTTTTTCCCATTCAAGCAGATGAGGGTTGTCAATTTTTTGACTCATTGCTCTCTACCTAATGGGGATCGATCGACTAGAAACACAACTAGGATTGCCATGCAAATTGACCAGAAGTAGTAGAAATAGTGAAATGGCTTGATAAACTTAATTTCTTCCGAGGTTAATTGCAATTCTGAGAAAGTAAGATATTCGTCATAACCTCTAAATTCGAATCGGTAAAATCTATATCCCTTCTTGGCATCTACATTGAGGCTCTTAAATTGCCCTGCGTTTAATCCATCAAATGAAACGTTTATAAATACGCCAAGCCTAACCCAATCCATTCCGTTTTTGCTTGCTTCAAAGAAAATGTCTTTGGGGCATCTGCTTATATAATTCCCTTGCGGAGAAATTTTAATTTTTGAAACAATCCTCTCTCTAGGCATTTCTATAGTTAGCTCGCCTTTGGTCTGAAGCCTTGAAGAATGAAACCAAGTATTAAATTTGCCGTCGAATCCATCTGCTAATTGAGTAGTTGGGTAAATCGGTATCGTTGACGAAATGCGCCAGCCTTCACTAAAATCAGCCTTCATAATTGGTATCAAGTTTTGTGAATAAACTTTATGGTACACATATCCTAAGGAAATGATTAAGTAACTTAAGGCAATGAAATAACATGCTTTTCGGCGTGTAAAAATGTATTTTATAAATAGCCGCATTTTGAGGGATTGTGTCTCTATATTTTTAGAAGTGCTCAGCATGTTTTTCAATGGAATATTCACAGCTCACCTTTCAATTGCTTCCCTAAAGACAATTCGGTACAAATATTTACAAATTTGTCTGATATAATGTTCCAGTCAAACTGATTGACAACCGTTGCTCCATTTTTGGCCAATATGGCTCGTTGTACTGGCTGCGATAAGAGCGCCCGAATTGCATCTGTCAAATGGTCTGCTCCAACCATCAGCGCATTCTCCCCATCCACCGCCATGTCGTGAAACGCTGCGCAGTTATTGTTCACGATAACCGGTTTTCCAGCTAGCCAAGCCTCGAGAAGGACAATGCCGAAACTTTCGCTGCTGCTCATGTTGCACAATGCAATGCAGGACATGAGTGCGCCTCTAACTACTGATCTTGACTGCCGACCGAGATAGCTTGCGTTGGGGGAGTCGACCGGTGCACCATCGTCATCCGGACCGATCAAAACGACGTGTAAATTAACATCGTCGCGATTGAGTTGCTCCACGGCATCGATGATTTTTTTGTAGCCCTTGGAGCCTGCCTTGCGACCAAGGACGAGGATGAATGGTTTTTTAGATGAATAAATTTGCCTAAATACTTCAACATCCGGTTGAGAAAATTCCTCCCGGATATCGCAGCCGGCAGGCAGGTAGCGAACGTTGCAGCCTTTGCTCGCCAGAAAGTCGCACGCCACCTTGGGCACGGCCAGCACAAGGCTGGCATTGCGGGCACTCTCCAGCAAATCCGGGAAGTGATAGAAGTCATCGTCCAGATGAACATGTGGAATAAGTATGGAGGGGACACCTTGTTTCTTGGCTTCTTCGATGGCGACGATAGCCGGTCTGAAGACATTGTTGTGGGTAACCACCAGATCGTACTCCGCCACATGGTCGGCGATGAAACGTTCCAGGCTTGCACTCCATGGCCCGCGTCCATCTGTCAGCCGGACATTTTGTGAAACACGTGTTTCCGCCGCAGCCTGGTCGAGAATCTGGAAGGCATTTTCCGCCGCCAAGCCAGGTAAATGCTGCTGAGCCAGCGTCGGGGCCGTCAGGTCGACGGCCTTCCCCGCGATCGTAAGGCTGCTTACCCGAAAACCAAGGGGGCGAGGGTCGTGTTTCTGCACGGGTGCGGATGTGCTAAATACGAGTTCTCCGGCTTCCGCCTGGAAGTCGAGATGGAAATTACCCTCCACGGTCCACGGCCCGGCGACTATTTCATCCAAGCTCAGGGCGGTAATCACCACTTGGGCGGGCGTGTAGCCGGCGATTTGAATCTGCGCAGGTTCTGCCAAAAAAATCCCGCACTCGGCAAACGCCCAACGTGATGCGAATCCCGCCTCACCCTCCGGGTAACTCCATCCCCACGCTAAGCCCGTTGCGGCGTAGTCTTTTGTCAGTCGCCGGCTCAGCGCTCTCTCAAACCTGGGTTGTGCCCGCCATGCGCTGCGTAAGCATTTGTCGATCAAGGCCTGATCCGGCACGTCAGCCGGAAAACGTGCAAACCGCACATTCGGAATATCGACAGGTGCGCCGCACTCCCGGTCGAACGAGTAAACCTCGCTAAACCGCATGTGGTTGTGTATGCCGCTGATTTCGGGCGCAACGACATCCACATCAAAGTGTCCGCTATGCCCCAATGCCCTGATAAATTTCTCGATATGCATCTCCGCGCCGCCGAGCAGCGGTGATGTATATCGATACGTTACAAAGAGGAGCCTTTTTTTCTTAATTTCCAGCCCTTGAAGTACGCCTACAAAGCGAGCAGCAATGCCTTGCATCGCCAACTCGCGATCAAACAAGGCACGCCTTGTCTGCTTCATTTCGATCGAAAAAAGTTCGGGTCTACTCAATGCCGACCGGATGGCCTCGGCAATCTGTTCAACCGTTACCACTTCGACATGCTCCCGTATCGAACTCGGATAGCCGCGCTGGCCGAATTCGGTGGTCACTACGTACAGGCCATTGCCGAGGAAATCAGCCAGTTTGACGTTGGAGCCGCTGCCGCTCAGCATGGGATTGATGGCCAGCGCGCAGGACTGCATTACCGCACTTTTGGTCACATCATCGACCACGCCCCACAAACGAACATTAGCCGGCGTGCTGTGGATGACGCTGCAGACCGAGCCAATTATATGGAACTGCACGTCGCGGCATTGAGGTGCGATTTGCTCCGTGATGTATTGGGCGGCTTCCACATTCGGCATGTGCGCAGAGCCTAGAAACACCACAGACCGTTTCTTGATTTTCCCATGCAATGCTTCTTGTACCTTCTCCACCGCTGCGCCAGTTTCCGGTACTGCAGCGCCATTGCGTACAACGATAACCGGTCCGGCTGTTCGTTTGCCGCGCACGAGACTTTCCGCATCCTCTTGGGAGACTGCAATCGTTGCCGCCGAACATTCCACGGCAAAGTGCTCGATACGTTCGACGTCCTGCAGCAACTCAGTCTTCAAGGGGGGCCATTCCAGAAGCCGCTTCTTGAGTTCCGTCTCATTGTTATGGGAGGAATAAACGAAGCGATCCCCCCATGCACGGGGCAAACCCGTCATGTAACAATGTTCCACCACGATGCAACGGGCCGACTGCCTCAGCACCCGATAGATGACGTTGAGGTAGGGATTCGCCAAGCAATGGCGACTTGCGACGATGTCACCTGCGGACACATGGAACTGGGAATTGACGCGCTGAAGCTCCATCATGTGGCCGAGACTTTTCGGCACGTTGATGACGATAATACCTTCAGCGAACTTTCTTGACTGCAGACTGCCATTGTTCGAGAAACTGATGAAGGCTACCGGGCTCCATTTACGAACCGCCGCATACAGCCCTCGTGTGCGGGTTCCACCGCCACCAACCGCTTCAAAGGAGTCATAGTCGTTAAGAGCAAGCACGAAGCGCTTGGCAGGCTCTGTTGCCATTGCTTCGGCCAGCTTTTCGATGCTTTCCGCCGTCGACCGCGCAATTGCCTGCCAGGTGTAGCGCGCAAGCGCCAAGGCATTCCCCGCCGCGGCAACAATGGCAAGAGAGCTTAGGTCACTAAAGGCCAGCCGAATCGCTTCTGGGAACTCATCCAGTGCTGCCTCAAAATATTCACTGCCCGCCTCAGCCGCAATGCCGCGCATGCCAAAGGGCGTGGACAGCACAGGCAACCCGTAGGCGCAGTAATCCAGCACCTTCACGTTGGAACCGCTTCCCGCTTCCATGGGGTTCAGCGCCAGATTTGCCTGGTGCAGCAGGCGGGTTTTCAATTCGTCGCTGACCACGCCGTGACGGCGGACGTTGGGCGGGTATTTACCTTCGGCCAAACAACTGCCGATGATGTCGAAGGTGATTTCTGGAAGCTCCGGCGCCAAGGTGCACACAATAAATTCTGCTGCGCGCACATTCGGCGGGTGGTCGCTGCCCATGAATACGGCAGAAAAGGCGCCTCCTTCAAATTTCTCGGCGTGCGCGGGCGTGGCAATGGGTGTCATGCCGTGCGGCACATAGACAGCATCAAATTTTGCTTCCGGCGCCATTTCACGGAAAGCTGCCAAAGCTTCCTGGCCGCAATACAGTACCAGATCTGCACTTTCCAGCATGCGTAACTCGGCCTGGCGCACGATTTCGTGAATCGGCTTTGATTTGTCATTATCATGCAACTGCCGGTATAACTGTGCCTCACAATTATGTGCGTTGTAAACACGGGGTTTATTGTCTAGCCCGGCGAACAGATCGTATTCCACAGTGAACGGAAAATCATGGATGATCACATCGGCTTTTTCATACTCTTCCAGATAAGCTTGATGCAGACGGGTAGGGAGCTTTCCGCAGGCCGCAATGCACGGTCCAGACAGGTCACCACCACCGGAATATTCGCTGAGGAGAGACCATTGCTCAGAAAAGAACTGGTCTTTCGGAATTCGGCGCTCGATGAACCCAACACCATGATTCACAACCTCTTCCTCAACGCCCATGTGCGTTGAAGTCAGTAGCGTAATTTCAAACCGCTCGCTTAACGCCTTGTAAAAATTGAACAAGCGGGACTGCCCGCCGTTAGTGGGAGGAACAAAGGCGGGGAAAAAACAAAAAACAAGAATTTTCACGGCTGGTCGCGATAGGTATGGAAACTTGATTCAAGTGGGGTGCGCTGGTTCGCGTTGATGCCAGATGGAGTGGGCTGCGGCATGACCGCATCAGTCGATGTACCGGACAAAATTGCCGATTGCGGCTGATCTTTAAACTGGTTTTCCAGATAAACCCTGAGCAGTTTTTGTTGGAGGCTTGGGTGTCCACGCAACAACCTCAACGCAAAACGCTTGAAGCCGGGGGAACGGCGCACACGATCACCGGCCCATTTGATCGCCGATACAACCCTGGCTCGTACGAATTGCCTCAATTGTGAAGTCGAGACCGAGGACGGCTCGCCCACCATAGACTGCCGACGCACAATGCGGCCCAGTACGCGAACTGGTTTGGTGATTTTCCAGGAGGTGCTGTTGTGGAGGGCAAGTATCTGCTCATGCCAATCATTGGCCTGCACCTCGGCTTGCTGGGCTCGGGTCTCGGACTGCTGGGCCTGCACCTCGGCTTGCTGGGCTCGGGTCTCGGACTGCTGGGCTCGGGTCTCGGACTGCTGGGCTCGGGTCTCGGACTGCTGGGCTCGGGTCTCGGACTGCTGGGCCTGCACCTCGGCTTGCTGGACTTGGGTCTCAAAAGAGCGGGCTTTTTCAGATAGTTGAAAATTTTTATTCCGAGTCATTTGGTCCCATAACTCACAAGGGCCAAGAACATCTGGCATGCCAAGCGATGAGAATAAAAATGTATCCCTTATTTTTTGTTCTTTAGATATCTCATTTGAGAGTACATCTGCCTTAATATAATGAGCATTTGCCCAAAACAATTGCCCGGAATATACCTTGTATTTTTCAGTATGCAGTTCATCAAAACGAACATCGCAAATATCTAGCGGGGGGCCTTGCTCTTTATTCTTTGAGTAGTGAGTGATTTCTGAAAATTTCCACAGTACAAAACCATGTTTCCGCAAAAATAAATCAACTTCAGAAAATATACACTGACCGATATACATTGGATTAAATTCAACTTCCACCTGAATCGACCGTACAGTTTTTAATATGGTGACACTGCCCCTTAAAATATCAAGTTCTGATCCTTGAGTGTCAATTTTTAGGTGGTCTATATGTTCGATTTTTTCTCCATTAGCCCATAAATCCAGAGTGGTTGTATCTACAAGAATTTGACCAACCTCTTCTTCATAATGGAATGCAGGATAATTGCTTACCAAATAAGGATCAGGCTTGTAAAGTGAACTACACGCCGGCTCCTTAGTTAAATATAAGGTTTTCTTGCCTTTAGTTGCTGCCAAACCAAGAGGTACGGCTTTTATAAATGGTGAGTTATACCTAGCGTTCAAATGATCACATTCAATTTTGTCTGGATCAAATCCAAAAAGCAAATAGCTATCTGCTTCATTAATATAGCTATCAGCAAAACCCCATCGGCAACCAACATCTACAATTACCAATCTTCTGTCCAAATTGGGCAGATCATTAATAATATATGCATCATTATTCAAATTAACATTTCCCATCATTTAAACCTTACTGATATGAAATTTCATTTCATTCCAAGCACAGCCAACAAACAAAGGCTTGTTAGTGTTAACAACTTCAAATACTTTAGCTCCATCTATCCAGTGATAGTTTTTGTCAATATGATTGTCATTTCTAACCAGCGAGCAATGAATGGAAAAACTACCCACTCCCAAATTTGCGGAAAATGTTACGTTGAAACGTAAAATCTCACCTGCTTTTGCGCTGGGAATAGCCTGCTTTGTATGGAAGGTATTGGTTCCGAATATCATTTGCCCCAATTTGTCCTTGATGCCGCAACCCAAAACCAAACCATCTATATCCATGTTAACTCTAACGTCGATTTGAACTGTTATGGGAGCACCTACAGCGACAACCTCCACGTCTTGTCCATTTTCATCGATGATGTTGACATTGAAAATTTCTGCTTCAAATGTGCCTGAGTCTGTTCGTGTCTTTCCATCTGATCGCTCGACTTGTCGCACCTCTTGGTTTTGGTGATCCGCCAACATGGCATTGTAGTAGTCCATCACCGCCTCAGGTTCGCCCTCCATTGCCAATCTGCCCGCATTGAGCAGGATGGCGCGGTCACAAATGGACTGGATGGCTGCCTTGTCGTGGCTGACGATTAGTAGCGTGGTGCCCTGCTTGCGAAACTCGCGGATGCGGTCAAAGCTTTTGTGCTGAAAGTACGCATCCCCAACCGACAACGCCTCATCGACAATCAACACGTCGGGCCGATGCGCTGTGGCTACGCTGAAGGCCAGGCGCATCTGCATGCCGCTGGAATACACGCGCACTGGCTGGTCGATGTAGTCGCCAATCTCGGCGAACGCTTCGATGTCGGGCATGAGGCGGGTAATTTCTTCCACGCTGTAGCCGAGCAACTGACCGGCCATGAAGGCGTTTTGCCGTCCGGTGAAATCTTGATGGAAGCCCATCCCGAGTTCGAGCATAGCCGCTACGCGACCGGTGATATGCACACTACCGGTGGTGGGCTGCGTGGTGCCGGTGATCATCTTGAGTAATGTGCTCTTGCCGGCGCCATTGATACCGATGATGCCGACCACTTCGCCGGGGCTGACGGTAAAGTTGATGTCTTGCAACACCCAATGCAGGTGATGGCGAGGTTTGTGGCCGGGCAATATCCATTCGGCCAGCCTTGACCAGCGGGTAGGGTATTGTTTGTAGGCCTTGCCAAGGTTGGTAACGGTGATCATGCCCATCAGAGTTCGTCCACCATTTCGCCCGCGTTCTTGCGAAACAGCCGCATGCCCCATACACACAGCAGCACGGCCAGCAGGGTGACAGGCCAGAGCGAGACCCAGTCCGGCCATAGTCCGATAACGAGGATATTCTGGTAGGCGGCCATTAGGCTCGTCATCGGGTTGAGTGCGAACAGCGGTTGCACCGACTCAGGCAGGATGGTGACTGGATACACGATGGGGGTGAGCCAGAACCAGAACTGCAGTACCACGCCGAACAACTGACCTACGTCACGAAAGAAGACGTTGAGTACACCGAGCACCATACCCAGCCCGATTGCGAAAACGATCTGGATCGCGAGCACGGGCAGCAGTGCAAGATAGGCCCAGCCGGGGAAATTGCCGGAGATAATGAGGAAGGCAGTGAACAAACTGAAAATGATGGCAAAGTTCAGCCCGGCACTGGCGACTACGGCAACGGGGAGACAAAGCCGCGGGAAGCTGAGTTTCTTAAGTAGGTTGGCATTCTCCAAAAACATGTTCTGGGCGCGCCCGGCGATTTCCGCAAATAGTCCCCAAGTCAACAAGCCCGCGCACAGGTAGATGCTATAGGCGAAGGTGCTATCCACGCCTGGCAGCTTCGCGCTCATGATCTGCGAAAAAATCACCGTGTAAACGATGATCATGGCCAGTGGATTGATGACTGTCCATACAGACCCAAGCATGGAGGTACGATATTTGGACTGAAACTCTCTTTTTACGCTGCCAAGAATAAAGCCCCGGTAGTCCCATAATGGCTTGAGCATTTGCAAAATCACGCTTGTACCTCTATTAATGATTTATTCGTTTTGCGTAGATCACCAACAACAACCCCGTGCAGGGGGATCAGATGTTGCGCATAGGAGTGCCGGGCACGGCAGGCGACACCATCATCACCCGGCCCATCGCCTGGCTTGCCACGTACGTCATGAACTTTAAACCCAGATTGTCCATTAGAACCGTACCCTAACCTTCCCCCTTGCAGGGGGAAGGTTAGGATGGGGGGTAGAACAGTGGGATGATAGCGTTTCCACCCCCTCCCTAGCCCTCCCCCTGCAAGGGGGAGGGGATATTTCGTCTAATGGATAATCTCGGTTAAAGCAAGATAACGATGACATCATGCACGCCCGTAGTTATCTTCGAAGCGCACGATGTCGTCTTCACCCAAGTACCCACCACTTTGAACTTCGATTATGACCAGATTGAGCACGCCGGTGTTTTCTAGGCGATGCTTGTGGCCGGCGGGAATATAGGTGGATTCGTTGGTGTTCACAAAGAGCTCGCGATCGCCATTGGTGACCTTGGCGATGCCGCTCACCACCACCCAATGCTCGCTGCGATGATGGTGCATTTGCAGACTTAAGGATGTGCCGGGTTTAACTTCGATACGCTTGATCTTGAAGCCGCTGCCCTCACCCAGCACGGTGTAGGTTCCCCAGGGGCGGTGCACGGTGCGGTGGAGTTTATGGGCTTCATGGCCCTTGGCCTTCAGTTTGGCGTAGATGTACTTGACATCCTGCGCGCAAGATTTGTTGGCCACCAGAAGGGCATCTGGTGTGTCGATGATGATGAGGTTCTCGACGCCGACGGTGCCAACCAAGCGGTCATTGCTTTGGATGGTGCAGTTACGGGTGTCATGCAGCAAGGCATCGCCCTGGATGCGGTTGCCATCGATGTCCGGCGCGCTCAGATTACCCAAGGCGGTCCAGGAGCCGATGTCGCTCCAGCCTATGTTGCACGGGACCACGGCCACCTGATTCGACTTTTCCATCACGGCATAGTCGATGGAATCATCAGGAACACGGCCAAAGGTATCGGGGTCGAGTTCAAGCTGCTTGAAGCCTTTGCCTTCGGCCGACCGCGATTGCGCCATGCAAGCCCTGGTGGTGGCAAGTATCTGTGGGCAATGTTGCTCCATTTGCTGCAGCAGCGTGCCAACGGAGAAGCAGAACATGCCGGAATTCCAGAGAAAGCGGCCTGACGCCAGATAGTCCTGTGCTTTTTCAAGTGACGGCTTTTCAACGAAGCGCAACACCGTGTTGCCGTCGGCCTCGATGTAGCCGTAGTCAGTTTCAGGGGCGTCAGGCTGGATGCCAAAGGTTACCAGTTTGCCCGTGGCTGCCAGCTCAGCGGCTTTGAGCACCGCTTGCTGGAAAGCGTGCTGGTTAGCAATCAAATGGTCTGCGGCCAGCACGAGCATGAGCGCATCGTTGCCATGCGTTTGGGTAATTTGGAGGGCGGCGACGACAATGGCGGCGGCGGTATTGCGCCCGAATGGCTCCAGGATGAAGGAGGTTGCGACCCCCGCAGCGTTCACTTCGCGAAACTCATCTTCAGTTTTGAAGAACAGTTCACGGTTGGTAACCGTCAAGATTTCGGTAACGCCCGGAAGTTGCGCACCTCGCAAGAAGGCTTTTTGCAAGAGGCTCTGCCCATCCACCAAGCGGATGAAAGGCTTGGGATGTAACTCGCGCGAGACGGGCCATAATCTTGAGCCAGCACCACCGCAAAGAATGGTGGGGATGAGGGCGCGGCCTACTGGATGCCCAGGAACAAGACCGTGATCGGGAATGGCTACGGTACCCTGATGATTCTCATCAGAACCAGAGTTGCCCGAATCACCTTTGACCGAACAAGTTATATCCACCGCAATCGCGACTTTTTCGAATTGATTCACCAACCTACCTCCGTCAAAAAAATTCCCCGGCAACACATTCAGACACACTATTTGGCGGACTGGATGGCGGGGGGGGGGGGGGAGGGGGGTACATTGCAGCCTCCCTGAGAAGCTACCGACACCCTGCACCTACTTCAATTATTAGGTCGAGTATGGCCGCTGTGGTACTTATAGTCAATTTCTTTTACGTGCGGTGTACGTGCGTGTCATTTTGACGAACGCAGTAAATAACAGGCACTTTATTTGTTGTATAAAATCACAAAAAAATAAATGGAATAAACAGAAAATAAATAGAGAATTACACGTCAGAATTGAAAGTGGCAGTTACCTTTTCTTTCTCATTGTAAGCGTAGACATTTTATACGCCAACATGCGACGGTGTTTTTTATTACTTTCTCTAAGAGTTGTATCGATAAATGTCCCGCTGGGTGCTTAATTCTGCTTAGTTTTTTAATTTACTGTAAAGTCCAATATAATCCAAATGAATTGATTTAGGGGCTGTCCTAGATAACTAGCCCATATATTGTTCAACCCATTGTTTTAGTTGAGCTAACTGTGCTTGTGGTGCTGGGTTGTCAATCAGCGCGCTGTTTTTGCCAGCAAACAGCGTGATCTTTTACTGACCGTGCTGATGCCGAGCTTGATTGCAGGCGGGTATTACAATTTTCACATCACTTCTGGATGCTGAAAACTGGAAACTATTGGACGCTGATTGACAGCTTCAACTCCTTCATCACCGCCGTCCTTTCCTTCTGCTCCGCCCCACAGCGTCAAATTCATTCACTTTAACAATTTTGCGCACGATAATGACATTATTCGCTAAGATTATCTCTTTTAATGGCAACTTCCAGAAGCAGCCTGAGACGTTCCAGCGTCGCATAAGGTAGTTTATCCAGCAACCCGACCTTAGCTTCCTTACGTTCTACCAATAGATTGTTGAGTTTTGCCTTGAGTGTGACAGCCTGAACCATTGCTCCACCGTTCTCGTTGACACGTCCCACGTCCAGTGCTTCATCAGCATCAGCCATGGCCTGGCGTAGTCCGTATTCTGCATCTCGTTGAATTTTAGCGATGATTGGCGCACGCAATTCTGCAACTCTTAGTGAAACATTAGGTTTTGCCATCATCCGACTAGCCTCAATCGCAACAGAATAGTCTTTCCACTTCAATGACTTAGGATAAGATATACGGTAAGCATCAGATTGGTTGTGTCCACTTACTATTGCCTGAGTAAATTTCTCTTGCCTGGGTGTTAGATTAGCCATTATTGCAATGTCTCCTTCGTGGTATGTTTCTCGATTAATTCCAGCAACACCATGCCGTCATAGCGCGATTTCGGATTGCCCTTTGCCCCGGCTTGAAGGCGTGCGGCGGCGCTTTTCGTTTTCCTGTCATGTCTGCTTTTCCTTTGAATGTTCAGAGAAGGCGCGCGCCAATATGATGCGTGCCTGCCCGGTTTATCATTTCGCTAAATGCCGGAAATCCGTCCGGTGCGGCTTCAAACTTTCTAACTGAGGAAAGAAACAGAAATAATGAAATGGAGGTTTCGAGTGCGGATAGTGCGGATAAACCCCGTTTTTGTATGTTGTTGTCCAGTAGCAAAATATAAGAGGGTTTACCAAAACAGCCATTCATCCGCACTATCCGCACTTTCGGGCGTTGATAATTATTCATTACCATACCCCCCGCGTGAATTGGCGAAGTTGTTTTGGCGTTCAGTTGTCAGCGCAAGCCCTGCCCATAGCCGTTTGCCGCTAGACTGCCTCATTGAAAAACCACGCTCGCCCAAGCGGCGTCCTAGTGATACCGAACTGGCCGGCCTCAATCCGTTATCAATTGCCCATCTACGATAATCGCCGTACAGGTCAGATGAGGTCGTTTCGACAGACAGTGCCAATGTGCAGCACTCCGCCAGCCATTCTCCGATAATGTCTTGGTCGCGTTTATAGTCATCGGTGGCACCACGAACAGCAGCAGGCAGGTCAGCCAGCCCGCGCCTTTGCCACTCCATGCAGCCTTGCACCATCCACGCGACAATGTGAGGTGCTTCGGATTTCAGCTTGTCGAGTAAGTGCAGGTCTCTCTCTTCCGGCGCAAATATCCGCCTGAATGGAACCAGTCGCACCCGGCGCCAGATGCCGTAATCGGTGCCGCGAATAACCGGCTTGTGGTTCCCGAGTATTAGCAGTTTGAAGCATGGAATGAACTCAATCTGTCCGGCGTACAGTTGCCGGACTGTCATGCTGTCGCCAGACACAAGAGACTTAATCAATGTTTCAGCCAGCGCAGCGCCTTCTTCCGTTTCGCAGCTCAGTGCCAATCGTGCGCCAATGAGTGCAGCGAGGTCAGGCGTTGCGCTTCCCGCTTGGCGGCGTGATTCTGATAAAGTTTCAGGTGCAATCGCTCGCGCGTAATCGCCCATGAGGTATTTAAGCAATTCCGCAAAAACAGATTTACCGTTTGCGCCAATTCCGAAGGCGAAGATGAAGAACTGCTCACGGGTCGAACCGGTCAACACGTTTCCGCACCAGCGATGCAGCCAGTCGATTAGCTCTGTGTCACCAGCGAACACTTGATGCAGGAATGCCAGCCAGCGCACGGCCTTGGCAGGGTCGCCCACACTGGAAACGTGCAAGCTCTTGGTGACATAGTCCGATTGCAGCGCGGCACGCACCGTGCCCGTCGTAAGGTCGATTACCTGTCTGGCCTGATCGAGTCCCGCTATGAACTGCTCTGCGTCGATATTTGACAGAGGAAGTCGAACCCTCTCGAAGTCAGCCAGTAAAGACACAGCGGCGTTGATGGTCTGTTGCTTTTGTGAAGTACGCGCCCATTTGGCGAAGTGTATCGAATCGCCAAGGTGATGCGTGCCCTCGGCATAGATTGAGATCGGCAAGGCGGCGGCCAGCGAACGAACGGCAGCACCTCCAATATCCCAGCACCACGCATCACGCCACTGCATCCACTGTCCAGCATCGTAAACATACCGCAGTCGGTCGCCGTGTGCATCGAACATACGGACGGCGTTGCCCAGCTCGGTAAGAGGTCGAGAATCGCCGGTGCCATCGCGTGCATCCGTACCGATCAAACAAGGCACGTTATAAATGGCAAGCGTGCATGGTTGATCTATTGCGGCGTTAATTTGTTGGCGCGCAGCGTCTAAACCTTCGGCTTGGTGCAAGTCGTTGAAGTCGGATGCACCATCCGGTCGGTCGGTGCCGAAGTCGGGGACTGCCAGCTTGCCGCCAACGGATCGCGCCGCCTCGGTCGCCGTGGTCAGCCCAGGATTGCCGTCGGTGCGGTTGTCATCATCGGCGCACAGCACGATCACTGCATCCGGCTGTTTTGCCCGTAGTGCTTCCGCTATCTTGCGCAGGTTTCCGGCATCGAAGGCGACAATCACCGCGCAGCCGGTAGCTTCATGGATACTTGCGCCCGTGGCGAATCCCTCACAGACACAAACTAGTTTACCGGCTACGATCTTGCCAATAAGGAAGCCGCCTTTTTCACCGCCCGGCAGAAAACGCTTTTCACCTTCGCGGTTGATAAATTGCAGACTGGTTATCTTGCCGTTCAATTTCGTGGGCAACATAATTGCGCCGTTACATTCCATCTCGCGTATGCTCAGGCTGCCGTGATACACCTTTGCGCCATGCGGTTGAATGTGCTTGCGCTTCAGGTAGGGGTGGTCAGTGATAGCCGGTTGAGTGGCTTCCAGTGCGCTGGCTGGTGCATTCCAGATGGATGTTGCCTGAGCCGCAGCTTTAGCCTGCCTTGCCTTGCGCTCGGCTTCGTCCTGCGCTTTCGCAGCGGCAGCCTGACGCTTGAATGCTTCGCGTTCGGTGGGCGTGTAGGGTGTTTCGCGTTGCGCCTGCCAGTTGGCAGATAGTCCGGTAGAGTGATCACCAAAAACCCCGCCTGCGCGATCATCAAACAGCATACACCACGCCGCTGTGTTGCTGTTGCGCTTGCCTTTGCCGGGGAATCTGTGAAACCTGCCCGGCTCGATTATGTCTGGCGGTTGCAGTCCAGCGGCTCGAATAGCATCTTGAAAGGTAATCATTTGGACACCCCCAGCAGCTGGCGGATTTCCGCAACAGGCCAAGCTAGGCGGCCATTCACCCGAATGGCTCGGGGTGTTCCCTTTGGCTCATAAACTGCCCAAGCGCGTAAAGTTTGCGGTTGTCTGCTCAGGTGAAACGCAGCGCAGGCAGTTTCAACATGCGTGCGTGTTTCTTGATCCAATGGTGTAAATATTGTTGTCATATCAATACTCCTTATTGCCTCGCAGCAGCGAAGTTTCAGAGCGTCAATAACGTGCCGATTTCGTTATCAATGCTCTTCCACTTCGCCGTATTGAAGCGCGTGTTTCGGCATAGATATTCTGGCAGAATTTACTGTACTTTCGTTTGGCACAAACAAAAACGGCGCAAGCTTGTAAGCCGCGCCGTTGCTAGGTTGTAGCGTTTTGATAGTAAATTATTTCATTTCAATCCAACATCAAACCAAATAATCCATATAGCCACAAACCCCGCCAATGCTTGGTTTATCGCTGCTCCAGTGGATTAAATATTAACTCAATCCAACAGCATGAAAATAATCCACACGACCATAATCTCCGCCGTTATTGGGTTGCAGCGTTGTGCTGGTGGATTAAATTAACTTAATCCCGACAATCCACTACTTCATATCCTTGGGCAGTTTTAATTTCCACCCTCGTAATCCCTTGAGGCGCACTTCGCTTTTTGTGCGTGGCAGTACACGCGATTTCTTTGCTTTCCATGTAGTCTTATCTTTCGCAAGTTCTGCCGTTACCTCTTCAAAAATACGTCGTGTGGAAATCTCTTCCATGGGGGTATTTTTATGCAACTTCTTTAGCCCAATTTTTTGTGCAATTATCTGGCACTTTGTAATCCACTTTTCTTGAGCCGACTTGGCATCTGGTAGCGGATTGGTTGCTGGTGCGGCCTTAACTTGCGCGGCATGCTTGCCATCCGCTCCCGCTGGCGCATCTTCCACCCGCACGGAAATCTCCATCGGCTTGACGTAGCGTGTCAGCTCTTCAAGCATAACAATCACATCAATTTCACACTTTGTAGTCGCATTCCGTGTGTGCTTATTACGCGCCTCCAGCCGCCCTTTTTGAACATATTCAATTATGGCTTCACAGCATTTCTCTACATCCATGTAGAGCTGCCCATCGTTAGCGTCATGAAACTTTTCACGCTCCTTATCCGGGAAGTCCTTATCTATATCTTCTGGCGCTAGTTGTTTGCGCCACGCTTTTTCGGCAGCATAGTGGCCTGCACTACGGGCTTCCGACGCGGCATACTCAACAGGATTAAGCGCTTTAACAATCAGCGATGCAATTTCCAAAACACCTACAAACTCTGTACCGTGGGGCAGGACAATTTCAGGTTTTGGCATAGCACTCTTCCTTGAGCGTCTCTCGTTTAGGGCACCAGCCAGGCGGGTGAAAGTTTCCCGCTTTTTGTCCGCTAAGACTAGACTGGCGCTTAACTCGTTATCTATGCACCGACAATTTCAAACCAGCCCCATTGACCACGGCCAGCAGGGTTTTAATGGTCGGGTTGCCTTTGGGCGATAGCGCACGGTAGAGGCTTTCACGCGGCATGCCAGCACGTTCTGCCACGGCGGCCATGCCTTGCGCTTCGGCTATATGTCGAAGAGCCGCCAGTAGCGCTTCACGCCCGCCGGGTTGGTCTGCTTCATCCAGTGCGGCGGACAGGTATTCGTCTGCAAAGGCAGAGTCTTCGCGCAGTAGTTCCACCACTGCATCGTCATGGGGGCGGGATGCTTTTCTCATGTCTTGTTTCTCCTGTTCCAGTTCTTCCAGAATTCCAATGCCGTTTCAATATCGGCCTGTTGCTTGCGTTTATCGCCACCCGCCAGAATCAGCAGCAGCTTTTTACCCGCCTTGGCGTAATACACACGATAACCCGCGCCATGGTCAATGCGCAGCTCCCAAACACCATCGGCAACAGGCTTGCAGTCACCGAAGTTTCCGGCGGCCATGCGTTGCACTCGTACCAGTACACGCGCACGGGCTTGACGGTCTGCCAAGTCTGCCAGCCATTCCTTGAAGGGGTCGTGGCCGTCATCGGTCAGGTAGTCGTCAACAGTGTACATGCTGTGCATTATACGTTACAAGTAGATAGGCTCAAGATAATTTAGTTCACTGCCCGCAGCCCGGCTTGCACTGGCACAAACTGAATGCCTGCCTGTTCCAATATCCACGCTTCTATTTTGACGTGCCACAAGTGCAGCAAGTCGAGTTCCCGCTGTATGTAGTGTTTCTCGGCAATCGCGCTCGGCTTGTGTCCCATGATTTGCGCAGCCACCCCAACGGGGCATTCCACCCACTCCGACAGGGTGCTAAAGGAACGGCGTAAATCATGCAGGGACACGGCAGGAAGCGCGGCGGCGGCCAGTGCCTTGTTGTGAGGATTGCGCGGCTCCTCAAGCCTTCCTGATGCTGCTGTGCGGCTGCTGAATACAAACCCATTGCGGCGCGGCAAGGCAGATATTAAATGCTCCACAAAAGGCGTTAGCGGTATGGTGCGCTCGCCTTCCACCTTGTCGCGGATGGTTAAACTCTTCCACCGAAAATCCACATCAGCCCAACGTAGCGCAGCCAGTTCATTGCGGCGTGCGCCGGTCAGCAACAGGCTTTGCAGGTAGGCAGATATAACGGGGTTGCCTATCTTTCGCATCTCTTCAAACCAAGGGCGCAATTGTGCTTTGCGCAGGCTGTCGTTTTTCTTCACTTGCGGTTTTTGCACTTTATTTTTCACTGCATCGGACTGGCACGCATCAGCATGAACGGCGGCGGAATACGCATCTTGCTTGGCGCACCACGTCATGAATGCACGAAGGAAGCGGAAGGCATGGCTGGTCATGGTGGGTGCGCGGGCGGATTCTTTTTCTACCCATGCAGCAATGGCCTTTTCATCAAGGTCAATCAGGCGCATGGTCATCAGTGACACCAGAATGCCGGGGCGGGTTTTTGCCGGTTCACCGGGTCGGCGGCCACGGGTGCGCTTTTCTCCACCGGCTTGCAGAAAGTAGGCATGATGCTTTTTGTGCCTGTCACCCCATACCGGTACCGGCTTGCCGTCACTCATGGCCGCGCTACGCTCTTTAATATATGCCTGCCACGCTTCGCCCACTGTCACAGTTTCACGAGCTTGTTGCGCTTCCTGTTCGGCTTGGGCGGCATCCTTGGCGGCGGCTTTATCGGCCTTCACTTGGCGCGGGTCGTTGCCGCTGTCTATCAGCACTTGCAGGCGGCGGGCTTCATCTTTCGCAGCGGCAATGCCC
The DNA here is from genome assembly GCA_038924905.1 of Methylophilaceae bacterium. GTDB lineage: Bacteria > Pseudomonadota > Gammaproteobacteria > Burkholderiales > Methylophilaceae > JBCKUK01. The sequence goes on along the minus strand of JBCKUK010000002.1, from coordinate 59,060 downwards.
CACACGCTAACGTCCCCGATTGTGGTGCGCATGGATTTACCGTTAACCTTGGACTGGAATGTGTAGCACTTGCGGCTTGAACCGGCCGTAGCGCGAACGGCCAAGCCCGGCACTTCTTCGCACCATAGAAAGGCTTGCGCTTTACCATCGGGGCACCGATGAGATACTATACGCCCGGCGGATAATTTCACCTTCACCGCTTTGACTATCGTTTTCACCTTTGCCATGTTGCCCCTTTGAATTTGTAACCAGTTTGTAACCACAATTGCAGTATATAGCGGAATAGTTATCAACGCAACAAACAGGGGAAAAACAGATAACTACTTGAATTTGATAGAATGATGTTATTTTATGAATATCAATCAACACCAATAAACCCGATAAATAGCCCCCTCCTAAGGGGTAGGTCACACGTTCGATTCGTGTCGTGGGCACCACATGCGGAAACATCATTACAGAAACTGAGAGAATAAAATATGGCGGCCTGGAATAGCGGAAAAGTAGTTGAGCACAAGCAATGGAATGAAACCCTGCACACGCTTTATGTGGAGTCAGAGATCGCGCCGTATGAAGCCGGGCAGTTCACCAAGATAGGCCTGGAAGTTAACGGTGGAATCATCGTGCGGCCCTATTCACTGGTGAACCCGCCCTATAGCCAGCCGCTGGAGTTTTACTACATTGCAGTGCCCGACGGCCCGCTGACTTCTCATCTGGTTAAACTCAGGCCGGGCGATTCCATTTTGGCCGCGCCGCGTGCCAATGGCTTTATGATTCTCGATGAAGTTCCGTCTGCCCGCCATTTGTGGCTCATGGCCACCGGTACTGGGGTCGGGCCTTTTCTTTCGATTCTGGGCACAGAAAAGCCGTGGGAGCGTTTTGAGCAAGTGACATTGGTTTACGCCGTACGCAATTTATCCGAACTGAGTTATCAGGAGCGCATAGAGCATATATGCGCCAAGCATCTGGATAAGTTTGTATTTATCCCCTTCATCAGTCGTGAGCCTTCTGATTTCGCCATGCCGGGGCGTATTCCTCAAGCTATCATTGATGGCCATCTGGAGGCGCGTGCAGGTATAAAATTCAGCGCAGCCGATAGCCAGATTATGCTGTGCGGCAATCCGCAGATGGTAGCAGATACCACCAATGTGCTGATTGAACGTGGCCTGAAAAAGCATAGACGCAAAGACCCGGGCCAGATAACGGTAGAAAATTACTGGTGACATTTTCATGCCGGACTCGGTCTTTTTGGCGCGCCAGACGCGCATCCTCTGCGCCAGTTATCAGCATTGGATGGGCTTGCAGCTGGTTGATGCGGCGCCAGATTCACCACAAGCTTTGCACTTGCTCATGGCCGCGCCGTTTGCTGTTGCTTCGCATGATACACAGCCTGACCCCGTGTTCAACTACGCCAACCATAAAGCGCTACAATTGTTTGGCATGACTTGGGAAGAAATTACCCAATTGCCTTCGCGCCATTCGGCGGAGGAGATGGATATGGCAGAGCGGGCAAGGCTGTTAGAGCGGGTAGAGCGTCATGGCTATGTGGACGACTACTCAGGTGTGCGTATCGCCAAGGGCGGCAAACGCTTCACCATACACAACGCCACCGTATGGAATCTGCTGGATGAGAATGGCGATTACTGTGGGCAGGCGGCTTTGATTCGGGATTGGTTAACAATTTAAGGAGCCTTCCCATTTCAGGGGAAGCTGCCGATTAAGTACCCTCCCCATTTTAGGGGGAGGGCTAGGGTGGGGGTCGGTAATAGTGTGAGGGTGTAGTGCCGCAAATTTTTGATACACTTCACCCCCCCCCCCCCCCCCGAGGGGGGAAGGAATTATTGCTTTGGAGATTTATTCAGAGGTTCTTTAAGACAGGCTCTTTTGTGACTCAGGAAAGTAGATGAAAACTGAATTTATTCTGGAGGCGGTCAAGGCAGTCAATACCGCCCTGCTTTCCCGTGAATCCGAAATAGAGTCTTTGGACCGTGCCATCGGCGATGGCGACCATTACATCAACATCACTCGCGGTAGCGCTGTCATTGTTGGCATACATGACGAGCTAGCTAGCCTAACGCCGGACGTAGCGCTCAATCGCATTGGCATGAAGCTGCTATCTACCATCGGCGGTGCTGCCGGGCCGTTATTTGGCAGCTTTTTTATGGCGATGGGAAAAACGGTCAAGGAAAATGGCGGAGATACGCTGCCCAAAATTGCCGCTGCCTTTGCCGCCGGGGTCGAGGCAATCAAGAGTCGCGGCAAAGCAGACTTGGGCGAGAAAACCATGCTCGATACCCTGATTCCGGTAGCCCAGACTTTTACCAAACTCGCCAGCCAGGGCGTTGAGCGTAAAGCCCTGTTTGATGCGCTTAAACAAGCAGCCGAGCAGGGTATGCTTTCTACCAGGGATATGGTGGCAACCAAAGGCCGCGCGGCTGGGCTGGGTGAGCGGGCTATCGGCCATATAGATGCTGGTGCCAAGAGCAGTCAGGTGATGATCAATGCGGTGTGTGATTTGGTACTGTCTAAAAAGTAAAGCGGTCAAAAATAAATAGAAGGAGAGCTCGTGAAAAAATTCATTAATAACGTTGATAATCTGCTTGCAGAAAGCCTGTCCGGGTTTGCTGCTGCGCATCATGATCTGGTCAGTTTGCATCTGGACCCCAACTACGTGTACCGCGCACAAAAATCAAAGAATAAAGTCGCGCTGATTTCCGGCGGCGGTTCCGGCCATGAGCCTTTACATGCAGGCTATATTGGCTACGGTATGCTGGATGCCGCCTGTCCGGGGCATGTGTTTACCTCGCCTACGCCAGACCAGATGCTGGCTGCTGCCGAGGAAGTGCATAGTGGCAAAGGCATACTGTTCATCGTCAAGAATTACGCGGGCGATGTGATGAATTTTGAGATGGCTGCCGAGATGCTGCAGTTTGGACACGCGACCGTAATGACCAGCGACGACGTGGCAGTGGAAAACTCCACCTACACCACGGGCAGGCGCGGTGTGGCGGGCACTGTCATCGTTGAGAAAGTGGTCGGCAGTCTGGCCGAAACCGGCGCTGATCTTGCCGCCTGCCAGGCGCTTGGCGACAAGGTCAACACCCATACCGCTTCCATGGGAGTGGCGCTGACAAGTTGTACCGTGCCTGCTGCGGGCAGACCAACTTTTGATATTGGCGATAACGAGCTGGAAATGGGTGTTGGCATCCACGGTGAACCGGGCCGCCGCCGCGAGGCCATGCGGCCAGCCGATGAAATTGTGACTGACTTGGTTGCCGCTATTCTGGAAGATTTTAAAGCCAGGGCTGTAAGGCCAGATAAGGGCGGCGAAGTGCTGCTGCTGATTAACGGCTTTGGCGGTACACCGCTGATGGAGTTGTACCTGCTCTACAACACTGCTGCACGTTTGCTTGAGCGGCAAGGCATTACCGTTAGCCGTTCGCTGGTGGGCAACTACACCACATCACTGGAGATGGCTGGTGCGTCAATCACTGTTTGTTTGCTGGATGACGAAATCCGCAAGCACTGGGACAGCCCCGTACACACACCAGCCTTGCGCTGGGGTAAGTGATTAGATCAAGGCGCCGGATTCATATAACGCAGGTGTATGGCCTCTATCTCGGCAAGAATTTCATCAGGTAGTGGCTTATCCCAGGCAGCAATATTTTCTTCAAACTGCTTCATGCTGGTGGCGCCAATGATGGTGCTTGTCACAAACCAGCGATGGCAGACAAATGACAATGCCAATTGCGCGGGCGATAGATTGTGCTTCTGCGCGAGCTTGGCATAGGCCTCTACGGCGGGTGTTACATTGGGTTTATCGTAGCGCTGGGCAAAGCCTTGAAACAAAGTGGCGCGACCTTCTGCTGGTGGATTGTTCCGGTATTTGGCAGAAAGATGCCCAAAGGCGAGCGGCGAGTAGGCCAGCAGGCTCAATTTTTCGCGGTAGATAATTTCAGTTAAACCAAACTCAAACCAGCGATTGATAAGGTTGTAGCAGTTCTGGACAGAGGCGATGCGCGGCAGATTGTGTTCTTTGGCGATGCGCAAAAATTCCATAATACCCCAGGGCTGCTCATTGGATAGCCCGACGTAGCGCACCTTGCCTTGCTGCACCAGATCGCCCAAGGCTTCCAGTTGCTCATGGATGGACACCCATTCTTTTTCCTGGCCGGGATCGAATAGGTATTGGCCAAACATTGGCACATTGCGTTCCGGCCAATGCAATTGGTAGAGATCAATATAATCGGTTTGCAGACGCGCTAATGAGCCTTCAATTGCAGTACGTATATTCTCGCGGTTGAGAGACGCAGGTCCGCCGCGTATCCACTGCATGGCGCGGCGCGGGCCGGTGACCTTGGTGGCCAGAATCACCTTGTCGCGTGGCTGCTTTTGAAGCCAGCTGCCTATAATGGTTTCGGTGCGGCTACATGTTTCTGCCTTGGGCGGCACCGGGTACATCTTGGCGGTGTCGATGAAATTAATGCCATGTGCAAAAGCGTAATCCAGCTGTGCGTGGGCTTCTGCCTCGGTATTTTGCTGACCATAAGTCATGGTGCCGAGGCAAATAGCCGAAACGTCAAGATCACTGGAGCCGAGTCGACGATAATCCATCAAATAATTTCCAGCCTAAGCGACCAGCGATGCCAGCTCGGTGTTGGTAAATGCCAGCCGTTTCAAACAGTTTTTCAGTCATGGCGTTCAGTCTCAGTAACAACAGGAATCGCTATGTTACCCACTCAAAATTCAACAGAGGCGTATTTACCAATATTTTTGGGGGTTGTCATAAGTAGAATGGTTGAGAGTTAAGTCAATTCTAATCGAGATATTCAGTATCGGCTGGTTCAGTTGCATTTGCTTCTGGTCTTAATGGTTTGGCCGCTTCTATCATTGCTTGTCGTGTTTCAGGCGTTTCCAGGCTTACACGACCCAAGGCTCCAGAGCGGTAATCCACCAGAAAAGCCATCGCAACTTTTTCCTTATCAGCTTCGCCACCCTTGAGCTTGAAGCCGCGTCGTTTGGCAATCGCCTCCAGTACATCCACCGCATCCATGTTACTGACATCTATTTTATAGCGAACATTCAGCAGAGTGGGATAGCGCTTTAATAAAATATCCGCCAAAAATACCGCCACTTCTTCATCAATCACCGCATTGCGGCCAATGGCATGGCTGGCAGCCAGCATGTAGCCATCACTCTCATGCTGGATTTTCGGCCACATGAGTCCCGGTGTATCGGTAATGCTCATGGTGGCGTCAAGCTCAAAGCGTTGCTGCGATTTGGTCACGGCAGGCTCATCGCCTACCTTGGCAATACGGCGGTTGAGCAAGGCGTTCATCAGTGTGGATTTGCCGACGTTGGGGATGCCCATGATCATCATGCGCAGCTGCTTGAGATGTGTGCCGCGATGCGGAGCGAGTTGTTTGCACAGGCCGGGTATTTTTGCCGCGTCACCAGGTTTTTTGCATGAAAGCGCGACCGCTTTAACGCCTTCCTGCTTGTTGTAATAATCAAGCCATGCCTGCGTTATGGCAGGGTCGGCCAGATCAGCTTTGTTGAGAATTTTTAGGTTGGGGCGCTGGCGATGCAGACGCAGCTCCTCAATCATAGGGTTATGGCTGGCCTCGGGTATGCGCGCATCCAGCACTTCGATGACGATATCAATGAACTCCATGGTTTCGGCAGCTTTCTTACGCGCCGAAGTCATATGGCCCGGAAACCATTGAATACCCATTTTATGCCTCTCAAAAATAAAATTTCTTCGTGACACTGCGTTACTCAAACATTTTTATCGCTAACATATAACCCATATGCGGCGCGTTAAAAATATTTTCGCGCCTTGTTTCACTTTGAACTTTGAATTTTCAGAGACGCAAAAACATTAAACGCATTTTACCATTGCGACATGGCTATTTAGCTAAGTTAAACTATTGCTATGACACTCATTTCTGAAATTAAACATGACCAGTCGGTTGAGCTGCTGAAAGAGCTGCATATTCTGACGCGCGACGGCAAGATCAATCAGGATAGTCGCCGCAAGCTCAAGCAGGTGTATCATCTCTACCATTTTATCGAGCCATTATTGGTTGAAGTGATGGCGGAGAATGAAAACCCTGTGCTGGTGGATCATGGCGCAGGCAAGTCCTATCTCGGTTTCATCCTTTACGATTTGTTTATGAAAGCGCATCAATCCGGGCGCGTTGTTGGCATCGAGACCCGCGCCGAGCTGGTGCAAAAATCGCGTGAACTTGCAGCCAGTCTTGGTTTTAAGCGCATGGATTTTTTGCATTTGAGTGTGGAACAGTCGATTCAGTCGCCAGCCTTGCCGGAACAGGTGGATATTGTCACTGCCTTGCATGCTTGTGATACCGCGACGGACGACGCGATTAAATTCGGCCTGGCAAAACAGGCAAAATTCATGGTGCTGGTGCCATGTTGCCAGGCCGAGGTGGCCGAGGTGTTGCGCAAGCACAAAAATGAATCATTTTCCAGAACACCGCTCTCTGAAATCTGGCGTCACCCGATTCACACCCGCGAATTCGGCAGCCAGATCACCAATGTGCTGCGCTGCCTGCAGCTGGAATCACATGGCTACCAGGTCACGGTGACCGAGCTGGTAGGTTGGGAGCACTCGATGAAAAACGAGCTGATTATTGCGCGCTATAAAAATAGCCCGAGAAAAAATGCGCAAGTTAGGCTGGAGCAAATTTTACATGAGTTGAATCTGGAAGAAATGAAAAGCCGGTTTATCTATAAGGCCTCTAAATAAGCTCCCTCCCCATTTCAGGGGGAGGGAATTATTGCCTTTGGAGACTTATTCAGGGCTTCCCTAAATGGAGAGTATGAAATGAAGAAATTGTTTTTAGCTATTTTTCTGTTGACGTTGACTGGCCTGGCCCAAGCCAAACCCGCTTTTACCGGGCAGGATTACAGCGGGGTTTACGATTGCACCGGCCTCGATGCGCATGAGGGTAAATACACTGGCAAGGTAACCATGAAGCTCAAGCCGGAGCACAGTCACGGCAGCTATGCCAGTTACGATTTCAAGCTGGAAGTGCCGGGATTTGGTATTTACCTTGGTCATGCTGCCGCCAATGGCAATAACCTCGCCATGCATTTTGCGCTGACTGACCCGACCACCAAAGATTACGGCACCGGCGTCGCAACCATCAAAAAGAACAAGCAGGGCAAGCTCAGCTTCCATAAGTTCTATTACGAGCCTGAGTTTAAGGGCGGCAATACTGGCACTGAGGATTGTATTTTGCAGAAGTAGCACATGCTAAAATTGCGGCCTTATGACCGCACCCAATCAGGCACGCTACCAGGCACGTCTATCAGCGTTACCTAAACCGGAATACCCGAACGATCTGCCTGTCAGCGCGAGGCGCGACGAAATTGCTGCGGCTATTGCCAGGCACCAGGTAGTCATTGTTTGTGGGGAAACCGGCTCCGGCAAAACCACGCAATTGCCGAAGATTTGCCTAGGGCTTGGTCGCGGTGTCGCGGGCTTGATTGGTCACACACAGCCGCGCCGTATCGCAGCGCGTTCGGTAGCATCACGCATTGCGCAAGAGCTTAAAACGCCGCTCGGCCAAGCGGTGGGCTACAAGGTGCGTTTCAGCGACAAGCTTTCCGAAGCCAGCTATATCAAGGTGATGACAGACGGCATTCTGCTGGCTGAAACGCAGGGCGACCGTTTCCTCAATGCCTACGACACTATCATTATCGACGAGGCGCACGAGCGTAGCCTGAACATCGATTTTCTGCTCGGCTACCTCAAGCAGTTGTTGCCAAAACGCCCGGATTTGAAAGTCATCGTGACCAGCGCCACCATTGATGCAGAGCGCTTCTCCAGACATTTTAATGGTGCGCCGGTAATCGAGGTTTCCGGCCGCACTTATCCGGTTGAAGTGCGCTACCGTCCTTTGCAGGAAACCGACGAGGACGAGCGCGAAGAAAAAATAGAGGAAGCCATCCTCGATGCAATAGACGACCTGTCCAGATTGGGCGCTGGCGACATTCTGGTATTTCTGCCTGGCGAGCGCGAGATTCGCGATACGGCCGAACACTTGAGAAAGCACCACGCTAAAGGTACAGAAATACTGCCTTTATTCGCGCGGCTTTCCATTGAAGATCAGCAGAAGATTTTCCGCAGCAGTCATGGCCGGCGCATTGTGCTGGCCACCAACGTGGCTGAAACTTCGCTGACTGTGCCCGGCATCAAATACGTGATTGATAGCGGGCTGGCGCGGCTGAACCGCTACAGCTCGCGCAACAAGGTTGAGCAGTTGCAGATCGAGAAAATCTCGCAGGCTGCGGCAATGCAGCGTGCAGGCCGCTGCGGGCGGGTATCCAACGGCATTTGCGTACGGCTCTATTCCGAGGAAGATTTCAACAACCGCCCGCAATATACCGACCCTGAAATCCTGCGCTCGTCACTCGCCTCAGTCATACTGCGCATGGCTGCGCTCAAGCTCGGCGACGTAAATGATTTCCCGTTTATTGAGGCACCGAGTTCGCGCCTGATTGCGGACGGTTACCAGCTATTGCAGGAACTGGGCGCGGTGGATGCCGAGCGCAGGCTGACCGATGTCGGTTCGCAGCTTGCCAAGCTACCGCTGGATCCGCGCATAGGGCGCATGATACTTGCTGCGCGCAAAGAAAATTGTCTGGCGGAAATCCTCATTATTAGCAGCGCGTTGGCAGTACAAGACCCACGCGATCGGCCAATGGATAAGCGCGAAGCGGCCGACCAGGCGCATGCCAAATTCGCTGACGAGCGCTCAGACTTTATGGGCTTTCTCAAGCTGTGGGCGTTTTATGATGAAGCGCTAAAACACAAAAAATCAAACCGCGAGTTGCTCAATAAATGCCATGCCAACTTTTTATCCTTTTTAAGATTGAAAGAATGGCGCGAGTTGCATGGGCAGTTGGCTGGTATCGTCGGTGAAATGGGTTTTATTATTCCCTCATCCTTGCAGGGTCAGCGCATCAGCAAAATCCCCTCCCCTTTGCAGGGGGAGGGTCAGGGTGGGGGTGAGGGGGCACAAGAGGAAGCGACCTATGAGCAAATCCATCGGGCGCTGTTAGCGGGGTTGCTGGGCAATATCGGCTTCAAGGATGGCGAAGCCGACACCTATTCGGGTGCGCGTGGTATTCGCTTCAGTGTTGCACCCGGCTCGGCACTGAAAAAAACGCGCCCCAAGTGGGTAATGGCAGCCGAGTTGATGGAAACCGCCAAACTCTACGCCCGCTACGTGGCGAAGATAGAGCCGGACTGGATAGAGCCGCTAGCGCGCGGGCTCACCGAAAGCCATTATTCCGACCCACGCTGGGACAGGAAGACGGCACAGGTGGTCGCCTGGGAGCGGGTGGCTTTGTATGGCCTCACCATTGTGCCCAAGCGCCGCGTGCACTACGGGCCTATCAATTCAGTTGAGGCGCGTGAAATCTTCATTCGCGAGGCGCTGGCCAATATGGAATTCGATACGCGCGCGCCTTTTTTTGAAGCAAATCGCAAGCTGATTGCCGAAATCGAGGAGCTGGAACACAAGGCACGGCGGCAGGATGTGCTGGTGGATGAGCATGTACTGTTTGCTTTCTATGATGCGCGTGTGGCTGAAGGCATTGTCAACGGTGCAGGCTTCGAGAGCTGGCACGAGACTGCCGAAAAAGATAACCCCAGGCTGCTATACCTCACCCGCGAAGAACTGATGCGCCACGGCGCGGCAGGTGTCACGGAAGCACAGTTTCCGGAGACTTTACTTATTTCTCCCTCTCCCCACCCCCATCCCAACCTTCCCACTGAAAAGGGGAAGGCGCAAAGTTCCCTCCCCCTGGCAGGGACGGTGCACCAACAGAACTCCCTCCCCTTGGCAGGGGGAGGGCCAGGGTGGGGGTCGGGTGTAGGAAGAGGTGTGGAAGTTTCCCTCAAATACCGTTTTGAGCCCGGCCACGTGCTGGATGGCGTAACGGCTACCGTGCCGCTGCATTTACTGAATCTGCTAGACCCAGCCATCACCGATTGGCTGGTGCCGGGCATGATACGCGAGAAGGTGACTTACCTGGTCAAGGCGCTGCCCAAGACCATCCGCCGCGTGTGTGTGCCGGTACCGGATTTCGTTACAGGCTTTTTAGAATATGCTGAAGTCAATCGCTCGTCATTCCCGCGCAGGCGGGAATCTAGGCAGGCTACTCCCGTAGATGCTGAGCTGGATTCCCGCCTGCGCGGGAATGACGAGCATGAAAGTTTGCCGTTACTTGAAGTATTGATCGAATACATCCAGCACAAAACTGCACTTAAACTGGCAATATCAGACTTTGACACACCTGCTTTAGCTGAACACCTGAAAATGAATTTCCGCGTGATTGATGATGCCTGGCGTGAGCTGGCGACAGGCCGCGATTGGCTGGCACTCAAAGCCCAGCTTGGGCAGGCGGCACAACTGACTTTCCGTTCCGCAACGCCATATATCGAGCGCGAAAATCTCAAGCAGTGGGATTTTGGCGACCTGCCGGAAACACTCTCTTTTACCCGCGATGGCGTAGCGTTGACCGGTTATCCGGGGCTGGAGGACTGTGAAGATTCGGTGGCTGTCAGGTTGTTCGATACGCAGTCAGCGGCCATAGAGGCGCATCGTGCCGGGGTGCGGCGTTTGATGCGCTTTGAACTCAAAGAGCAGATGAAGCAACTGGATAAGTGCCTGCCGGGCTTTACTCAATATGCGCTGATACTGCGCAATATTATGAGTCCGGACGACTTGAAAGAAGACATGTTGACCACCATCGCCGACCGTGCCTTTATGGGTGATGACCCATTGCCGCGCAGCAATGATGATTTCATGAAGTTGAAACAGCGCGCCCGCGCCCGCTTACCCGCCGTTACTGAGGCTCTCACAAGACAGGTGCAAGCCATTGCCAACGAATACCAGCTATTGGCCGCCAGGCAAAGCCAGATGCCGACAACGGTTAATCGCCTTAAACGCGATGTAGAGCAGCAGATAGGTTGGCTGCTGTATAAGGGTTGTTTCAGCCGCACGCCGTGGGAGTACGTACAGAATCTGCCGCGCTACCTGAAAGCATTGAGATTGCGTATTGAAAAACACCCCAGCAACCCGGATCGTGATGGCCGCCATGCGCAGGAGGTCAGTGTGTTATGGCAAAACTGGGAAGCCGCAGTGGAAAAGCAAAAGAAGGCCGACAAGCTGACTCAGGAATTGCTGGATTTCCGCTGGCTGATAGAGGAGCTGCGCGTATCATTATTTGCGCAGGAGCTCAAGACGCCGTTCCCGGTGTCGGTAAAGCGCCTACAGAAGATTTGGAATGGGATTAAAGCCTAACGTGCGGATAAGCATCCTGCCCGTAGGGCAGTGTGTTTCATCGCCGGGTTGTGCCACGCGCTTTGCGCGTGGGCGATGAACACACGCTTATCCGCACGTTGTACTGCCGCGCGAAGCGCGGCGGTACAACGTAGAGCTAAGGGGCGCCGCGCTTTTGCGGCGTCCCGCTTGAGCGCCTGGTTAGCGCACTTAATTTTCAGAGATTTCACACGAAGCCTTGAAGGATTTCACGACCGCACCTCCAACATCAATTGAGGCGCCATTGTTGTGCGCCGTCATCAGCAGTAACTTCGGCTTTGCATAAAGCGAATAGAGCCAGACAGCAGATGGATAAACCACCAAGAAACTAACTTGCTCATCTGACTGAAATACACGGAACCTGTGTCTGTCATAGGTTCACCGCCGCCAGAGCCTTGCTGATGATCTGCGCTTGCTTCTGGCCGCGCTCCCAGACGATGGTGAACATGCCTCCCTTCATACCATCTGGTTCATCCAATGGCTTGCCTTTACCAAGAACGGTGCCGTGAACACCGAGGATGCGACCTGTAGGCTCTTTACAAACCGCCGTCAGCGCGTGAGCCGCTGTTGTGTGTAGCAAACCGAACAGCACGGCTAAAAACAAACTGGGTCTGTTCATAGAACCCCCTTTAGCGCTAACGTGCGGATTGTAGTGGTCTCCTAAATCAGGACACCTCAATCGACGTATTTTGGTGTATTTCTGTCAAATTAGATTCAAACTGATTGGGTGACAGATAGCCCAAGGTTGAGTGTAGTCGATGCGCATTATAAAAAGCAACAATGTAATGACTAATATCCCTGATGGCTTCTTGATGATTGGCATAATACGTTTGCCATACGCGCTCCCTTTTTAAATTTAAAAAGAATCGCTCCATCACGGCATTATCATAACAATTACCCTTACCACTCATGCTGGCGGTCAGCTGATGTTTCGCCAGTAACTGACAATAGTCTTCACTGGCGTACTGGCTGCCTTGATCCGTATGAACAACGACCCCTGGCGCTGGCTGCCTGGCAATGATCGCCATATTGCGCCAGCGGAATGCCTGATGACGGATTGGCGTCATTTAATAACAGCATGGGGAAATAGAGGTTGGTATTAGCGCGGACTACCCCTGCAAAATACTGGTCGCCCTCCGGCCGCGCCAAATCAGCATCGCTAAACAGGATATCGAAAACAATCGCCTGCGGCTGCTGCCGCTCTATGCCCTCAACCAACTCTGCATGTAATGACCGTGGCCAGGGCCAACGCCCGACACTGTCCGCCATCAAGCTCAAACTGCGCTCGTCAATATCGACGATGACAATGTCGGCATCCGGCACACTTTTAAGCGCATGCCGTGCGACCATGCTGTCTGAAAGGCGATTTTCCAGTGGCGCAAGCGTATGCAGCCAAAAAATATCAGTCAGCAGAAACATACCCAGAATCATCGCCAACACTGGATAACGTTGCAGTTCGAAGCGTCTCATGAGTCACATCATAACCGCCTGACTGACAGACTTCCACCGACCTTATATAAATAGGTTTCTTGCTATCACGACCGATTTGCTCTTATCATCTGCCGCATTCATATTTTAATTGCCACCTTGGCTACACAGCATAAATGTCCAAATTACTCATCGTCGAATCGCCCTCCAAAGCCAAAACCCTGGAAAAATACTTGGGCAAAGATTTTAAAGTGCTGGCTTCTTACGGCCATGTACGCGACCTGGTCCCCAAAACTGGTGCGGTAGATACCGAACACGACTTCGCCATGAAGTATGAAATCATCGAGCGCAATACCAAACATGTAGATGCCATTGCCAAGGCGGTAAAGGTGGCGGATGCCGTTTATCTGGCAACCGACCCGGATCGCGAAGGGGAGGCGATTTCCTGGCATATAGCCGAGATTTTGAAATCCAAAAACCTGATCAAAAATAAAATTTTAAAGCGAGTAGTTTTCCACGAAATCACCAAGAGCGCGGTACAACACGCCATTAATGAGCCACGCGATATCTCCATGCCGCTGGTCAATGCGCAACAAGCGCGGCGTGCGCTGGACTATCTGGTGGGCTTCAATCTATCACCGTTATTGTGGAAAAAGATTCGTCGCGGTCTTTCTGCTGGCCGTGTACAAAGCCCTGCGCTGCGTTTGATTGTCGAGCGAGAACTAGAAATTGAGGCTTTCAAAAGCCAGGAATACTGGACCATTCATCTGGAATCGCGCAAAAATCAACATGCATTTGATGCCAAATTGATTCAACTCAATGGCCAGAAAGTTGAGCAATTTACCGTCACCACGCAAGATCAGCAAGCCGACATAGTCGGCAAACTGCTGGTTGCCAGCGCTGGCAAAACCACTGTGGCGAGGGTAGAAAAGAAACAAAAAAGCCGCAGCCCGGCCGCGCCCTTTACCACATCCACGCTGCAACAGGATGCCGTGCGCAAACTGGGTTTTACCACCAGCCGCGCCATGCGCATTGCCCAGCAGCTTTATGAAGGTATTGATATTGGCAGCAGCGCCGTTGGCTTGATCACCTACATGCGTACCGATTCTTTCAATATGGCGACTGAGGCGGTGATGCAGATTCGCGATTACATCAAGCGCAATTTCGATGCGGATTATTTGCCTAAATCGCCCATCATGTATAAAACCAAGTCTAAAAATGCGCAGGAAGCACACGAGGCCATTCGCCCTACCGACATTAGCCGCAGCCCGCCCAGTCTACGCGCGCATCTGACGCACGAGCAATTCATGCTTTATGAAATCATCTGGAAGCGTGCATTGGCCTGCCAAATGACGCAGGCTAAATTTGACGCGGTCAGTGTAGATTTGGCCATCGGTAGTGATGCCAATCTGTTCCGCGCCACCGGCCAAATCATGATTTTCCCTGGCTTTATCGCAGTTTACATGGAAGGCGTGGATGACGAGGAAGAAGAGGGTGAAAGCAAGCTGCCCGTGCTGGAAACCGGCGAAGTGCTGGACGTGCAAAAAATATTTGGTGACCAGCACTTTACCGAACCGCCACCGCGCTACGGCGAAGCCAGCCTGGTCAAAACGCTGGAAGAATACGGCATTGGCCGCCCTTCTACCTACGCCAGCATTATCTCTACCTTGCAAGACCGCGAATACGTGGTGCTGGAAAAAAAGCGCTTCACGCCGACCGATGTTGGCCGCGTGGTAAATAAATTTCTCACCCAGCATTTCACCCGCTATGTAGATTACGACTTTACTGCCAACCTGGAAAACCAGCTTGATAGCGTGGCTGAAGGCAAGCTCGAGTGGATACCGCTGCTACGTGAATTCTGGCAGGGATTTAACCAGCAGATTCTGGATAAAACCAACATAGCACGCGCTGAAATTACGCAGGAAGCCATCGGTGAAGATTGCCCGAAATGCGGCAAACCACTGAATGCGCGCCTGGGTAAACGTGGCAAATTCATTGGCTGCTCCGGCTTTCCGGAATGCGATTACACGCGCAATATGAATGGTGATGCCACTGCAACCAACGAGCCGGTGGTGATAGGTAACGATCCAGAGAGCAGCAAGGACATTCTGCTGATGAACGGCCCTTATGGACCCTATTTGCAACTCGGCCAGATGGACACAGATGCCAAGAAGAAACCCAAGCGTGTCAGCATTCCTAAAGACATCGCGCTAGCCGATGTCAATATGGACGTGGCCTTAAGGCTGATGGCGCTGCCACGCGACCTTGGCCGGCATCCCGAAACCAACAAGAAAGTCATTGCCAATATCGGCCGCTTTGGCCCTTATGTGAATCATGACGGAAAATTCAAATCCATCCCCAGATCTGACAGCGTATTTGATATTGATTTAGCGCGTGCGGTAGAACTGCTGGCACAAGCCAATAGCGGGCCGACGCCGATACGTGAACTTGGCAGCCACCCAACTGAAGATGGCAAGATTGAGATTTTTGCAGGGCGCTATGGCCCTTATGTGCAGCATGGCAAGCTGCGCGCCACGCTGCAAAAAAGCCAGCAGCCTGAAACCGTAACACTGGAAGAAGTGCTGGAATTATTGGCGGCAAAAGCTGCCAAAGAATCGCCGGGTAAAAAGAAACCTGCCGCGAAAAAGAAAACCTCCAGCGCAAAAAAAGCTGGCCCCAGAAAAAAAGCGGCCTGATAGCCGCTTAGTATTAACTCTTAAGAATCTAGCTCGAGCGAGCTTTTGCGTTACTGCTCTCTATCCATTTGCGGATGCGCTGTGCATCACCTATGCGAGAGTATTTCCCGTATGAATCCAGCAAAACAATAATGAGTGGCTGACCGGCAATTTCCGCCCGCATCACCAGACAGTGTCCGGCTTCACTGATAAAGCCGGTTTTTGAAAGGCCAATGCCCCAATCGCTGTTGCGCACCAAAATATTGCTATTCACAAAATTGACCAGATTCCTCAAACCATAAACCGGCACCTCGTAAGTGGGCGTAGTGGTTACCCTACGGATTTCCGGGTACCCATAGGCAGCACGCACCATTTTGACCAGATCTTCTGCGGTCGATACATTCTCACTGTCAAGACCCGTGGGGTCTGTGAAATGTGTATGCAACATGCCGAGTTCAAGCGCTTTAGCATTCATTGCTTCAATGAAAATACCCAAGCCACCTGGATAACTGCGGCCGAGCGCTGCGGCGGCACGGTTTTCGGAAGCCATCAGCGCAAGTTGCAGTAGTTCCACGCGCGTGAGTTCTGTGCCGATGCGTAAGCGCGAAGCTGTACCCTTAAGCGCATCAGCATCCTCTTGCGAAACCACAATAGGCTCATCCATGGGCAAATGCGCATCAAGCAAGACCATGGCCGTCATCAGCTTGGTCACGGAGGCAATCGGCGTTGGTAAATCCACGTTTTTGGCGTAAAGCGTTTCTCCGGTTTCCTGATTAACGATAAGCGCCTTGGATGAGGCTAACTGAAGCACACCGCTGCCATCATAATCATCCTGAAATAAACTGTGGTTGGCTCTATGCACCTGGTACTTGCGATCAGCGCGTATAGTACGGAAAATCTTACGGCTGGAAACCTTGTGTTTGGCTTTGGCAAGCTTGTGCTTGCCCCCTGAAACGGTGTGTTTGTGTGATTTCTTGTGCGCGGCCTCGGCAACTAATGGCGGCATAATTAACGCCAACGCTGCGAATAACACGATGAATCTTTGTATCAGCTTTTGAGTCATTTTTATCTGCTCTGCAAAAACACTTGAGCCCATGTTATCCAAAATATTTTGATTTGTCATTAGGATAGATGGTTTATTTAAATAAAATATTAGCATGTGATAAATAATTGCCTGAATAGACACCAGCGTAGTTTATGAGAAAATAGCCTACATTTTTCAAAACCAGATGCTACCACATGAAAATTCCAGATAATTTAAGTTATACCAACGAGCATCTATGGCTACAGCCAGATGATGATGGCAACTGGCGCGCCGGGATTACCGACTACGCACAGGATTCACTGGGCGATATTGTATATGTAGAAGCGCCAGCTGTAGGCAAGCAGCTACGGGCAGGTGCGGCCTGCGGCTTGATAGAATCGGTAAAAACAGCATCCGACCTCTTCGCACCACTGGATGGTGTAGTGGTGGCAGCCAATTCAGTGCTGCAAAATACACCCGAACAAATTAACGATACGCCTTATGTCGCCTGGATTTTCAAGTTTAGGCCTGATAATCAGACAGATTCGGCCAAATTACTCAATGCAGAAGCTTATCGTAAACTGCTGAGCGTCTAAGCTGTTCTTGATAAAGATTGCAAGCGTTCACGTAAAGTCTGCATTATTTCCGCTTCAGTCTTCGCGCGTAGTGATTGCTCCACATTTTTCTCAATTATGGCCTGAATCAGGGGTAACATCTCTGCCAGCAGTTTTTCTAGCTGTAGCACATCCGCCTGATCTGAAAAGCCCGCTGCGGTTACCTTGGCCTCAGCCGTTAAGGAAGTTACAAATTTTTCCAGTGTGGGGGGGTGCCCAACGGTGGGTGAAACAAAGGCGAGCAGCTCACCTTCATAAACTTCGTTGAGTTGGGGGATGTTTTCTGTCCGGTCTGCGCTCTGGGGTTGGTCTTTGCCGTGTTGCGTCAGAGTATTAATTTGACTTAATACCTGCGCCAATTCACTGTTTTGTTTCAATGGCTTATCGCTCATTGTGCAGTGCTCTGTATATCAATTTTTTTGGCATCAAATGTCTTGATTTCATAGCCTCGATCACGGTAAAAGCTGTAACGTGTGCGTGCTGCTGCCTTATCCGCTTCATCCATTCCCACGATTTCAATTAAACGTGTAAAACGACTGAAAAAAGGCGGATGCTGACTTTGCAGGTTGATCAATACCTCATGATGCGTCAATTGTGTGCCTGTACTGTCAATCACAACAGGTGTCTCGGCTGCCAATACATGGTCTGCGCGGCAATTTGGCAAGAAACCTGTGGCAGGCTCACTCCACAAAAAAGATTCCAGTTTTCGTGCCAATTCATCGTCAGGCGCAAATATCATCAAGCGTTGATTCTTGTTGACTATTTTTTCGCCAAGCTCAAAAACTTTCTTTAGCTTATGTTCAACATTAAAAAAGAATTCAATACGTGTCATAGTTTGCTTTGCCCGGATTACTTGGCTGCGCGTTGTATCAAAAACTGCGTTAATAAGGGCACTGGCCGTCCGGTCGAGCCCTTTTCCTTACCTGATTTCCAAGCGGTTCCGGCAATGTCCAGATGCGCCCAATCAAATTTTTTGGCGTAGCGCGATAAAAAGCATGCTGCCGTGATGCTGCCGCCGGCACGCCCGCCAATGTTAGCCATATCGGCAAAATTACTTTTCAGCTGATCCTGATAATCATCGAGCATCGGCATGTGCCAGGCGCGGTCAAACGCATTTTCCCCGGCTGCGAGCAGTTCGCGTGCAAGGCCATCATTATTACTAAACAAGCCACTTAAATGATGGCCCAGCGCAATGACGCAGGCGCCGGTCAAAGTGGCAATGTCTACCACGGATGACGGCTCAAATTGCTCAACGTAAGTAAGCGCATCGCACAAAATCAAGCGCCCTTCTGCATCCGTATTTAACACTTCAATGGTCTGGCCAGACATGCTGGTAAGTATGTCGCCCGGCCTGATCGCGTCACCATCCGGCATATTTTCACAGGTAGGGATAACGCCCACCACATTCAACGGCAAGCTCATTTCGGCAATCGCCTTGAAAGTGCCAAGCACGCTTGCAGCCCCACACATGTCGTACTTCATCTCATCCATGTCGACGCCAGGCTTGAGCGATATGCCACCGGTATCAAAAGTGATGCCCTTGCCTACCAGCGCCACGGGCTTCTGGCTTTTTTTGCCTTTTTTGTGTTGCAACACAATCAGCTTGGGGGGCTGGCGGCTACCCTGCGCCACGCCCAGAAAAGAGCCCATGCCCAGCTTTTCTATTTCCGCACGATCCAACACCTTTACCGTTAGCCCATGACTCTTAGCCAGCGCCAGCGCTTGCTCGGCTAAATAGGTGGGCGTACACACATTGGGTGGCAAATTGCCTAAATCCTTGGCGAAGTTCACGCCAGAAGCAATTGCCAAGCCTTGCCTCAAGGCATCTTCGGCTTTTTTGATATCGCTACGCTCAGCTACATGAATCGTTAATTTTGATATGCCTTTTTTGCCCTTGTCAGCTCCGGCTTCTTTGCTAACCTTACTTTTCATACGATCAAACCGATAAGCGCTATCCATCGCCATTTCTGTCAGATGCGCCACTTTCCAGGCAATATCGCGCTTCTTGACCGGTATTTCAGCTAAAAAACTCGCCACATCCGTAGCACCGCTTTTACCCAGCGCATTCACCGAAGCGCGTACCGCTTGATGGTATTCGCGCTCGCGAAACTCACGCTCCTTACCCAAACCTACCAACAACACCCGCTCACACAAAGTGCCAGGCACGTTATGCAGCAGCAAGCTGCTGGCCAATTTACCTTCCATATCGCCGCGACGCAAAATAGCAGTCAAATAGCCTTTGGATGCCTTGTCTATCACGGTTGCGGCAGCTGATAGTTTGCGGGAGTCGAACACACCAACAATCACGCAATCCTTGCGCTGTTTTTCCGGATTACCGTTTTTTATGCTAAATTCCATTGCTGACCCTTTTCGTTTAAGCTACTTGAATTATCCAGCGTTTTTACCACAAATCAAAGCCATACAAATCAAATCACATAAATAAACCATATGCTGTTTAAACGTTCATTGCTACAAGAGCTGGTTGGCAGCGCGATAGCAGGGTTTATCATCCTGATTGGCATTTTTATTGCCCAGCGTGTGGCTTATTACATTGGCATTGCTGCAGCCGGTAATTTGGCAAGCGATGCCATTAACACGCTGCTGGGATTCAGTATGATCCGATTCCTGCCGATGTTGCTTTCGCTGACCATATTTCTCTCCGTATTGCTTACGCTGACACGCTGTTACCGCGATAGTGAGATGGTGATATGGTTCAGCTCCGGCCTGAGTATCTCAAACTGGGTACGCCCGGTGCTCACCTTTGCGCTGCCAATCATTATTGTTATTGCTTTTCTTAGTTTGTTTGTTACGCCATGGGCTCTGAACAAAAGCAATGATTTTAAAAATCAACTAAAAAGCCGCGACGAGCTTGCCTCTATCAGCCCCGGCGTTTTTAAGGAATCACATGGAGCCGATCGTGTGTATTTCGTGGAAAGTTTTGACGAACAGGGCAACATCGTCAAAAATATTTTCGTTCAATCCATTCAACACCAACGCTTGGGCATCATTGTAGCCAGTCAGGGCAGTCGCGAGATAGCAGCCAATGGCGACAGCTTTTTGGTTATGAAAAATGGCCGACGCTACGAAGGAAAGCCCAATACACCTGAGTTCTCTACCACTGAATTTGAACGTTACGCCATCCGTATTGAGGCAGCCGAAGTCAAACAGAAACCGCCTACTACTCAATCCAAAGCCAGCATTGAACTACTAAAAAGCCGCAACGCTGTCGCCAATGCTGAGCTGCAATGGCGTCTGGCCATGCCGATTTCTGCCTTTGTATTAGTGCTGCTGGCAATCCCACTAAGTTATGTGGAGCCACGCTCGGGGCGCTCCGTCAACGTAATGATGGCCTTGATGATTTATGTGATATACAACAACCTGCTTAGCATCATGCAGGCCTGGCTGGCGCAAGGAAAAATCAGCCCGTCTGTTGGGTTGTGGCCAGTACACTTATTCTTTTTATTGCTGATGGCTTACCTGTTTTATCGCAGGCTTTTCCAGCTGCCGCTGATTCCCAAGTTCTCAGTGTTCAAACTGCAACGTCAATGAAAATTGTCAATCGCTATCTGACCAAAGAAATCATATCCAGCATCCTGTTGATGATGATTGCTTTGCTGGCAATGTTCTCGTTCTTCGATCTGATTCAGGAATTGGACAATATAGGCAAGGGTAGCTATGGTCTTGGTAAAGCCATACTGTTTGTTTTGCTTAGTGTGCCTGGGCATGTTTACGAAGTGGTTCCAGTGGCCGTTCTGGTTGGCACAATGTTCGCACTGGGGCAGTTTTCGCGCTATTCCGAACTGATTGTTTTGCGCGTGAGTGGTGTTTCTATAAGCAGCATCGCCGCGCCGTTGTTATGTGTCGGTCTTATTTTTGCACTTTTCACGTTTATTGTGGGCGAGCTCGTAGCCCCTGTTAGCGAAAAAACAGCGCAGCGCATGCGTATCCAAGCCAAAGAGTTGGTAATTGCGCAGGATTTTCGCTCCGGCCTCTGGATAAAAGATGGCAATAGCTTTGTTAATGTTGAAGAGGTGATGCCGGATGTAGAACTGTTAAATATTCATATTTATGAATTTGATCCGGAATTCCATCTGCGCACTATTAGCACCGCCAAGAATGCACGATTCGAAGGCATAGGCTGGGATCTACGTAACGTGACTCAAACACAATTTGAAAAAGATAAAATAAGGTCGCAGTTTTTTGCCGAAGCCAACTGGCGATCTCTGATTCGACCTGAACTGCTTAGTATTTTGCTGGTGGTGCCAGAAAAAATGTCAGCCTGGAACCTTTATTCTTATATCAGTCATTTGAGTGCCAATAAACAAAAAACCTCACGCTATCAAATCGCCCTGTGGTCAAAAATGGTTTATCCCCTTGCCTGTCTGGTCATGGTCGTCCTGGCGCTGCCATTTGGCTTTTTGCAGCAGCGCGCTGGAGGCGTAAGTGCCAAGATTTTCGCCGGTATTTTACTGGGGATAGTTTATCAAGTGCTAAATCGAGTATTTATACATTTGGGTCTACTCAACGACTGGTCAGCTTTTTTCAGCGCAGGTGTGCCCACCGTATTGTTCTTGATGACGGGTTTATTTATGTTGTTCTGGGTTGAGCGTCGCTAACCACTATTTGACCAGAATAAACCGGCTTCCGGTCAGGCGATCATGTAAATAAAGGCCTTCGCGATCCAGCAAGGCCCACAGATAACTCACTCCAGGGAATATACTTGCCAGCACATAGCGTTTGATTGCCTGTCGCCTGGTTATGCCTTCACCCACCTGATTAACAACACGAATACGCCATGTCTGCATAGCCAGGGTTTGGCCGCCATGCAACCAGCTCCAGGCAAAATAAACCCCTGCCACCGCCCATAAAGCTATCTGCAAAAAATATCGCTTGGGTGGCTCAGTGGCATTACCGAATAACAGCACAAACAAAAAGGTAGATAGTAGCAGAATAGCAATGAGCAACAGGCTATCGTAAAGCAGACTGCCCATACGCCTGGGAAAGCTGGGGGATAAAAACGTCACTTCTGTGGACAGGCGGCTGAGAGCAAGCGGCTAATTCATTTAGTCAACGCCACCGAGTTCGGGTTGCTCTTTGCGCAGCGTTTCGCGTTGCGCTTCAGGCAAACCTTGATACTCGAGCCACTTTTTATGCAGTTCTTCTTTCTGCTGTGGCAACATGGTTTGAAATTGCTGATATTTTTTGCGTGCATTTTCACGCTCATAAGGCGTTCTACGGCTCCAGTTGTTGAGCCTTTTTTGAACACGCCCCTGCTGCTCTGCATTCATTTTTGGGTAATCGCGGGCAATTTCCAGCATTCTTTCACGCTGCCATGGCCGCAAGGTATCCCACTCATTGGCAAGTGGTGCTAACACTTTGCGCTGATTATCATTTAGCTGTGCCCATGCAGGGTTGGCGTCTTCTGCGTGTGCATAGCCACTGGCTAAACTGATCAGGAAAATTAATGCTGAGAGGAACGTTCTAGCCATACATCAAAGCCTCTGTCCAAATACGCCTCCGGTGGCAAATCCGACGCCAACAGGAAGCCATCGCCCTGCTCCAGGCTATCTTTTTCGGAAAATTGTTGCGTCACCAAAAACGCTACAAATACCGCGCTACAGACCAAAGCGGTTGACATCATAGCGCGATGACTATAAGCGTAATCATTAAACAAGCGCAATATGCCGCCTGACCCTTCGGTTACCTGAGCAGATTGTTGCCGAGTTAGCACGGCTACGGCCTGATGACGTGCCTCAGCCAGCCTGCCGACGATGCGCGCATCAAGCATGGCGATGCCTTCGTCTAAAAAGCGGATAATTTCTTTTGCAGTATCTTTTTCCTGTGCCATCACTTTAAGTCCTGTTTCTTATAGCTCGCCTGTAGGCTTTCTGTCATTCTGCGAGCTGTTGCTTGGAAAATCCATGTTTTCCCATGATTAACGCCAATGCACGAACCGCCCTCGAACAGTGTGTTTTCACGCTACCCTGAGAGCATCCCATTGAAGCGGCCGTTTCGGCTACATCCATATCCTCCCAGTAACGTAGGATAAAGGCTTCGCGTTGACGCGACGGCAACTGCTTTAATGCTGCTTCAATGATGGCAAGCGTCTGGCTGCGCTCAAGTTGCGCTTGCGGTTCATTGCTATCATCCTGGTCGTTTGCCAGTAAGGTTTCAAGGGGATCATGCTCATCGTCGCCATCCTGGCCTGCGCCCATGGATGACAATAATGTTGTCCATAGATTGCGTACCTTTTGCCGACGCCAAAAATCTTTCATGGTGTTCTGCAAAATACGTTGGAACAGCATGGGATATTCCGTTACCGGCCGGTCGCTATATTTTTCTGCCAGTTTGAGCATGGCATCCTGCACAATATCAAGCGCAGCATGGTTATTCCGCACAGCGTAGGCGGTCTGCTTAAAGGCGCGGCGCTCAACCTGGGCGAGAAAACTTGAAAGTTCCTGTGCTGTTGCCATCCTGAATAAATGCTAATGTAAATAGCGATGCCAGTTAGAATGGCAAATGTGAGGCAATCAACCTCAAGAACGAGTATAGCAGGTTTGAATTTTGTTTCTGAAGCCGGGATTCGTTACAATCGGTTTAATGTTTATTACTGCCAGCAATGGCTGCGCTTAAATGTTTGCTTATTGCAGGCCTGGTCAACATTTTAATAGCCTGAGGGATATATGGTAAAAATCTTTTTGCTCGCGATTGCAGTCTGGCTGGTGATTGCCATTCTCAAAAACTATCTTAAGAATCTCAACGCCCCGGCAATCACTCCTGCTGGCAAGTCTGAAAAATCGGAACCGGAAAAAATGGAGCAATGCGCATACTGCGGCACACATATACCAGCCAGCGATAGCTTCCTAGCAGGCGGCCAATACTACTGCAACGAAGCACATAGTAAAGCAGCGCAAGCTGCCCCGCCCAAGCCATGATAACGCCGGCTGATCACAATATCAGCACACCGGAAATCAGTGCATACTGGCGCTCGACATGGCTGTCAAATCTTTATCGGTTTATCGTCGCCTGCACACTTGTTGGTTACTATTTCTTCTGGCGAGATCGTAATTTTCTGGAAAACTACAACAGCGCACTTTACCTAAAAGTTTCTATTGTTTATTTACTGTTGAGCCTTGTCGCCGCTGTGCTCACCTGGCCCAGGCTTACCAAGCTCGGCTTCGCAGGATACGAACTTTCAATCCCCAAGCCTGCCATATTGGGACAGCCGAGGTTTAATCATCAGCTTACCCTGTTTACCAGCGCCGATATCGGCTTCATTGTTGCGCTGATTTATGCTGCTGGCGGACTAAAAAGTGGCTTGGGACTGTTGCTGGTCGTTGCCATTGTTGTTGCCAGCCTGTTCAGCCAGAGTCGGTTCGCATTTTTCTACGCAGCACTTGCCAGCATTGTCCTGCTGCTGGAGCAATCCTACCAATGGATAAGCTGGGGTGAGTATTATGTCGATTACACCCACGCTGCCACACTTAGTTTAAGTTGCTTTGCTACTGCGTGGCTGGCACATACCCTGGCCAAGCGCACATTGCAAAGTGAGGCGCTGGCCTCGCAACGTAGCGTGGATCTGGAAAATCTTGCGCAAATTAATGGACTCATCACCCAGGAGATGCAAGATGGTGTGTTGATTGTAGATAAGGATCTAAAATTGCGCCACCACAATTTTCAGGCAGAAAGCCTGCTCGGTGCCAGCAATCAGGTCTGGAATGCGCGGACACTGGACGATTGTTCGCCTGAACTGGCAGATTTGATGCGCAGCTGGTTCAATGAGGATGGGGGAGTTAAAAATGCTCGATCCGGCGTAATCAAACTAAGTACGAAAGAGCGTGAACTTAGACTGCGCTTTATGCCAGTAGGCGAGAGCCGTAACCAGGGCGCAGTTATTTTTATAGAGGATTGGAGCCAGATACAAACGCAGGCACAACAACTCAAACTGGCTGCACTCGGGCGCTTAACTGCAAATATCGCGCATGAAATTCGCAACCCCTTGAGTGCCATCAGTCACGCCAATCAATTGCTTCAGGAGCAGGAAGAAAAAAACCTGCAACAAGACCAGACCTCTCAACGTATGCTGGAAATTATTGCGGACAACGTGCAACGCATGGATCAAATAGTGAAAGATGTGCTGGAACTCAATCGACGCGATTGCACCCATCAGGAAACCATCTTGCTTCAAGACTTTTTGCTCGAGTTTCATGATCAGTTTTGCCAGGTAGAAAAAATCCCGCCGCTGGGTTTCCAATTAATTCTGGGCGACCATGCCGAGCAAATCGCTTTTGACCGACGCCACCTGAACCAGATTCTATGGAATCTGTGCCGTAATGGCTGGCGTCACAGCAAACAAGGCGAAGCTGGGCTAACCCTGTCGTTACATATTCCAACTGATGCCCACGCCATACGTTTGGAAATTGCCGACAATGGCCCCGGCATTCCGCCAGAAGCCGTTCAACACTTATTCGAGCCGTTTTTCACCACCGAATCTATCGGCACTGGTCTCGGCCTCTATATTGCTCGTGAGCTGTGTGAAGCCAGCGGCGGCAGCATTAAATACGCCCCTGCCGATAGCGGCAGTCTATTTATTGTCCATGTAAAAAGGGCGTATACATAAATGGTACAGACACAAAAACTTAACTGTCTGGTGGTGGATGACGAAACTGATATTCGTGAATTGTTAGTGCTCACACTTGACCGCATGAATATAGATACCGATAGCGCGAGCACCGTAGAAGATGCCAAGCACATGCTTAAGCAGCGTAATTATGCATTGTGTCTGACCGATATGCGCTTGCCCGATGGCAATGGCCTGGATCTGGTCAAACACATAGGCCAATACCATGCTGGCCTTCCAGTTGCGGTTATCACTGCTTTCGGCAGTGCTGAGAACGCTGTCTCTGCCTTAAAGGCCGGGGCTTTTGACTACCTGACCAAACCCATCTCTCTTAAACAGCTACGACCTTTGGTGGAGTCAGCGCTTAAACTTTCAGATACGGAAACACCGGCTCCGGGCAGCCCGAACATGATTGGAAATTCAGCCCCCATCCTGCAAGTACGCAGCATGATAGAAAAATTGGGGCACAGCCAGGCACCTGTTTACATCAGCGGTGAATCTGGTAGTGGCAAAGAACTTGCGGCGCGGCTCATCCATATGAATAGTTCGCGCCGAGACGGGCCGTTTATTGCAGTCAATTGCGGCGCGATTTCCGAGAACTTGATGGAAAGTGAGTTTTTTGGCTACAAAAAAGGGGCTTTTACCGGCGCTGCACAGGATAAAGAGGGCATGTTTCACGCAGCAAACGGCGGCACATTGTTTCTGAATGAAGTAGCGGATTTACCGTTGGCGATGCAGGTCAAACTACTGCGGGCGATTCAGGAGAAAAAGGTGCGCATGGTGGGCGGCACAAAGGAAGAAGGGGTCGATGTACGCATTATCAGTGCCACGCATCGCAACCTTTCGGCAATGATGGATAAGGGCGAATTTCGCCAAGACTTGTATTACCGCCTGAATGTGATTGAGTTAAAAATGCCATCGCTGAGGGAAAGGGCTGAAGATATTCCTTTGCTTGCCCGTAGCCTTCTGGAAAAACTATGCCGCGTACAAGGCAGCCCGATACCCGATTTGGATAGTCAAGCTAGCGATTTGCTGATGCAACACAACTTCCCCGGCAATGTACGAGAACTGGAAAATGTTTTGGAACGCGCGCTCGCCCTGTGCGATGGCAAAACCATCAAAGCCGAAGATTTATTGATGGAAGATGAGCCAAAAGGTGACTCGAAAACTATGGGCATCAATGCCGAAGCTAATGGTTTGACATTGCCGGAATATCTCGATAACATTGAGAAACAGGCCATTCTCGATGCGCTGGAGAAAACCAAACACAACAAAACAGCGGCTGCCAAATTGCTTGGGATGAGCTTCCGTGCGCTGCGCTATCGTCTGGCAAAATTAGGGCTGGGCAAGGATGATGACCAATAGTTGCCGAATAATTAAATAAGCACAATCGCCAGATAGGTCAGATACATCGCGCCGTTTACCCACACATGCCAAACCTTGAGCTGGCCGCGCGCAATAAGTGCGCGCAACCAAATAGCGCCGAGCAGCGTCACAATTACCGCCCACAACACTTCAGTTTGCGGCGCCCATGGCGTCAACATAATACCAATGGCTGGCAGCAAGGTGCCTTGAAACACCATGGCACCGGTAATATTGCCAAATGCCAGGGTATCTTTGGCTTTGCGCACCCACAGGATGCTATTCACTTTTTCTGGCAGTTCTGTCGCGATTGGGATAATTAAAAGCGATAACAGCAACGTGGAAATCCCCAGCAACGCAGCGGCTTCTTCAACACCGGAGATAAAGCCTTTGGCTCCCGCGATTAACAGAATCAGGCCCAGCACAAGCTGCATGACAACTACCCATATGCTGTTTGGTAAACCAAGTCGGCAAATAAACATTGGCCTGTCTGCCTCCGTGGCGTGGCCGTCGGCAACCAGTGATTTTGATGCCCGCAGCGTGAGCATGATGTAAACAAAGTAAAACATCACCATGCCAAAGCCGAGCATGTAACGCACAGATTTCACTTCATGCGGTATAAAAAGAGCGATGGCGGCAAAAACAAAAGCAGCAATAAAGAAGTTCAAATCACGAATCAGGCCGGTTTTTTCCGGGTGAAAATGGCCTTGTACGCCACGCCGTTTTAACACCGCAAATGCTAAAAGTGAAATAGAAAGTGTGGCTAGCATGAGCGGCGCGCCGAGAATCGCACCTACACCAATCTCTTCATTGACATGCGCATTACTGGTACCCGCCAATAGCGCCAGTAAAGGCACTGAGGTTTCCGGCATGGCTGTACCCACAGCGGCAAATAGCGAGCCTGCACACCTTCGGACATCCCCAGTTTTTCACCTAAATGCTCCAGCGCATTGGTAAAGACCTCGGCTGCGATTAGAATTACTATAAGCATGAGGAAAAGTGTGAAAAAAACCATGATAAATTTACCAGAAATTAAATTTTGTTGTAAGTTAGCTGCACCCTGAATTTTATCGGATAACACCAGCCTACGCATGAAAAACATAAAAATTAACCAACATGGCATTGCCACTGGTGTGCAATTTATTGAATCGTCAAATCAGGATGCGCGTCCCAACGACAGCCAGATTACTCTGGTAGTGATACACAATATCAGCTTGCCACCAGAGCAATATGGCGGTAATGGGGTCATTGAGCTGTTTACCAATACTCTCGATGCCAGCGCACATCCCTATTATGCCGAGATTCACCAGCTTAAAGTTTCTGCGCATTTCTTTATTCGGCGCGATGGCGAGTTAATTCAATTTGTCCCATGCAGCCAGCGCGCCTGGCATGCCGGTGCATCAAGTTGGCAAGGGCGTGAACATTGCAACGATTTTTCTGTCGGAGTAGAGCTTGAGGGTAGTGATGTTGATGCTTTTGAAACTGCACAGTATGAGGTGCTCAATCGTCTGCTCACCGCTCTTAAAAAAGCTTATCCAATGATAGACATCGTTGGGCATTCTGACATTACGCCGGGCAGAAAAACTGATCCCGGCCCTTACTTTGATTGGTCAAAAATAACCTAGAAAGCATTTGAAGGAACCTCTGATTATGTTAGTCATTTTATCCAGGCGTGTGACAACCGCCCTCTGCCTAAGCCTGTGTCTCACAGCCTGCGGCAAATCAGAAGAAAAAACTGAAAAGGCGCCATCGCCAACCGTAGTGAGTGTTGTTACTGCGCAAACGGCAAAGCTTGAAATCCGCGAACAAGCTGTAGGCACTCTGGAGGGCTTGGTGGATCCAACCGTGGCAGCGGAAGTGGCAGCGCGCGTCCTAAAAGTACTGGTTTACCCCGGACAAACTGTTAAAAAGGGTGATGTAGTGGTGTTGCTGGATGACACTGATTTTAATTTACAGCGCAAAGAAGCAGAGGCGGAAGTCGCAAGGATTCAGGCACTGCTTGCGAACCAGGGTAAGGTGGTTGAGCGTAATCAAAAACTGGTCAATAAAAACTTTATCTCACAAAACGCGCTGGATGACATTACTACCCAGCAATCTGCACTCAAAGAACAACTCGCTGGCGCCCGCGCAAGAATTGCCAGCATTGATCATCTTGGCGCAAAAACCCGTGTTGTAGCACCGCTCAATGGTGTGGTTGAAAAGCAAATTGTATCTGTAGGGGATTTTGTCAAAATTGGCGACCCACTGATACAAATCATCAGCAAGCAGAAACTCCGTGTTCACTTACCTTTCCCGGAGAATGTCGCTGCTAAATTACAGCCCGGTTTAAAGGTCAAGCTCACCACCCCCACTTCACCGGATGAAATAATTGTCACGATTCAAGAACTGACACCCTTGATTGGAGCCAACAACCGTTCAGTAGATATAGTGGCGGACGTAACGGACCAGCCGGGCTGGCAACCCGGTGCGAGTGTGAATGGTGTAGTGATTTTAGGTGAGCGTAACGAAGCGGTTGTTGTGCCTGAACAAAGCGTGGTGTTAAGGCCGGCAGGCGAAGTGGTTTACCTGATTAAAAACAATACAGCCGGACAACGTATTGTTAAAACCGGCCTGCGCCAAGCCGGTCAAGTTGAAATCCTGGAAGGCTTAAACGCAGGCGAACAAGTCGCAGTAGATGGCGCAGCTTTTTTGACCGATAAAGCCAAAGTAAGCGTTCAGCGGGTCAAACAATGAACTTGCCCGAGCTATCGATTAAGCGGCATGTCCTCGCATGGATGGTCTCCGGTGTGCTGGTACTGTTTGGCATCATCAGCTACCAGCGCATTGCTGTGGATCGCTTCCCGGCGATTGAATTCCCTATTATCACGGTCACCACCTCACTTAAAGGTGCTAATCCGGACATCATGGATACCAGTGTCACCAGCGTGATTGAGGCCGCGGTTAACACTACGCCTGGTATCGAGCACATTCAATCCAGCTCCTCGCCGGGCGCATCCGTCGTTGTCATCACCTTTCTCCTGAAAAAAGATATCGACGTTGCTTACAACGAAGTGCAATCCAAGGTAAATCAGGTGTTGCGGCGCTTGCCCACAGATACTGATCCGCCTATCGTACAAAAAGCTGAGACCAACGCGGAGCCTGTTTTATGGCTGGCTTTGGGTGGCGACCGCACAGTGCAACAGCTCAATTTATATGCGCTTAATATCCTCAAGAAAAAAATTGAAACAATCAATGGTGTCGGTGAAATCCGCCTGGGTGGCCGCCGCGATCGCACCATACGTATCAATTTACTGCCCGAACGCATGGCGGCTTACAGCATTGTCGCAAGCGATGTCACTGGCGCTTTTCAGCGCGAGCATATCCAGGTGCCGGGCGGGTTTTTAGTCAGCCAGAATACCGAAAGTTTATTAAAACTCGATCTGGAGTTTCATCAGTTCCGTGAATTGGCTGACATGGTAGTCGCTTATCGCGATGGCGCGCCCATCAAATTACAAGACATCGCTGAAATTGAAGACGGCCTCGGCGATTTTCGTCAAGTCGCCCACTTTAATGGCAAGCCCACAGTAGGCATAGGCATTATCAAAATTCCCAACGCCAATACGGTGGATATTATCAATGAAGTCGAACGACGGCTGGATGAAGAGATTCGCCCCGCGCTACCACCTGGTTTGCACATAGACATTTCATCAAATGAAGCCCTGTTTATTAAGGAAATGGTAAAATCGCTACAACAACATTTGCTGGAAGGCACGTTGCTGGCAGCGCTGATTGTATGGCTATTTTTACGCTCCATTCGTTCTACCCTGATTATCGCCACCGCCATTCCTGTTTCATTGCTAGGCGCAGTTGCCGTGATGTATTTTTCAGGCTTTACCTTTAACAGCATGACGCTGCTGGCCTTGCTGTTGCTGATAGGCGTGGTGGTAGATGATGCAATTGTGGTGCTGGAGAATATTTTCAGGCATATGAGTATGCAAGCCGCTGGTAGCAAGGATGCCATGAAAGCAGCTATAGAAGGCAGCCACGAGGTCACCTTTGCCGTCATTGCCGCATCGTTATCGCTGGTGTGCATCTTCGCCCCGGTAATTTTTATGGAAGGCATCCTGGGCAAGTTCTTCCAATCATTTGCTGTCGTTGTCACCTTTGGCGTGCTGGTGTCGCTCATGGTGTCGCTCACCTTAACGCCCATGCTGTGCTCACGCTACCTCAAAACCAGCAGTCGACACGGCAAGCTATATTACTGGCTGGACGCCTTCTTTAAGGGTATGGACAGGGTTTATACCGGGTTACTGGGATGGGCGCTCAATCACCGCTGGAAAGTGCTTCTGGTAACGCTGTTAGTGGTTACCTCCAGCGGCTTCTTTTTCCAAAACGTGCAAAAAGAATTTGTGCCTGAGGCCGATGAAGGCAGATTTATCATCTCTTTCAAAACACCGCTGGGTTCCAGCCTCGAATACACCAATACACGCGTAGATTTAATTGAAAAAGCTCTCCTCACTCACATGGATGAAATTGCCAGCTTTTTCACTACGGTGGGCTCAGGCCAGCGCGGACAAGTGAATCAAGGCAATATCAATATCCGCCTTAAAGATAAAAAAGATCGCAAGTTGTCACAAAAAGCCTTGGTAAAAATGCTGCGCGATGAGCTGGACATCATTCCCGGCGTGCGTGCCTTCCCTGCCCCCGTCTCAATTGTGCGCGGTCAGCGCCCGGAAAAATTGCAATTCAATATCACTGGCCCTGACTTAAGCCGACTGGGCGAGCTGTCTAAAGTCATGCAAAAAAAATTGTCTGATACGACGGGCATGGGCAAAGTGGATTTGGATATGCAGCTCGATTTGCCGCAAGTGTCCTTGCAGATAGATCGCGTGCGTGCGGCCAGTTTTGGCATTTCGGCAAACGACATCGCCAGCGCCGTGAGCGTCTATGCAGGCGGCGTCAATATCGCCAAATTTAACGACGAGCCGGGAGATGGCCAACGCTACGATATCCGCTTAAAAGCAAAAGAGGGTAGTTTTAACCATATTGCGGATTTATCTAAAATCTATTTGCGTAGTGCAAGTGGTGACCTGGTGCGCCTGGATTCCGTAGCCAGCTTTAAACAAAATCTTGGTGCCGCCGTTATTGGGCGTTTTGATTTGCAATACGCCGCTAATCTATACGCCAGCCCCACTATGCCGCTTGGCGAAGCGGTCAATCTGGTTAATCAAACCGCCGCCGAACTATTGCCTGCCGAATACAAAACCAAGCTTTCGGGCCAGGCAGAAGAATTTGCCAAAACCTTTAAAAATATGGCATTCGTGTTTGTGCTTGCCCTCATCCTGCTCTATATGGTGTTGGCCAGTCAGTTTAACTCTTTCCTGCAGCCATTCATCATTATGCTGGCTCAGCCGCTGGCGATTGTCGGCGGCGTGATGGCGTTATGGCTCACGGGCAACTCACTCAATATTTTTTCGATGATAGGGTTGGTGCTACTCATAGGTCTGGTAGCCAAGAATTCCATTTTATTGGTTGACCTCACCAATCAGCTGCGTGAAAAAGGTGTCGCCATTGATGAGGCGCTAAAGACAGCCTGCCCCATTCGGCTGAGACCGGTGTTGATGACTTCTCTGACGATTATTCTGGCATTGCTGCCAGCCGCTCTGGGCTTTGGTGCTGGGGCAGAGACTAATGGGCCGCTTTCAATTGCCGTCATCGGTGGCATGATTTCTTCCACCTTGCTCACGCTAATCGTCGTACCAACGGTATATTCACTGGTAGTGCATGCACAGCAATGGTTTAGGACAAAGGTTTAAGACAAAGGCTTGGGAATGGAGCAGCGATGAAGGCTGGCTAACAACTATCTCCGGCGTTCACCTTTTAAAACCGAGAACAACAACGCCTGCCACCACCATAAAGATTCCCAGCCACTCTCTGACACTGGGACGTTCATCAAGAAAAACAAAAGCGAAAATAATCACCAGGACTAAACTCAGTTTGTCTATAGGCGCAACCTTCGAAGCCTCGCCTGCCTTTAACGCACGAAAGTAACAAACCCAGGATGCACCCGTCGCCAAGCCAGATAAAGCAAGGAACCATAATGTTTTTGGCTGTAGCGAGAATGGACTAACCCATTTCCCGGTGAGCATAATAAAGCCGGTAAGCACGGCAATAATCACAAATGTGCGAACCAGCGTCGCGTAATCGGAATCGACGCCTTCCAGGCCAATCTTGGCAAAGATCGCAGTCAGTGCAGCGAACATGGCAGATAGCAGCGCCCAGTAAAACCAATCGTTCATGGATGGCATCATGCCTAGCTCCCTTAAGATTTTTTCTTAATCAGTTTTTGTACAACCAGACTTCCCACCACATCCCCTTCTACGTTCACCGCGGTGCGTACGGTATCGAGCAAACGGTCGATTGGCAATAAAATGGCAATCGCTTCAGCGGGCAAGCCTACCGATTGCAGCACCATCACCATGGTCACCATGCCTGCGCTGGGGATGCCGGGTGCACCAATGGCAGCAATCATGGAAGTAAAGAAAACAATCATCTGCTGCGTCAAGCTCAAATCAATGCCCGCCAGGTTGGCGATAAATAATGCGGCTGCAGCTTCATAAAGCGCGGTGCCATCCATATTGACGGTAGCGCCTAAGGGCACGACAAAACCAGCCACATCGCGGCGCACATGCAGGTTGTATTCTACGCAACGCAGTGTGACTGGCAGCGTCGCAGAGCTGGAACTAGTCGCCAATGCTGTTACCAGTGCCTCACGCGCACCCTTAAATAGTTGTAATGGTGTCACTTTGGTAATCAGGTACAAAATAAGTGGCAATATCACAATGCCGTGCAGCAAAGTTGTGCCAAGCACCACTACTATAAATTTACCCAGGCTACCAAATAAAGCGGTGTCCTGCGTAGCAATGAGCTTGGTGAGCAAGGCCATAATGCCCAGCGGCGCCAGATACATGATCCACTTGACCATTTGCATGGTGATTTCATTCAGCTCCTGCAACAGGACAAGTATGTTGCGATAGCGTTCGCCGCCAATGACTAAAGCGATACCCACAAACAGCGCGAAGATAACTACTGCCAGTACATTGCCCTGTGATAGCGCCGCAAATGGATTAACAAAAAGTCCGTGCAAAAACTGCGCAGCGAATTCGGGCAGGCTCAGCTGTTTGGCTTCAAAGCCTTGCATGGCACCGGCAAACATCTTGATCTCCAGTCCTGCGCCCGGGCGGAATAGCTGGTTGGCTGTCATACCCAGCACAATGGCGATGGCCATGGTGAGAACGAAAAAAACCAGGGTTGTAGTCCACACACGATGCACTTGTTTATGCGCTTGCAGATTGGCAATGCCCACGGCGATTGAAGTAAATACCAGCGGGATGAGTATCATTTTAAGCAGATCGATAAACAGGCCGCCCACTAAACCACTGGCATAAATGCCTGCTTTGACGGTGGCGTTATCTTGCCCCAGCCCATGAAAATAAAGGCCGACAGCTACACCAAGAACCGCGCCCAGAAGAATCTGCGTGTTGATGCCAGGCCACTTCATGGCTTAACTTTCTTTTTGGCTTTCTTTTTAACTATCTTGGGTTTGGTCGTCTTTTTAGGAGCAGTTTTTTCTGTGTCAGCCGCTTTTACCGGGGCCGTTACTTTCTCAAACACAGCGGCAAAAAACCCGTCTGTTTTATGAATATGCGGAAATAGCTTGAGATATTTGCCAGTATCGAGCGCAATTTTTTGCTGTGCCAGAATTTCACTGACCGGCACCAGGGAAAACTCCGGATGCGTAGTCAGAAATGCTTCGGCAATAGCTTCGTTTTCTTCCTGCAATAGGCTGCAAGTAGCATACACCAGGCGTCCACCATCTTTTAGCAGCTTGGCGGCACGCGTCAGAATTGCGGTTTGCTTGGCTGCCAGTTCAATCACATCTTTGGGTAATTGCCGCCATTTAAGGTCTGGGTTTCGGCGTAGCGTACCGAAACCGCTGCACGGCGCATCCACCAGCACGCGATTGAATTTAGCGTTAAGCCGCTTCAATTTTGGATCCTGTTCGCTGCTGATAAGCTGACTGCGCAGATTAGATAAGCCGGAACGCTTGAGGCGCTGGCCCAAGTTAAGCAGGCGCTTTTCAGAAACATCGAATGCATAAATGCTGCCGCTGTTACGCATCAGCGCACCAAGTGCCAGGGTTTTACCACCTGCACCGGCGCAAAAATCTGCCACCATCTCGCCTCGCCTCGGCGCAACCAATAGCGCAAGCAACTGGCTACCTTCATCTTGCACTTCAATCTTGCCATCGGTGAACATGACATGGCGGCTGATGGTCATTTTTTCCGGCATGCGAATGCCGAATGGTGAGTAAGGCGTGACTTGGGCTTCGATCTGTTCACTGGCAAATTTAGCCATCACGTCTTCCCGCGTAGCTTTGACCGTATTCACGCGCAGATCGAGATTGGCAGGCAGATGCATGCTGCGCGCTATTTTCAGCGCCTCGACTTCACCGTATTGCGCCGCCAGCCTGTCCCACAACCACTCCGGCACATCGGCCTGCATGGTTAGTGGCATGGCATCTGTAGATTTAGCCTTGATCTCCGCCGCCCACTCTTTTTGTTGTTTATTGAGCGTCTCATCCAGGTCGCGCAGGCTCATGCCCTGTATACGTAGCAACCAGACGAGCAAGAGCTTGCGTGGATCTTCGCCATCAGCGCAATAAGCCAGAAAACTCCTGCGCCGCAAAACGCCATAAACAGACTCTGCGACAAATGCGCGGTCTTTGGTGCCCAGCTCACGATTTTGCCGGAAGAATGCGCCGAGCCTGGCGTCTGCCGGCCCGCTAAGAGTCAATACATCGGCTAACGCCATGCCAGCCAGGCGAAGTAAGTTAGGGTTAATACTGCTCATGCGATCTTTCTTGAATGACGTTGCTTGTTTAAGGTACCGGCGCGGTGTTGCTGGTGGAAATTCGCGTGGCAATTTGTTCGATTACATCGCCGTCTTTCTCTGTCTGGCGCACTTTCACCGGCAGGTTATGATAATCAAGCGCGAGCCAGAGCTCGGTTTTTTCATCGCTGTCAGCGCGAGTCCTAAAAATATGCACGGTGCGAAGTTCTCCCATTTTAGTTGATAAAGTCTCTTCGCCCTCAAACTCGTAATCGTAGGTGCCCAGCTTTTTGCCATTGGCGATAGATAGCTGCATTTGCTCAAGTGGCGGCACAAACATGAACTGATACATAAAACTGAGAAAATCCTGAGTGCCTTCCGTCAGCGGCGCGGTTTTTATTTTCTTGCCATTTTGCATGGTCAATTTACCCGCCTGCCAATCAAAGCTGGCGCGTTGCACTTTATCTTCGTTATCGCCATATTGATATAAATAATGAGTTGGCTTGAGCCCGCGCTCCGTGACCACGCCCTCGCTCTGCTGTTTTAGCTTGCCAAAAAACAGGGAGGCAAAACCTTTGGCCTCAACCTCGCTTTTTAATACATAACTACCGTCTGGCTGAACCTGATAGCTATTGTGCATGACGCCTTTAGTACCGCCATTGGTCACTGTAAAGACGGTTTCCACAAAGTCTGGTGGCTTTGGCCGCTCATCTTCACTAGCGACTTCATCAGTGCTGGCAGGTTGTTCCGGCAGCGTATTTTCAGTGGGTCTTGAGGCATCCGCTATTGGCTCTGTATTAGTGCTTGCGGACTCAATTAGCACTTCGTTTGGAAGCAACTCTTGCGGCGGCAAGGGTGTGGGTGGCTTTTTCGCAGCAGACTTGGCAACCGGGGAAGTAGGCGGCAACTTTTCCACAGGTGGCGGTGCTTTTGTGGCAGCCACCAGAACGGCATCAATTGTGCCGTAAGAGGCTTTCGGCGTACTCCACCAATCAGGGAATTGCAGCCCCAGCCCCCTGACCAGCAACAGATGAAGTGCAACAGAGAAAATTAGCGCGAGGCCTAGGCGTTTGGTCCAGAAGGGGGAAGATTTAATCGACATGTAAACTGGTCAGCGTTTGCTCGGTTTTCGCGCCATTATCGTCTACCAGCAAAAGGCGCACTGGTAATGAATAGGCCTCCGCACCCAGCCATAGCTCTTTTTCATCGCTGGCACCCTGTTTTTCTGTTGGCTTCTCTGTTAGCTTATCCGGGTCGTCTTTGCCGGCCTTCACTAAATGCATGGTTTTGAATTTTCCCGCTGGCAGTTCCAAAATTGCGTCGCGCTCGGTCACTGCGTAGTGGTGAATGCGTAATTTTTTACCTGTGGTCACTGGCAATTCCAGCGCATCACCCTGAGGTTGGACAAACATGAATTGGTAAGCAAAACTGATTAAATCCTGCGTGCCTTTTTCCAGCGGCACTGTGACGAGTTTGCCTTTAATTTTCATGGTCAGCACATTGGCTACCCAGTCAAAATCTGTATACAAAGATTTTTTCTCGTTATCGCCCTGATGCAATTCAAAGTGGCTGGGTCTGAGGCCCTCGCTGGTTACCTCGCCCTCGCTGGTTAATTTACGTTCTCCAAGCAATGCATAGACGCCTATGCCCTTGGTCACGCTCTCAATGCGATAACGGCCATTTTCCTGCCGATAGCTCTCAGTGACTGTAGCAAAGGGCTGGCCGTTACGTGTGGCCTGATAGACCACATCCACTTTGGTAGGTGCAGCGGTGGCCAAGCCTGAAATCATTAACAGGCTTAGAACAAGTATTCGGGTAAAAATTTGTGGCATATGGTCTTCTGGCAATTACTCACAAGCGGATAATTAAGTTGGCACCATCGTCGCCGACAAGTTCAGACAGCCAAGTTCAAATAACAACGGTTGGAGCTTCGCCCGATTTTTGCTGGCGCACATGGCCGATAACCCAAACCCGCTCACCTTCAGCAGCCAGCAATGTCTGGGCCGCTTCAGCATTTTCCCTGGCAACTATCACCACCATGCCAATGCCGCAGTTGAAAGTGCGATGCATCTCGTCATCTGTAACATTGCCTTGCACCTGTAGCCAATTAAATAGCGGTGGTATCGTCCAACTGCCTTTTTTGATTTCGGCAGTCAAACCAGCAGGCAACACGCGCGGCACATTCTCGGTAATGCCACCGCCGGTGATATGCGCCATGCCTTTCACCGGCATGGCCGCTAGTAACTTGAGCAGTGGTTTTACGTAAATGCGGGTCGGCGCCATCACCACGTCGCGGAACGGTTTACCGTGGAAATTGCTATCCATGTCTATGCCGGAGCGCTCAATCAATTTTCGAATCAGTGAATAGCCGTTGGAATGCGCGCCGCTGGAGGCCAGGCCCAATACCACATCGCCCTCAGTAATCGTGCTGCCATTAATAATCTTCTCTTTTTCTACCGCGCCAACGGCAAAGCCTGCCAGATCATATTCACCGGCAGGATACATGCCCGGCATTTCGGCGGTTTCACCACCCACCAGCGCGCAACCGGCTTGCTCACAGCCAGCGGCAATGCCTTTAATCACCTCGGTAGCCGTGCCTACATCCAGCTTGCCACAGGCAAAGTAGTCAAGAAAAAACAGGGGCTCAGCACCTTGCACCAGAATATCGTTCACGCTCATGGCGACTAAATCAATGCCCACGGTGTCATGCTTGTTGAGCTGGAAAGCTAATTTAAGCTTGGTGCCCACGCCATCGGTGCCGGATACCAATACCGGGTTCTTGAATTTTTTGGATAGTTCAAACAAAGAACCAAAGCCGCCAATGCCGCCCATTACTTCCGGTCGCATGGTCTTTTTCGCATACGGCTTAATCTGCTCTACCAGCGCATCGCCGGCTTCCATGTCTACGCCAGCATCGCGATAGCTGATGGGTTTTGTCGAATCATTACTTGAATTCAAGTTGATATCTCGCTTCCAGCAAAAGAAATTACAGAGAAATTACAGCTAAATAACTCAATTAGATAATATAATTTTAACCGATATGGCCACCAAACAAGAAAACGTCTTACCTGATTACCGCCTGATACTGTTTGCGGCTGCATTTTTATGGTTGCTTTATTTACTGCTACCCATGCTTGCGCCATTTTTAATTGCCACGATCCTGGCCTATATTTGTAATCCGCTGGTTGGCAGGCTGGGTAATCTCAAATTAGGCAAGCTGGCACTGGGGCGCACAATAGGCACCATCGTCGTCATGCTGCTGCTCATTTGCATCATGATTGCGGTATTTTTTATTGTAGCCCCCTTGCTGCAAAAAGAATTGTTGCTGGTCATTGAGCGTTTACCAGCCTATATCACCTCGCTTCATGATCGTTTGGAACCCTGGTTGTTGCGTTACTTCGGCGTCACGCTTGATATCAACGTCGCGCAAATTCAAGTGTTACTCTCCCAGCACTGGAAAACTGCGGGTAATTTTGTTGGCCAAATGCTGCTCTCGGCTAGTTCACACGGTTTAGCGTTGGTTGGTTGGTTGGTAAATCTGCTGCTGGTGCCGGTTGTGCTGTTTTATCTATTGCGTGACTGGCATGGCATGGTCAGTCATATTGCTGTGCTTATACCGCGCCGTTGGTATAAAAGAGTCGCTCTGATTGCACATGAAATCGACCTGGTTTTAGCTGAATTCTTGCGCGGCCAACTCCTAGTCATGCTGCTGATGAGCGTTTTTTATGCGGCGGGGCTATGGCTGGCCGGACTTGAGCTGGCCATACCGATTGGCCTGATTGCCGGTCTGCTTGGCTTTGTGCCCTATCTCGGTATTACTATCGGCATCATACTGGCGCTCCTGGCCGCCGCGCTGCAATTCACCGGCCTGGGCCAATTTATTCCGGTGCTGGCGGTGTTTGGTATAGGCCAGCTGCTGGAGGGCGTGTTACTCACGCCTACACTCGTGGGTGATCGTATCGGCTTGCACCCCGTTATAGTTATTTTTGCCTTACTCGCAGGCGGCCAGTTATTTGGTTTTACTGGCGTCTTGCTGGCCTTGCCAGCCACTGCCGCCATTGCTGTTGGCCTGCGCCATGCCAAGCAAGACTATCTCGCTAGCAACATTTATGATTGAATCCGCCATGAGCCGCGTTGCTATTAAAAATGAGATGATTGCAAGGCGCACGACGCCGGTCGTAGTTATTCTACGAAGCCAAGGAGTGCAACGCCGCAAGCGCTCATTTTTAATGCAACCCGAAGGGACAATGGCTTTGCGGGCGGTCTGCGGCGTCAGGCTTCTCGTTAAGGGAATGGCCATTAACTTCGAACCCTTTCTTGCATCCCTTCCCGCAAAGCCATTGTCGCGATCACGTCGGACTTAATCAGAGGTTCCGGATGAAACAGCTTTTGCTTGATATACAGCCGGTGCCTCTACCGACACTGGATAATTTTGTTGTTGGCCGCAACGCGGAAGCGTTGCATAGTTTACAAAACGCACTCACTAGCGATGCACAGCCCCGGTTTGTTTATTTATGGGGCGAGACTGGTAGTGGGAAAAGTCATTTATTATCGGCCTGTAAGGAAATAGGGGCGCGGGTGATAGACGATGTCCATTTGCTCAATCATGATGCGCAAATCGATCTGTTTAATACCTACAACCAACTGAGGAACTCCGGCGGCGCCTTGATCGCCAGTGGCATCGCCGCTCCCACACAAATGGGTTTGCGCAATGATCTGGCCACACGTCTGGCGTGGGACTTGGTCTATCAACTACATCCGCTGTCGGACGCAGAAAAAGCTCAGGCACTCAAAATCCATGCGGTTGAACGCGGCATCAAACTGCCGGATGAAGTCGTGGATTATTGCTTGCGCCATCTGCGACGTGACTTACCAACCCTGATGGCAACTCTGGATGCATTGGATGAATGGTCGCTCACCGAGAAAAAGTCTGTGACCGTGCCCATGCTGCGAAAAATATTGCAGCTTAAATAAGATGTTACGCCTCACCGAAATCAAACTCCCACTGGGTAATACTCAGGGCGAGCTCAAAGCTGCAATCCTTAAAAAGCTCGCCATCACAGAGGATGATTTGCTGCGCTTCAACATTTTTAAGCGTGGGGTAGATGCACGTAAATCTCACGCCATCCTGTTCGTTTACACCATTGATGTAGAAGTTAACAACGAGGCCAGGCTTTTAGCTAAATTCAAAAAAGACCCGCGCGTCAGTATCACACCAGACACCAGTTATCACTTTGTGGCAAAAGCGCCGACGAATCTGCCCGCACGTCCTGTCATCATCGGTTTTGGCCCTGCTGGCATATTTGCCGCGCTGATACTTGCGCAATCAGGTTTTAAACCAATCGTGCTGGAACGCGGCAAGGCGGTGAGGGAAAGAACGCAGGACACCTGGGGATTCTGGCGAGAAGGCAAGCTCAACCCGGAATCCAACGTGCAATTCGGCGAGGGCGGCGCCGGGACGTTCTCGGACGGCAAGCTCTACAGCCAGATTAAAGACCCCAAGCATTACGGCCGAAAAGTACTGGATGAATTCGTCAAGGCCGGAGCACCGGAAGAAATCCTCTACGTCAGCCATCCGCATATCGGTACTTTTCGACTGGTTGGCATGGTCGAGAAGATGCGCGAGACCATAGAATTCTTGGGCGGGGAAATCCGTTTTGAAGCCCGAGTAGATGATATTGAAATAAAAGATGGCCAGGTTTGTGGCCAAGTCCAGGCCGTGGTGCTAGCGAATGGCGAACGCATCGCCACCAATCACTTGATTTTGGCCGTTGGCCACAGCGCGCGCGATACGTTTGAGATGATCCATAAACGCGGCATTTACATTGAAGCCAAACCTTTTTCCATCGGCTTTCGCGTTGAGCACCCACAATCGCTGATAGACACCGCTCGCTATGGCAAAAATGCAAATAACGAATTGCTCGGCGCAGCCGACTATAAATTGGTGCATCACGCCAAAAATGGCCGCTCGGTGTATAGCTTTTGCATGTGCCCGGGCGGCACGGTTGTCGCAGCCGCTTCCGAGCCTGGCTGCGTTGTCACCAACGGCATGAGCCAGTATTCACGCAACGAGCGCAACGCCAATGCCGGTATCGTGGTCGGCATTACGCCTAAAGAAGATTATCCGGGCGACCCGCTTGCTGGCATGGAATTACAGCGTGAACTGGAAGCAAAAGCCTACGCCTTGGGAGGCAATAACTACGCGGCTCCTGGGCAACTCATTGGCGATTTTATGGCAGGCAAACCCTCTACCAAGTTTGGCGCAGTGCTGCCTTCTTACACCCCCGGCGTACATTTGACCGACCTCAGCAACGCATTGCCAGACTATGCCATTAGCGCCATCCGCGAAGCTCTGCCTGCCTTTGCCAAACAGATCAAGGGTTTTGATTTGCCGGACGCCATTTTGACCGGGGTGGAAACGCGCACCTCGTCGCCTATTCGCATCAAGCGTAACGATGATGACTTGCAGAGCATCAACACCAAAGGCTTATATCCAAGTGGCGAAGGCGCAGGCTATGCGGGTGGCATACTTTCGGCGGCGGTGGATGGGATTAAAGTGGCCGAAGCGGTGGCTTTGGGTATAACGTCTTGCGTTATATAACGCGTGGCGTTACAATTCATTCATGATACTCACTTTCGCCAGTAAGGAAACTTCAAAAATATGGTCTGGTGAAGTTTCAATGCGCTTGCCAAGAGAAATTCAGCAAGTCGCCCTGCGTAAGTTATTCATGGTTGATAAAGCCCATACGCTGGACGATTTAAGAATACCGCCTGCCAATCGCCTGGAAGCATTGAAGAATGATCGCAAAGGCCATCACAGTATTCGCATCAATGACCAATGGCGGATATGTTTTATCTGGACTG
Source organism: Methylophilaceae bacterium (assembly GCA_038924905.1). Taxonomy (GTDB): domain Bacteria; phylum Pseudomonadota; class Gammaproteobacteria; order Burkholderiales; family Methylophilaceae; genus JBCKUK01. The sequence goes on along the minus strand of JBCKUK010000002.1, from coordinate 16,248 downwards.
CGGCAGGCGTGGAACAAGTAGAGATCGTTGATTACCACTAAGTATCAACCAATGAGGACAACATTATGGACAAACTAAATAACATTCACCCCGGTGAGATTCTTCTCGAAGAATTCCTAAAACCGATGAACATCAGCCAAAACAAACTGGCCAACGCCATTGGCGTGCCTCCACGCAGGATCAATGAAATTGTGCTTGGCAACCGCACCATCACCGCCGATACCGCGCTAAGGCTGGCTAAAGCGTTCGGCAACTCTGTGCAATTCTGGATGGGCTTACAAGATGAATATGAAATCCGCAAAGCGCGCCAGGCTATTCAGGGGCAACTTGAACGGGTGATGCCAATTGCGGCGTAATAAATCGATGCTGAGCTAACCCCTTAATGGCATTATCGAGGTAATTTCATGTATTACATAGTTGAAACCGGCAAATCGTTCGACCAAGCGTCGGCAGGCCTTGAAGCTGCGGTTAAACGCAATGGCTTCGGGGTACTGCATGTCCACGACTTGGGAACCACGCTTCGCAGTAAAGGCATAGCATTTGATGAGGAGTGCAAAGTTTTTGAAGTCTGCAATCCGGGGCAGGCTGCAAAAGTCCTGTCCACCGATATGCGCCTGAACATGGCGCTGCCTTGTCGTATCTCGGTGTTTACGGAGAAAGGCAAAACGAAGATTGGTCTTATTAAGCCAGTGCAAATGCTTTCGGCGCTATCTCAGGATGCAGCGCTAGTTCAAGTTGCCAAAGAAGTTGAGGAAAAGACCATCCAGATGGTTGACGAAGCGAAATGAATACTCGCCACATAGAATGGCGGATAACGGCTTATAGCCTCATCCGCCCTACACACTGTCGGGTAACCTCCGACAAAACACGCCCTCTCCCCAGCCCTCTCCCGCAGGGCGAGGGGGTCTGCTTCAAGCCTGAGTAACTGCAATCTCGCTCGAGTTTGATTCGCCCTGATTATCATGCCAGGTCACAGCAACTTTATCACCCACCATGGCACCGCGCAGGTGGAATGTCAGGTAAGGATTCTTGGAAATACCCGTGCCCCACTGCGCCTCTAGCACTGGCTTGTCATTCAGGCTTACCGTCACCAGCTGGATGAAGTGCGCAGGAATAACCTCATTCAAATCATTCTTGCGGCGGCCGGTTTCCATCGGGTGGCTCATCAGGATTTTAATCTCGGTGATTTCACCCTTGAGCTGAGCGCGCATTTTAATTGCATCTGCCATCTTAATTACACCCGTTCTCCGACACTTCGATGTATTTCTTGGCCGTAAAGTATTGGCCGCCCACCTTTGCGATGGCCACCACATTCGATGTTTCCGCCATTTTGATGCGCGTGACCACAAACAGCTCGGCACCGTTTGAAAACATGAAATTGGCGATTAAAGACGTCGGGTTTTTATCCACCAGTATGGCAATGGCTTCAGTATTGGGGATGCGGCTTCTGACTTCCACCTGAACAACGGCGCCGTTCTCGGCGTAGGCTGGCGCGACAATTTCAATGTCTGCACTGGGTGTTTCGTCTGGAATATCCAGCCCTTTTGCCGCGCTTTCCAGCGTGGTGGCTTCAAATGCGGCTTTATTCCACAGTGCCGCCAACGCGTTGATAGGCGCCAGCAGCATGGCGGCTACACCAGCGGATAATAATTGCAGGAAATTTCTGCGTTGCATCATGCGTCCTTCTAATTATCCTGGTTCAATTAAAACAATCAAGTCGAGAAGCCAATAATTCCTTCCCCCAGCAAGGGGGGTTAGACCGCAAGGGTCTTGTCCGCCTTCGCTATGCCACTGCGTGGCAAGTCAGGCGCCAAGGACAAGGGTCAAAATATATCAAGAACTTGCAATATCCCGCCCACACTGTCTTTCAACCCCCACCCTAACCCTCCCCCTGTCGCGCTTCCAGTTTGCGCTTCAGCGCTTACTGGAGCGGTGAAGACCTATACGGTCTAAATAGGGAGGGGACTTAATCATAGGCTTGCTAGTCAAACCAGCCTTCTTTTTTGGGTTCCACATACTGTTGTTGCAACTGATTCAGCCTGGCCTCAACAATAGATTGCTGGTAAAAATCTCCATCGCCAGCTTTGACGGCTAAATCCATTTGTTCAATGGCTTTTTGCATATCATAGCGCCTTAAATAGGCCTCCCCTTGCGCCTGGTGGCGCAGCAAATTCTTGCCTTGCGCTGTGTAGGCGCGCGATGCCAGCGCGTACAAATAAGAGTCGTCCGGGTATTGCGGCTGCTTTTCGCTAATCAGTTTAAGCGCTTTATCGTTTTGATTGGTGGCTAAAAAATGTTCGGCATAGCCATAGATAAGCGCACGATGGCTGGGGAACGAAGCTAAGCCTGCCGCATAGAGTTTGGCTGCCTGCTCTGGATGATTGCGTGCGACTTCAATTTTTGCGGCTAGCGTTTCAAAATATGGGTGACGTGGCATATTTTTGTGTAACCAGTCTACCTCCTTGGCGGCACCACCCAGATCATTTTTGCGCACAAATGCCAAAGCAAGCCCGTAGTGTTCGGCAGCCTCATTAACAAAACTGCGCTCTTTCAAATTATTCTCAAAATAATCGATGGCATTTTGTGCCGGGCCATACGCAGCGCGCAGCTTTGCGCGTATGTAGTGAAATTCGACACTATCAACCACCTGGCGATAAGGCATGCTATCCACACGATTTTTCACATCCGCAATACGCTCGGTGGTGAGTGGATGGGTGCGCAGAAACGAAGGCGCGGTGCCATCTACAAAGCGCGAACTTTTTAGCAAGGTGCTAAAAAAAGCTGGCATGGCACGTGTATCAAACCCTGCGCTATCGAGTATCTGCAAGCCCACGCGGTCGGCCTCGCGTTCGTGCTCACGCGTGTAATCAAGTTGTTTTTGAACTCCGGCGGCAGAAGCAGCAGTCAACGCCCCGCCACCTAATTGCGGGTTGGCGCGCGCAGCAAGTATTGCCACTGCAAAAGAAGCCAGATTGATAATCGAATCTCTTTTTTGTTGTGCCAGCATACGCGCCATGTGGTGCTGCACCACGTGGCCGATTTCGTGCCCCAGCACGCTGGCCATTTCAGATTCGCTATTGGCCGCCAGTATCAGCCCGGTATGTACGCCGATAACGCCACCCGGCATGGCGAAAGCGTTAACGGTATTATCCTGCACCACAAAAAAGTTAAATGGCTGGCGCCGGTCCGGGCCATTTGCCACAAGGCGATAGCCGAGGCTTTGCACATAATCGGTGATTTCAACATCGCTCACCACATCGCCGCTGGACATCACATCCTTCATGATCTGGTTGGCAATTAATTGCTCCTGCAAGGGCGATAATACGGTGGCAGACACATCGCCAAGTTCGGGCAGGCCATCGGCCAATGCCAGTGGCGCAAATAACAGCGCGCCGAGAATGCAGTAAATTAGTTTCATCGTTGATATGATAGCGGTAATACGTAATGAGTTCATTTGGAAAATAGACCATGAAGGAGTTCACGCACTTTGATGTTGCTGGCCAAGCCCACATGGTGGACATTGGCGAAAAACCTGAAGCGCACCGCATGGCGAAAGCCCGCGGCAGTATACGCATGTTGCCGATAACTTTAGATTTAATATTAAAAGGTGATGCCAAAAAAGGTGATGTGCTGGGCATTGCCCGTGTTGCTGCCATACAAGCTTCCAAGCGCACGTCTGATTTAATCCCACTGTGCCACCCAATCAGCCTCACCAAAGTAGGCGTTGAGTTTGAAATTGACAAGGCCAATACCACCGTCCACTGCACAGTCACCACTGAGACCGTAGGCCGCACTGGCGTGGAAATGGAAGCGCTCACCGCCACCAGCGTCGCACTACTGACCATTTACGATATGTGCAAAGCGGTAGACCGTGGCATGGTGATGGGTGAAATCAAGCTGCTGGAAAAAATGGGCGGTAAATCGGGGCATTGGATTGCTGATTGAGGGCAATACTTTACACATGGAATCCTGAACGCTGGGCCTAGAACGATCAGCAGGATGCCATCTATCGGATAAATAACGGCGACCAATACGACAGGTACTGGAGCTGCGGGAATACGAAGCGAATAGAAATTGGCGATATATTTTTCCTAATGCGCCTTGGTGTAGAGCCAAAAGGAATTATTGGTTGCGGGTATATTTCCTCAGAGCCTTACTCGCTACCGCACTGGGATGTTCAAAAAGCAAAGGAAGGAAAAACTGCTCTCAGAACAGATTTGTTGTTTAAGGCATTATCTGAAGAGCCGATAGTCCCCTTAGTTTATCTCCAAGATAAATACCCTAATTACAATTGGACACCGCAGGCTAGCGGCATGTCCGTCCCTGATGAAGTTGCAAATGAGCTGTTTGCGCTAATTCAGAGCAATAGCAAATTTAGTTTTGTACCCGCGGCAAAGAAAGATGTGCAGCTATTTGCGGAAGGAAAGCCAAAGAGCGTTACTTTCAAGACCTACGACAGAAGCTCTGCCGCCCGTCAAGCCTGCATAGACTACTATGGCTACAGCTGCACTGCATGTGGATTTAATTTCGAGGAGGCTTACGGCGCGTTTGGCGCAAAATATATCGAGGTTCATCATTTGAGGCGGGTTGCAGATGCCAGAGAAGAATACTTGGTAAATCCAGTAAATGATTTAAGGCCTGTTTGCGCAAATTGTCATCGCATGCTTCACAAAACAAGGCCACCAATCTCAATTGAGGAACTACAAACGTATAACAAGTCAATCAACCGGACGCGGTAGACCGTGAAGGCCTAGCTCATCGCAAACGGCGTTGCATCGTGCAACAGCTCTTCATTGCAAATCAAGGCAGCCACCATCTTGGCACTACACGGCGCCATAGTCAGGCCATAGCGGAAATGACCGGTATTCAAGTAAAGATTTTTCACCATCGGGTGCTCTGAAATCGTCGGTAGATTTTCCGGGGTGCCTGGCCGCAACCCGCTCCAGTGCTTGAGTATTGGCATGCCTTTTAACTCCGGGATAATAGCCTCGGCCTTGGCGGCCAAATCATTTTTGACGCTTTCGGTGGTGGCTTTATCAAAGCCCACATCTTCCAAAGTGCTACCGGCGAGCAGCAGGCCATCCTTACGTGGCACCATGTAAAAACCTTCGCGGTACAGCATATGGCTTAAGCCCTTTGCAGGCTGCTGGTAGAGCAATATCTGGCCGCGCATAGGTTTGATATTGAGCTTCATGGCATTGGCTTTCAGCAGCTCGAAGCTCCATGCGCCGGAAGTAACTACAAACTTATCCGCCTGCAGCTTCTCCCCGTTTACCGTTTCCCACTCATTCAGACGCTGCAGCTCTGGCAGCGGTTTTAATTCGGTGCGCTCCAGCAACTCAACACCACGCAGCTCCAGGATCTTGCGCAGCGCCATGAGCAAATCAGGCGGGCGAACCTGACCAACCTTGGGCAGCCATAGCCCATCGCCTTCACTTAAGGATTGAACCGGCAAATCTGCGGCTGGCATCAGCTTCGCTTCAATGTCATGGGTTTTGCACCAGGCTTGCGCTACTTCAATATCAAATTTTGGCAACAACAACATGCCGCATGCTTGATATTCAGGGTCTATGCCGGTTTCGCCCAGCAAGCGCTGGCACAGGGACGGGTAGAGGCTGGCACCGCTTAAGGTGAGTTTGTTGACTGCGTCAGAATACATCCACGGTAACAGAGGGAAGAGAATACCAGCACCAGCCCAGGAGGCCTCGCCGGAACTCTGGCTGGCTATTTCGCCGCGCTCGACCAGCATTACACGGCAGCCACGATCAGCCAGCTCCAAAGCAGTCAGGCAGCCAACGATGCCGCCGCCGGCGACAAGTACACGCTGAGTCATCGTCCAGTTAATAACATTTTTTCGGCGCTGTCCAAATACTCGGGCGTACCCAGCAACACAACGACATCGCCTTCAGCAAAAGCTGTATCCAATGTTGGCTCTAGCCCATTGCTGTTGGGGCGGCGTATGGATTTTATCTCCACGTTATAGCCTTCCAGCCCAATATCAATCGGGCGTTTGCCCACAGCATATGCCGAGGCACTGAGTAGCACGGAGTGCAGGCGCGGCTGGTGTTTATCCAGCACTTCCTGCTCGGCGTCGGAAATACCATGAAAGAAGCCGCGAAAGAGTTTGTAGCGCTCCTCGCGGAACAGACGAATGCGTTTAACTACACGATTAAGCGGCACACCCAGCAGCATGAGTGCATGCGAGGCCAGCATTAAACTGCCTTCGAGTATTTCTGGCACCACCTCAGCTGCGCCCGCCTTACGTAAAGTCTCCATGTCCCTTTCGTCCACGGTGCGCACGATGACGGGCAACTGCGGATAGTTTTCCTGCACCACATGCAATATCTTCATCGCCGCAAGTGTGTCGTTATAACTGATAACCAGCGCTTTGGCTTTTGCACCGCCGGCGGCTGCCAGCACTACACGCCGCCCGGCATCGCCATAGATGACATTTTCACCCGCTGCTGCTGCCTCCTGCACCCGTGCTGGGTCAATATCCAACGCGATAAAAGGGATGTTTTCTTCATTGAGAAAACGACCAAGATACTGCCCGCTGCGCCCATAGCCGCAAATAATGACGTGGTCAGTGAGCTGCATGCCAATCTCTTCAATTGCCGCCACTTTTGATTCGTGGCCCTTGGTATAGCTCTTGGACCAGTAGCGGGCAAAACGACCGTTGTACTGAATGATAAATGGTGCCGCCGCCATGGAAAGTAATGATGATGCCAGCACCACTTGCATGGCCTGCCCACCAAACAAGCCTTGCTCCAGACCCAGCGACAGAATCACGAAACTGAACTCCCCGGCCTGTGCCAGAATAACGCCGGTGCGTATCGCCACGCCCACTTCGTAGCCAAAGACGCGGCACAATACGCTAACCACCAAAACCTTGAAAACAATGAGCGCAATTAACAGCAATAAAACCAGGTCGATATTGGATACCAGCTGGTGCATATCCAGCAGCATGCCCATCGTTACAAAAAACAAACCCAGCAAAATATCACGGAAAGAGGCAATGTCTGATTCCACCTGGTAGCGGTAGCGCGTCTCTGAAATCAGCATGCCCGCAATAAATGCGCCCAGCGCATAAGATAGGCCTGCCAGATGGGTAGCGTAGGCCAGTATCAAGGCGACCATGAGCGCATTCATCACAAACAATTCTCTGGAGCGCTGCCGAGCCACCAAACCAAACCAGGGATTGACCAGCCTTTTGCCAAGCAGGAATAGTGCCATCAGCATGGCTGTGGCTTTGAGCAGGGCGATGCCCAGCACACCCATCAAATCGCCGCTCTGCGTAGCCAGCGCCGGGATGAGTACCAGAACCGGCACAACGGCAATATCCTGAAACAACAGCACGCCAATGGATAACCTGCCGTGGCGAGAATTCAGATCTACACGCTCGGCCAGTATTTTTGACACGATTGCGGTAGAAGACATCGTCAGTGCGGCACCAATCACAAATGCTGCCGGCCAACTTAAACCGATCAACCAGCAAACGCCCATTACCACCGCCATAGTAATAGCCACCTGCGCTGCACCCAGACCCAGTACGGTGCGGCGCATAGCGTAAAGTTGGGGTAGGCTGAATGCCAGCCCGATGCTGAACATTAAAAAGACAATGCCGAATTCGGCCAGATGGCGGTTGGTCTCGGTGTCCGGCAATATGCCAAAAGTATGCGGGCCAAGCAACAAACCCACCAGGAAATAGGCCAGCATGGTCGGCAGACGGAATGCGCGAAACAACGCCACTGCCAGTACCGAGCTAATGAGCAGAATCAAAATGGTGGTTAAAGTATCTTGCATGAATGTCATTTTAGCTGTCTTTATATTTTGGATTACGCAAAAATTATGCCTACTTTTGTAAAAGTCAGGGTTAATTTGCTTAAATGGCCTCTATTCGCCTTTATTCGCAGGGCATTCCCTTTTATACTTGGCAGTATGGGAACATTAAAGTTACAAAAAAACAGCGCCGTCAAATCTCCAGGCAAATTGCCACTGGTGCTGGCACGAGAAGTTTTACTGATTGAAGCACGCGCGGTGGAAGCGCTGGCTAACCGCCTTGACGACAGCTTCACTCGCGCCGTGGAACTCATTTTACAGTGCCACGGGCGCATTGTGGTAAGTGGCATGGGGAAATCTGGCCATGTTGGCAGAAAAATCGCATCTACATTCGCCAGCACAGGCACACCGGCTTTTTTTATGCATCCGGGTGAAGCGAGCCACGGCGATCTGGGCATGATTACGCCGGACGATGTAGTAATCGCGCTGTCAAGTTCTGGTGAGAGTGATGAGTTACTGGCGATTGTGCCTTTCCTCAAACGCATGGGCACGCGGATTATCAGCATCAGCGGCAACCCGGCCTCTGCGCTGGCGCAAGAATCCGATATCCATCTTGATGCACAGGTATCGCAAGAAGCCTGCCCGCTAGGCCTTGCACCAACAGCCAGCACTACCGCGATGCTGGCACTGGGTGATGCCCTGGCCGTTACCGTCCTTGATCAGCGCGGCTTTTCGGCAGAAGATTTTGCTCGCTCGCACCCTGGCGGCGGTTTGGGGCGGCGCCTGCTGGTGCACGTGCGCGACATCATGCGGGTGGGCGCGGCCATCCCCAGTGTGCCGCTCAATGCATCGCTTTCAGACGGTTTGCTTGAAATGTCGCGCAAAGGGTTAGGCATGACCGCAGTGGTTGACGCTTCGGACAAACCGCTCGGCATTTTTACCGATGGCGATTTGCGCCGCACTTTTGAGAATAATGTAAATGTGATGACAACCGCGATTCGTGACGTGATGCACGCCAATCCACGCAGCATAGGCCCTGATCAACTAGCGGTAGAAGCGGTAGAAATAATGGAGCAGTACAAAATTAACGGTCTGCTGGTAGTTGGCTCGCAGGGCAATCTGGTTGGCGCGCTGAATATGCACGACCTCTTAATGGCAAAGGTGGTTTAAAGTGATTCCGGTGGAACTGGAATCAGCTGCAATGAAAACTGCGGAAGAACGCGCAAAACGCGTTAAGGTGCTGGTATTTGACGTGGATGGTGTGATGACCGATGGCGGGCTCATGATAGGTGACGACGGTCTGGAATACAAAAGTTTTAACTCGCTGGATGGCCTTGGCATGAAACTCTTGAAAGCAACCGGCATTGAGATGGCGATTATTACCGGGCGCACCTCAAAGGTAGTGCCCAAGCGCGCCGAAAACACCGGCATAGCGCACATTTACCAGGGTGCAGAGGATAAGCTGGAAGCCTTTATCGCGCTGACCAAAAAACTGAATATCAGTGCGGAAGATTGCGCCTTTATGGGTGATGACGTGGTGGATATACCCCCTATGCGCCGCTGCGGCCTGGCTATTGCTGTGCCGAGTTCAGCCCCATTGACCAGGAAATATGCGCATTACATCACCACTAACCTCGCTGGCCATGGTGCTGTGCGTGAAGTATGCGAACTCATCATGCGCGCGCAAGGCACTTTTGACGCGCAAATGGCACAATTTTTGAAGTAACTTACACTATTAATTGAAGGTAATTAGGGCGAAACGTAACCAAAATAGATCTTCAGGAAGAGCTTAAAAGTATTCTCCTGACGATGATTGTAACGATATTCAATTTCTTTCAGATACATTGGAAAGTGATACCTCGATACGCCCCGATAATTGTACAGAATATGTTTAGCATAACTCCAAAATCCTTCAATGCCATTGATATGGTTTTTGGTCTTTTTATTCACAAAGTCTTTGGAGTGATTCACTTGCACCACGTCTTGCTTGCGCTCACGCAGATATTCGTCTTCTATTTTCTCAAACTGCTCAACCAGATCATCCATTTGCTGCTTGAGCGCCCACTCAGCGTTACACAGCTCATTTTTGATGATAGCAATAGGTGCTACCGACAGTGACTTGTCAGCCAGTATCATCAAGTGTGTACCGAGGAAAGAGCCTAACTCAGCGGGTGCGCTGGCAGGCAACTGACGACGTATGGTTTCCAAATTTTGCTTGACGGTGATAATGGCTTTTTCAAAACGCTTGATTTCTTGCGCCACCAGGCGCTTGGGTACCTGATAGTGCGCTACTTCGAGCAGGGCGTGTGAAACCAGGTGGGCATGGCCAATGGCAATGCCGCTGGAGACGCCCACTCCGTGCATAGTGAAGCTCATAGAGCGGAACCTAACAAGGCGAAGCTCATTTCCCAGTTCCGTTTCATTGGTTTTCTCATTCGCCTTCACCAAATTTATTATTAATCAGCGCAGTCATGGCTTCCAGCGCAGGCTGCTCGTCCGCGCCATTGGTTGCCACAGTAATTTTGCTACCCTTGCTGGCAGCCAGCATCATCACACCCATAATGCTTTTGGCATTCACACGCCGACCATTGTGCTCAATCCAAACCTCGCTATTAAACTGACCGGCGGCCTGGGTAAGCTTGGTGGAAGCGCGGGCATGCAAGCCTAGCTTGTTGATAATCTCTATTTCCCGCTCAATCATGGTGCTTGCAGGATTCTTCAGTGAAATGAACAACTCCTTCCCGGCCACCGCTTAAGGCTTTTTCGACCAGTGTAGTGATGCTGCCATTACGGTAAGTCAGTACGCGTACCAGCATCGGCAGGTTCACGCCCGCTACCCCCTCTATATGACCTGATCTGAGCAGCTTGCCCACCAAATTGCAAGGTGTTGCGCCGTACATATCGGACAACACCAATACTCCCCGCCCCTGATCCAGCTCTTTCAGCAATTGCTGTGCCTGCGGCAACATGGCAACAGGATCGTCCTGTGTGCCTATACCTATTTGCATTAGGAGTGGCGGGCGCGAACCCATCACATGGCTAACTGACTGAATAAGGCTTTCGCCCAGTGTGCCTTGCGCAATAATTAAAATTCCTATCATGCCTTTATTCCTTGATGTTGCGAGTGAACACCGCCATTGTCATTCCAATCCCCTATGCCTTACCAACACTTTTTGCTGCTTATTGTGAAAGTATTGCCCTAATTTTTCTGCAAAATACACCGAGCGATGCTGACCACCGGTGCAGCCGATGGCAACTGTCAGATAGCTGCGATTATCCTGAATAAAGGAGGGTAGCCAGCGCTCCACAAAACCGCAGATGTCATCATACATAGCCCGCACATTTTGCTCACTCTCCAGAAAAGTTCTGACCGCCTCATCTTTACCCGTTAATGGCTTCAACTTTGGATTGTAATGTGGGTTCGGCAAGCTGCGCACGTCAAATACCAGGTCTGCATCAAGCGGGATACCGTGTTTGAAACCGAATGAAACAAACAGTAAGGTCAGGCCAGATTTTTCTTGAGCGATAAAATCTTTAACCCAGCTTCGCAATGTGTTCGCACTCAAGTCGCTGGTATCAATACGATGGCCTAAATCAGCCAGTTGCGCCAGCAAATCACGTTCATGCTGAATGCTTTCGGCAAGCGTAGTTTTTTCATCACTTAATGGATGGCGCCGCCGTGTTTCGCTAAAGCGTTTAACCAGCGTTTCAACACTGGATTCCAGGAATATGACCTGCACCGCAATACCATGCGCCCTTAGTTGATTGATGTTATCCAGCAGGGTTTCCAGCGCCGCACTGCGCGTGTCGATGCTGATCGCAACGCGGTCTTGAGCAGAGTTTTTTACATCCAGGTGCTGAGGAATTTGCGGTAACAAGGTTGCTGGCAGGTTATCAATGCAGTAATAGCCGCTATCTTCCAGCGCCTTGAGCACGATGCTTTTGCCGGAACCTGACAACCCGGTGACGATGATAAGTTGCATTTTGGCTAATTACTTTTCTTCATCGCGCGGTTTTGCCGCTGTATGAGTTGCATGGAGGCATCAATGCCGCGTTGTAAAAGCAGGTGATTGCTCAGCGCAACTTCAACCAGTACGGCAAGGTTGCGGCCAGCAGCGACCGGAATGGTTAATTTTGGCACCTTTACACCCAGGATTTTTTCTTGTCGGGATTTAATTTTTAACCTGTCCAGGAGTTGTGGTGCCAGATTTTCTGCCGTTTCCAGCTGGATAATCAAATCCAGTTGCCTGGCTGGTTTTACCGCATTATTTCCAAACAGCTCACGAATATTCAAAATCCCCAACCCCCTTACCTCAAGAAAATCCTGTAAAACTTCAGGGCAGCGGCCTTCCAGGCGATCAGGCGCTATACGAAAAAAATCGACAATGTCATCTGCTACCAGACGATGTCCGCGTGAAATTAGCTCCAGAGCCAACTCGCTTTTGCCAATCGCAGGGTTGCCTTTAATCAGTACGCCCAGACTCCCCACCTCCATGAATACACCATGAAAGCTTAAAGACTCAGCGACAACCTGAGATGCGTCAACTTTAGTCATGGTGGTGATTATTTAATCATGATTAAATACTGGATTCACTGGCTTGATGCTTAACCGCTCCATTGGCCTTGTGATGATCGCCGTGTTTTTCTTTATGTTTCAATACTTGACGATTCAGTTTATCCGTTAATAAATCAATGGCGCTATACATATTCTCATCGCTACAGGCCACGTGCATATCATTGCCCGGCACATGCAGGGTGGCCTCGGCTTTTTGCACCAGCTTTTCAACGCTTAGCGTGACTTTTATATCGATGACGTGATCGAAATGATTGCTGATGCGCGCAAATTTGCTGTGTAAGTAATCGTGCAGAGCGGGAGTGATCTCTAAATGGTGGCCGGTAATGTGCAGGTTCATAACTTTCTCCTAAAGATAAAACACAAAATAAAACGCGCTCAAAGCGATTTGCGCTGGCTGGCAGCGGGTAACTGTAAAGACTCACGATATTTGGCTATGGTACGCCTCGCAACCACAATGCCTTGTTTGCAGAGAATATCGGTAATCACATTGTCCGACAGTGGTTTTTTTGGATTTTCTTCAGCTACCATCTGCTTGATCAGTGCGCGAATGGCAGTGGCCGAGCAGGCACCGCCGGATTCGGTAGCAACATGGCTCCCGAAGAAATATTTCAGCTCGTAAACACCGCGTGGAGTAAGCATATACTTGCGTGTAGTCACGCGTGAAATGGTGGATTCATGCAATTCCAGCACGTCTGCAATTTCGCGCAATACCAGAGGTTGCATAGCCACTTCGCCATACTCAAAGAACTTGCATTGCCTGTCCACGATGGCTTGAGAGACGCGCAATATGGTCGAGAAGCGTTGTTGGATATTTTTAATCATCCATTTGGCTTCTTGCATCTGGCTCATCAGATATTGACTGGAGCTATCGCGATTGCGTTTCAAAATATTGGCATACAATTGGTTGATGCGTAGTTTGGGCACGACTTCGTCATTCAGGCTGGCGACCCAGATGTCCTTGATTTTTTTCACTACAATTTCATGCTGGATATAGTGATCCGACCCTATGTGCGAAAATTCAACACCTGGTCGTGGATTGAGTTGGGTGACAAGTTGTTGCACTGTGCGCAGGGTTTCGTCGTCGCAGCCCAGAAGTTTACGCAATTTGGCGTAATCGCGCGCAGCCAGCAAAGGCAAATGTTTCTCGACCAAAATACGCGCAAGCTCAAGATGTGGCGTATCTACCGGCAAGGCTTGCAATTGCAGTGTCAGGCATTCGGCCAAATTGCGCGCACCTACGCCAGCCGGATCCAGATGCTGGATGTGCTTGAGCGCGGTTTCCAGCTCCATCAGATCAATTTCAGATTCTTCGTCCAGCAGTGCTGCAAGGTCTTCCAGCGGATATTCCAGATAGCCATCGTCGTTAATGGCATCTACCAAAAACATTGCCAGTGTCTGGTCGCGTTCTGATAGTGGCATAAGCTTGAGCTGGCTTACCAGGCGTTCTCTAAGCGAGAGTGCGACGGCCTCTTGTACAGTGAAGTCGGTATCGTCGTCACTGCTTGAGGTACTTTCTTCCCAGCGACCACTGCCGGAGAATTCATAATAATCAACTTCAAAATTTTCCTGCACAGGCACTTCTTCGGCTTTAATCTCTTGTGGCTCGCCATTTTCAGGCGTAGCGCTAGAGGGTATAAAAGTATCAACGGCATCTGAGCCATCTGCATTTTTTTCATCCAGCTCAAGCAGTGGATTGGCTTGTAGCAGGGCTTCCAGCTCCTGCTGTAACTCTTGTGATGAGAGTTGCAGCAGGCGAATGGATTGTTGTAACTGCGGTGTGAGCGCAAGATTTTGAGAAAATCTGAGATGTAAGCTTTGTTTCATATTACGTTTTACAGACGGAAATCTTTACCAAGATATACTTCCCTTACGCTGTCATTTTGAACAATTTCGCTGGGCAATCCGGCGGCAAATATACGCCCTTCATTCACAATATACGCTCTATCGCAGATACCAAGCGTCTCACGTACATTGTGATCGGTAATTAATATGCCAATATTGCGAGAAGCCAGAAAACGGATAATCTTTTGAATGTCCAGTACAGCAATGGGGTCAATGCCGGCAAACGGCTCATCCAGCAAAATAAAACTTGGGCTGGTCGCCAGGCAGCGTGCGATTTCCACTCGCCGCCGCTCACCACCTGAGAGGCTAATCGCCGAGCTATTGCGAATGTGCGAGATATGCAGTTCTTGCAGCAACAATTCAAGCCGCTCCTGCGTTTTTTCGGGAGTGAGCTTTTGCAATTCCAATATGGCTAAAATATTTTCTGCGACAGTCATTTTGCGAAAAATTGAAGGTTCTTGTGGCAAATAAGAAAGCCCAAGGCGCGCGCGCTGGTGAATCGGTAGTCGGCTCAAGTCCTTGCCATTGAGAAGAATGCGCCCGCCATCCAGCGGAACCAAACCTACCATCATGTAAAAACTGGTGGTTTTTCCCGCGCCATTGGGGCCCAGCAAACCTACTACCTCGCCACTGCCAAGCCGCAAAGAAATGTCGTGCACGACAGTTTTCGATTTGTATTTTTTGCACAGACTTTCGATGACCAGTTCGTTCATCTTGATTGGTATTCTTTAAATTACGTTTTTGTTAATTGGGTGCAGGCGCAGGCGGCGTGGTAGCCGTTTTCTTTTTTGGCTGAATAATAGCTTTTACGCGGCCGCTTGGTGTGTCTGCCGTTGCCGCCTGAGAGCCGCCGCCGATAACCTCAGCATACTCAGCATTGGCGTCATAACTAATGTAATCACCATACACGATATCTTCGCCGCGCTTGACCCAGGCTTTGGTGTAGAGCTGTACTTTGTCCATACGGCCATCATATTCAATGCGCTGCGCGCTGCCGGACATAAATTCTGTTTTGCCTTCCAACTTTTGTTTGAAAGTGGTCGGATTGCCGGTCGAAGTGCTGTGCTGAAAGCCCTCTTTGTCTTCGCGCACGATGAGCCTGTCGCCGTGGATTTCCAGCGTTCCCTGGGTAAGAGCGACATTGCCGGAATAGGTGCTGGTTTTTTTGGCGTCGTTAACCGTGACGGTATCTGCTTCAAGCTCAATTGGCTTGTCACGGTCAGCTTTTTCGGCAAAGGCGCTGGATGATATGAGCATTAGCAGAATAGCGAACAGGCTAACGTTGTATTTAGGGTGACGCGGTTCGTTCATATTGTCTCCGGATGCGGGTAGCGTTCTGTTTTTTGGCGGTTTCTTTCTTGGCACTTTTTCTTGGAGCGGGTTTGCGTAATTTTTTAGCAGAGGAGCTGGCGGCTGCCTTGTTTGCCTTGGTTTTTTTATTGTTCTGTGTAACTTTACTGTCCTGTTTTGTTGTTTGAGGGCGTTGTGGGTTAATGGTCTCGGACATTTTAGTCAGGCCCGACCGTTCATAATGCACCCGTACATTTTTCAGCAGTTTGACTGTTTGCTGCTTTTTGTCATAAATCATCCCGGTTGCGTGAATCACGGTCTTGGGCGCTTGCGTAATAACAACTGGCCCGTCCGTCGTCACTAAATCTTTTTTTGGCTGTAATGTCAGGGTGTCAGCAAGTACAACCATCTCGCCCCGGTCTTTGGATGCTTGCCGCACGACTTTTACATTATCCAGGAATTGAATATTCTCGCCATTGCTGGACACCAAACCGCGTTGCCCCTCGATCTCGATAGTAGGCTTGCCCGGGTCGTAGCGGGTAACATGCGGGTGCTGCAGCTCGGTGGAGTCATTATCCGGGTAATGTTTCATTTCTGACGCAGTCAGCCGGTAGCGCAAATTGCCCTTGGTATCCGTTTTGCTGGTGACAAAGTTATTCAAAGTGTAATCCGGGTCATGGCGGGTGCTGCCGTCCATTTTGGGCGCGGGAGGTTGCACCTTGTGCTCCAGCCAGGAAGTAAGCAGTGCCAGCAATGCGAGC
>JBCKUK010000001.1:0-95768 GCA_038924905.1 Methylophilaceae bacterium | reverse complement strand
TGTCCGCAATCTCACTTTCATCAAGATAGCGATAGGTTTTAGCTACCGCATCCATTGCCAACCGAACATCTTTGCCTACGGGGCTAATTGAAAGATTATTCAAGGTCACAATACGAGACAACTTGGATATATCAGTAGCAAACCCACCTAAGTCATGATAACTACCAGTCACCTTGATTGTAATAGGTATTTCGGCATAAAAATCAGTGGTCGTTTCATTGCCTGGCTTAAATAACTCGAACTCCAACCCGCGCTGTAGCCCAGCCTGATTAATATCCGTCAACAAGCTATCCATTTGTGCCTTATCCGGCAATTGCCTGAGAAGCGCTCCGAATGTACGCTCGATAGCTACCATCTGTTGTTTGTATAGATCCAAACTAATTGCCTGCTTCTTCTTGTCCAAAAACACGTTTCTTAGCTCTACTTCTTTAGTTTTTGCCAGGCTCAACTCTTCTAAAGAGGGTTTCCATAAAGCCACGTATCCCCCCAGCACCAGCATACCCAACAAAATCGCAAGAAAAACTGCCTTGATTGCCAATGGCAAGTTGGCAATGTTCTTAAAATCTATATTCTTTAAATCATCTAATTTCATGATTTATTGGCCTTGCCCTTGCCTTTTTTGGTGCCTGAATCCACCTCTGGCAGTTGTTTAACTTTTAAATTCACGCTCATTGTGAAATCGTTATATTTTAAATTGTTAACTTTGGCTGCTTTAATTTCTACAAGATTGGGAGATACCATCCACTGGGAGGAAAATAAGTTCCTTACCAACGTTGCAACGCGCGCATTAGTGTCTGCGATGCCTTGTAATGTAATCACACCGGTTTGCTGCTGCTTGATTGACTTAAGATAAACACCCTCTGGCAGTTGCCGGCTAATTTCATCCAGCACTACAACGGCCTGGCTCCGGTTACTCTGCAAATTTTCCACCACTTGTTTACGTGAAAGAACGTCATGAATCTGCCCCTTTAACGTTTGAATTTCAGCAATTTCTTTATCCAGCTTGGCATTCGCTTCTTCCAGTCGATGATTGCGCCCGCTTTGTGCATCAATTTTAGTGCCAATGAATGTATACCCCGCAAACACAATAGCGCCACCCGCCACCATCGTAGCTACAAGCATCAAATTGAATTGGCGCTGGCGCTCCGCGCGCTTGATCTGGCGATGTGGTAATAAGTTAATGCGTGCCATCAGCTAAAACTCCGCATTGCCAAACCACAAGCAATCATGAGGGCTGGTGCATCTGCGACAATCTGCTGCTGCTTGATTCTGGGATTAAGTGGCATGCCATTAAACGGATTGGCGATAATAGTATTTACTTGTGTGCGCTCCTGCACCATGACGTCTGCTGAGGGTATTGAAGCACACCCACCTGCCAGAACAATATGATCGACGTGGTTGTATGGGGTGGAACTGGTAAAGGACTGCATCGCGCGTGCCACTTCGAGTGCTAGTGACTGGATAAATGGTTGCAGGACTTCCATCTCATAACTGTCTGGCAAGCCGCCAGACTGCCCACCCTTACGCTTTTCTATCTCTGCTTCCTCTAACGAAAGCCCGAAACGACGCTGAATTTCCTGCGTCAATTGCCCGCCACCAAATGTTTGTTCACGTGTATAGACAGACTGGTTGTCATGCAATACATGGATATGCATCATCAAGGCGCCTATATCAACAATCATCACGGTTTGCTCTTTGCCACCGTTTGGCAACTGATTGGCGACCAGGGTGTAAGCGGCTTCCGTAGCGTAGGTCTCAACATCCATCACAACGACCCTGAGTCCGGCGCCCTCAGCAGCCGCAACGCGATCCTCAATTTTTTCTTTGCGGGATGCTGCAATCAATACTTCAACTTCATCAGCATTGCTGGGTGCAGGGCCCAGCACTTGAAAATCTATATTTACTTCATCCAATGGAAACGGAATATATTGGTTAGCCTCAGCTTCGACTTGGAGCTCCATATCATCTTCACGTAAATCTTTCGCCATCAGGACTTTTTTGCTGATCACTGCGGCAGAGGGTAATGCAAGTGCACAGCGCTTCTCGCGTGAGCCAAGCATCCTCCATGCACGTGAAACAGCATCAGCAACTTGATCCAATCCGATAATGTTACCGGCTACCACTGAATCTTTGGCTAGCGGGGCAATAGCATAGCCCTTAAGGTGGTAAGTTCCCTTGCTCCCTTCTGCTAACTCTACCATTTTTACCGAAGTAGAACTAATGTCCACTCCGATTACTGGTGGTGTGCCGTCACTAAAAAAGTCGAATTTCAAATTGAAATTCCCTTTCAATATTGGTTAGTTACACACACTACTCATAATTTACCTTAAATGCTAGCAACAACTATAACTGGTGTAAAGCAATTTTATTTTTAATTTCTCATCCTGCCACATATAATGTCTCTTATCTGCAATTAACTCTAGTATCTCCAAATCTATGTTTCCAAAAAAGTGGTGGCAGTTACTCATCCTGGCGCTGATAACGCTCAGCTTGGTTGCGACCGCGCTTCTAGGCCTTGCAGTTACACTTATCTACCCCGGATTGCCTTCGCTCGAAGCATTGACTGACTATCGTCCCAAAGTCCCACTTCGCGTCTATTCAGATGATGGTTATTTAATAGGGGAATTTGGTGAAGAACGACGTGCCTTTATCAACATAGCCAATGTGCCAAAAAATATGAAAGATGCAGTACTGGCAATTGAGGATAGGCGCTTTTACACCCACGGCGGCGTTGACACCCGCGGCATATTGCGCGCCACCGTCAACAACCTGTCCGGGGGAGGTGCCAGGGAGGGGGCGAGCACAATCACCATGCAGGTAGCACGCAATTTCTTCTTGTCCAGTGAAAGAAGTTTTAAGCGCAAGATAAACGAAGCATTACTGGCCATTAAAATTGAGCATAGCTTGAGTAAAGATCAAATTCTTGAGCTGTACATTAATCAGATTTATTTGGGTCAACGTGCTTATGGATTTGCGGCAGCGTCACAAATTTATTATGGTAAAACTCTGGATAAACTCAATCTGGCTGAGGCTGCACTACTGGCCGGCTTGCCCAAAGCGCCTTCTGGCTATAATCCCTTCATCCACCCAAAACGTGCCATCGCCAGACAACATGAGGTGTTGCGCGACATGTATCGGTTTGGTTTTATTGACCAGCCAACTTATGAGGCAGCAATAAAACAGCCTTTGAAATTCAAACAATCAAGGCTATCCAGAGACCTGGCTGCTGACTATGTGGCAGAAATCGCCAGGCAAGCCATGTATGACCGCTATCAAGAAAATATTTACAGTAGCGGCATGAAGGTTTACACCACCATACGTAAGAGCAATCAGGAAGCCGCCAATAGGGCGATTGTACAAGGCATTCTTGATTACGACTGGCGTCAGGGTTACCGCAAACCAGAAAAGACCGTACCTGTTACTGGGGAAGGCACCGATTGGAGGGATACTGCGCTTGATGGTGTGGAGGAATTCAATGGTCTGGTGCCGGCTGTAGTGACTCATGCCGACCCAAAATTAGTTAAAGTTCATACCAAAAATGGTAGAAGTATTGACATTAGCGGAGATGGCCTAGCATTAGTGCAAAAGACTTTAGCTGAAAAAGACCCCGCCAAAATCAAACTCAAGGCAGGGGCGGTTATTCGCATTATTCAGATGGGTGACACCTGGAAAATTACACAGCTTCCTCAAGTGGAAGCTGCACTCATCGCACTAAACCCTAAAACCGGTGCGGTACTGGCGCTGGTCGGGGGCTTTGACTTTAATCGCAACAAATTCAACCATGTCACCCAAGCCTGGCGTCAACCTGGCTCGAGTTTCAAACCATTCATATACTCAGCAGCGCTGGAAAAGGGTTTTACACCAGCCAGCATCATTGAAGATGAGCCGCTGTATTTTTCTGCCAGTGAAATTGGCAGTAGCAAGGATTGGGAGCCGCATAACTTTGATAATAGCTATGATGGTCCAATCAGAATGCGCGCCGCGCTGACTAAATCAAAAAACATGGTGTCGATTCGGATTTTGCAATCCATCGGCGTCAGTTATGCGCAGGATTACATCACGCGCTTTGGCTTTTCTCCCAAAGACCATCCGGCTTACCTTGCCATGGCGCTAGGGGCGGGCTCTGTTACGCCATGGCAAATGGCTGGTGGCTACGCAATCTTCGCCAACGGCGGTTATCGGGTTAAGCCCTACATCATCAGCAAAATTACTGACAGCCAGGGGAAAATTATTGAGCAAACCACGGTGAGCCGGGCTGGCAATGGCGCGGTCAGGGTGATTGATAGCCGTAATGCGTTTCTTATGACATCAATGATGCAAGATGTTGTGCGTATTGGTACTGCTGCTAGAGCACAACAACTGGGGCGTTCGGACCTCGCTGGCAAAACCGGCACCACCAATAACCAGATTGACGCCTGGTTCGCTGGCTATAATCCAAAACAAGTAGCCATAGTCTGGATGGGCTATGACCAGCCAAAATCCTTGGGCAACAAGGAAACTGCCAGCCGCGCCGCATTGCCAATATGGATAGATTATATGACCTCGGCACTGAGAAACGTGCCTGATGAGCCATATGCGGTGCCGGAAGGCATCAGCTCTTACAAGATTGATCCGCTGGCTGGCATGCGTGAGAAAGGCAATGAAAGTGGCATTTTTGAATATTTCTATCGCGAATTCCCGCCACCTCAAATAGAGCAGGACTTCGTGCCTATCCCCGGACACCCTGAAGCTGGCTCTGGAGCACCAAAGGAGGGCGATGATGCTGAGTCAACTTTCACACCCGCACCCGGCCACGCCACCGAAAAAACACCGCGTAAAGCAGAGCCCGCCATTGTTCCCATACCCGGTCACGCTGCACCCAAAACTGGCAAAGAGCCACAAAACAAAGAACCGCAAAAAGAAACACAGGACGATCAGCTATTTTAAGATTTTCTGGAGTGAATAATGGCAAAAGAAAACGCTGGCAGGAAGCATCAGCTACGCCAACTTGTGGCTCAACATGCCGCACGCATGATGGCGGAAGAAGGGGTAACTGACTACGCATTTGCCAAGAAAAAAGCGGGGCACCAATTGGGCGTGTCTGAAATGGATTGCCTGCCGACCAATGCCGAAATAGAAGAAGAAATCAAACTCCATCACGAGATTTACCACGCTGATGATCAGCCCGAAGCCTTGCGCCAGTTGCGTAACGACACGTTAATTGTCATGCAAATGCTGGAGAAATTTAATCCACACCTCACCGGCCCTGTGCTCGATGGCACCGCCGGTCGTTACGCGGTAACTGACATTCATCTGTTTGCAGATAGCGTAAAAGAAGTGGAAATGTTTTTGCTCAACAACCAGGTGCCTTATGCAACCGACGAAAAGTCTTATCGCATAAGCAATGACAGGCGTAGCACCAGCAAAAAAGGTAGCAACAGAAAGAAAGTACCGGTGTTTACTGTGGAAGTCCCGAATGGGCTGGTCAGGCTAAGCGTGTTTGATGTGGATGACCAACGCACCGCCACCAAACATAGTGCCAGCGGTGGCAATGCGGCAAAAGCCAATATACAAAATCTAATCGCTTTAATTTCAGCCGACACAGCCAGCAATCTAAAAAACTCTTAGCCCTGTAGCCAGCGCGCTGCGTCCATTGCGTAATAGGTCAAAATGCCATCGGCGCCAGCGCGCTTGAAACTTAGTAACGATTCTAAAACGCATTTCTCCTCATCCAGCCAGCCATTTTGTGTGGCAGCCTTAAGCATGGCGTATTCGCCGCTCACCTGGTAGGCATAGGTAGGCACTTTGAGCTCGGTTTTTACGCGGCGAACAATATCCAGATAAGGCATGCCGGGCTTCACCATAAACATGTCTGCACCCTCGCTGATATCCAGCGCCACCTCCTTCAAGGCCTCGTCACTGTTGGCTGGATCCATTTGATAGGTATTTTTATCCGCCTTGCCTAGATTGGCTACAGAGCCAACAGCCTCGCGAAACGGTCCATAAAAACTGGAGGCGTATTTGGCGGAATACGCCAGGATGCGCGTGTGAATTTGCCCTTTAGCCTCAAGTGCCGCACGGATAGCGCCTATGTGGCCATCCATCATGTCAGAAGGGGCGACGATATCTGCACCCGCTGCTGCATGACATAACGCCTGTTTCACCAACACGGCAACGGTTTCGTCGTTCATCACGTAGCCCGTATCATCTATCAAGCCATCTTGTCCGTGGCTGGTGTAAGGGTCGAGCGCGATATCCGTAATGATGCCAAGCTCGGGGAAGCCGGCCTTAAGCGCTTTGATGGTGCGCGGGATTAAACCGCTGGGATTGTAAGCCTCGGCAGCATCCAGGCTTTTAAGGCTGGCTTCCACCACCGGAAACAGCGCCAAAGCAGGAATACCCAACTTGACACATTCTTTGGCAGTTTTTAGCAACACATCAATGCTTTGCCGCTGCACGCCGGGCATGGACGCCACAGCTTCGGTTCTATTGTCGCCATCCAGCACAAATACCGGATAAATCAGATCATTGGTGGTCAGTACGTTTTCGCGCATCAGGCGACGCGAGAATTCATCGCGGCGCATGCGGCGAGGGCGAGTGTTAGGAAAAGCTCCGGAGTTCGTCATAATTTCTCAGGCAGTCTATGCTCAAGCAAACACGCGGGCAAGTTCCGCGCCGGGATCGGCCTGGCGCATAAATGCCTCGCCCACCAAAAATGTGTGCACATTATTTTGTTGCATCAATGCCACGTCTTGCGATGTAAAAATACCGGATTCCGTGACCACACAACGATCATCCGGCACGCGCGCCAACAAGGTTAGCGTAGTATCGAGCGTGACCTCAAAAGTACGCAGATTGCGGTTGTTGATGCCGATGAGCGGGGTTTCCAATTGCAGCGCCAGTTCCAACTCGTCGCCATCATGCACTTCTGCCAGTACCGCCATACCAAGGCTGCTGGCAATATTTTCCAGCTCACGCATTTTGGCCAACTCCAGCGCTGCCACAATCAGCAAAATACAATCAGCGCCCATCGCACGTGACTCGTAAACCTGGTATGGGTCTATCATAAAATCCTTACGCAGCACTGGCAACTTAACTGCCGCGCGTGCCTGTTTAAGATACTGCGCGCTACCTTGAAAATATTGCTCGTCCGTCAAAACAGACAAACATGCTGCGCCGCCTTTTTCATAGCTTTTTGCAATTTCTGCGGGATTGAAGTCCTCACGAATCACGCCTTTGGATGGGCTGGCTTTTTTAATTTCGGCGATGACCGCAGGTTTGTTCGCCACTAATTTAGCGTGAATAGCACCAGCAAAGTCACGCGGGGGTGGAGCCATATCTGCTTCTTTACGAATGTTCGCTAGCGGCTTTGCAAGCATCGCTGCTATTATTTCAGCGTGCTTGGTATCAAGAATTTTTTTCAGGATGTCAGACATGCTATGCCGTCTGCTGCGACATGGCAGTCAATTGTTCCAGTTTATGCTTTGCGTCGCCATTATCAATCACCTGGCCTGCGCGCTCGATGCCTTCTCTCATGCTTGCAACCAATCCTGCCACATAAATTGCCGCGCCCGCATTAAGCAGGACGATGTCCCTTGCTGCGCCTTTTTTGCCCGCCAACACATCCAGAATAATCGATTTGGATTCCTCTGCGCTTTGCACGCGTATGCTTTTTACGTCATGCAGCGCCAGGCCGAACTGCTGCGGATTGACGACATATTCTTGCACCTGGCCATTCTTCAACTCGGCCACATAAGTGTCACCGGAGAATGAGATTTCATCCATGCCGTCTGCGCCATGCACCACCAGCACATGTTCGCTGCCAAGCTGCCCCAGTACCTGAGCCAGCTTAACCGTAAGATTGCGATCAAACACACCCATCACCTGCCGTTTGGCGCCTGCCGGATTAGTCAGTGGGCCAAGCAAGTTAAACATTGTGCGCACGCCAAGCTCGCGCCGCACCGGCGCTGCGTGCTTCATCGCAGTGTGATGGTTGGGGGCGAACATAAAGCCAATACCGATTTCATCCACGCATTTGGCAACTTGTTCGGGCGTTAAATTCACATTCACGCCCAATACCTCAAGCACATCTGCGCTGCCGCAAGTGGATGACACAGAACGCCCGCCATGCTTGGCGACCTTGGCACCTGCCGCTGCCGCGACAAATGCAGAAATAGTTGAAACGTTAAAGGTCTGAATGCCGTCGCCACCGGTGCCGCAGGTATCAACCAAGTGCGTGGTTTCAGATATTTTCACTTTGGTAGACAGGCTGCGCATCACTTCGGCGGCGGCGGCAATTTCTTCTACCGTTTCGCCTTTCATGCGCAGTGCCACCAGCAAACCTGCAATCTGCACCGGCGTCAGTTCACCACTCATCATCTGTTGCATGATAGCCAGCATTTGAGAGTGCGAAAGGTCAACACCGTCCAACAGTAACTGCAAGGCGTCCTTGAATGAGAAAGTCATCAATAGGCCTTCAGAACTTCAGAAAATTGTCCAGCAACTCGTGCCCATACTCAGTCAGGATAGATTCCGGATGAAACTGCACGCCTTCAACCGGCAGTGTTTTATGGCGCACACCCATGATCTCGTCATCGTCCGTCCAGGCAGTAATCTCCAAACAATCAGGCAGGGTTTCACGTTCAATCACCAGTGAATGATAGCGCGTAGCGGTGTAGGGATTGGGCAGTCCCTTGAACACGCCAGCATTGTTATGGTGAATCAGCGAAGTCTTGCCGTGCATCAATTGTTTGGCATGAACAATATGGCCGCCAAAGGCTTGGCCTATGCTCTGGTGACCCAGACAGACGCCGAGAATGGGAATCTTGCCGGCAAACTCATTAATCAAGGGCACCGAAATTCCTGCCTCATTCGGCGTGCAAGGGCCAGGCGAAATAACGATGTGGCGCGGCTTAAGTTCCGCCACTTTAGCCAGGTCAATTTCATCATTGCGGAACACGCGCACATCCTGGCCGAGCTCACCCAAATACTGCACCAGGTTGTAGGTGAAGGAGTCGTAATTATCAATCATCAGTAGCATGTTTTCTCCTAGTCCTCAACTTGGTCATCGAGACCGGCTTGCACCATCTCGGCCGCACGTAGCACGGCTCTGGCTTTATTTTGCGTTTCAATCCACTCATTGTCGGGTACAGAATCCGCCACAATGCCCGCCCCTGCCTGCACATAGAGCATGTTGTTTTTGACCACCGCAGTCCTGATTGCAATTGCAACATCCATGTCGCCATTAAACCCCAGGTAGCCGACTGCACCGGCATAGATTCCGCGCTTGGTCGGCTCCAGTTCATCAATGATTTCCATCGCGCGCACTTTAGGGGCGCCGCTCACTGTCCCGGCGGGAAAGGTGGCCTTGAGCACGTCTACCGCATCCATGCCAGGCTTAAGTTTGCCTTCAACATTGGAGACGATATGCATCACGTGCGAATAGCGCTCGATCAACATATTATCGGTGACCTTGACCGTGCCGGTTTGCGCCACACGGCCAACATCGTTGCGACCCAGATCCATCAGCTGCACATGCTCGGCGCGCTCTTTAGGGTCGGCCAGCAATTCTTCTGCCAGCGCCAAGTCTTCTTCGCGGGTTTTGCCGCGCGGCCGTGTACCGGCAATCGGTCTCAGGGTGACGGTATCATTTTCCAGTCGCACCAAAATCTCCGGTGAAGCGCCAACCACATGATGATCGCCCATATCGTAATAAAACATGTAGGGCGATGGATTAAGGCTGCGTAGGGCGCGATACAGCGACAATGGTGGCGCCGCAAAAGGCTGGGATATGCGCTGTGACAATACCACCTGCATGATGTCGCCATCAAAAATGTATTGCTTGGCTTTTTCTACTGCGGCCTTGAAGCCTGCTTCGCCAAACTCGGAGGTGGCCACGCTAGGCTGCGTCTCTTGCGCTCGCGGAATGGCCACAGATTTTCTTAATTGCCCAATCAGCTCACGCAATCTTGCCCGCGCTGTGTTGTAGGCATCGGTTTCGGCAGGGTTTGCATAGACAATGAAATAGAGCTTACCGGAGAGATTGTCCACCACCGCCAGCTCTTCTGACAGCATCAGCAAAACATCGGGTGTGCCTATTGCATCCGGTTTCTCGGTAGCAGCCAATCTACGTTCGATATAGCGCACCGTTTCATAGCCAAAATAGCCCGTCAAGCCCCCGGTAAAACGTGGCAGGCCTTTATATGGCGGGGTTTTATATCGCGCCTGATAGGCTTGCACAAAATCCAGTGGATTAACATCATCGGCAGATTCAATGACCACATCGCCTTGCAACACCTGTACATTGCGGCCATAAGCAACAATGCGGGTTTTGGCTGGCAGGCCTATGATGGAATAGCGCCCGAAGCGTTCACCGCCTTGCACAGATTCCAGCAGATAAGAGCAAGGCTGATTGGCGAGCTTGAGGTAAAGTGATAGTGGCGTATCGAGATCAGCGAAGGTCTCGACCACTAATGGAATACGGTTGAAACCCTGACTGACCAGGGCTTCAAATTCTTGTTGGTTAATCGTTTGCAGCATGAAAATCCTCAATTCTTAAAGTGTGCGATGAGCAGCCACGCACGCGCATGGCTACGCCTGTCTGGTTAGGACTGGAGCCACCATCGCCAACTATGAAGTTTGAGGTTCATCATTTTAAGTTTTAATAATCAAATTTGCCGCATCAACCAATGTATCAACTACTGCATCCAAATCCAGTTCACTTACATTTTGCCCGCGATTATAGCCGTAAGGCATACAAAATACATAACAACCTGCGGCGCGCGCAGCCTGTGTATCGTTGAGCGAATCGCCAATCAACAGCAATTCATTCGGCTTTACGCCAAATTTTTCGCATACATGAAACAAAGGCATAGGATCGGGCTTCTTTTTGGGCAACGTATCGCCGGATAAAATCAGCTCAAAGTAATCAGCAAGCCCTGTGTCTTTTAACAGCGGCAGCGTAAATTTTTCTGCCTTATTGGTAATGCATGCCAGCCGATAGCCCGCCTGCTTCAATGCATCCAGCCCATCAACCACGCCAGCATAAGGGCGGCTATTCAGGCTGACCACCTCAGCATAGTGCTTCTCATAGATAGGCTGTGCCTTTGCGAACAAAGCTTCATCGGGCTCTGCATTCATGTCGCGCGTCAACACCCGCTTGATCAGTCTGCCTACACCATTGCCAATATAGGTTTTTACCAACGCTTCTTCGATAACCGGTAGCCGCATTTCGGCCAGCATACGGTTAGCGGCTTCAGCCAAGTCCGGTGCGGTATCCAACAATGTACCGTCCAGATCGATCACTACCGCTTTTATCGCGAGCGGGAACAAGCCCGCTTTAAGTGCCATCAGGCCTTGGCTAGCTCGGCGCGCAGCACACTAACAATGGTGTTATAGCGATTTTTGTCAGAGTCATTACCTTGTGTGAAAATCGCATTACCCGCTACGAACGTATCAGCGCCAGCTCTGGCGATTTCGGCAATATTTTGTGCATTCACGCCGCCATCCACTTCCAGCCAGACTTCGCGGCCAGAGGCTTTCATGTAAGCATCAATTCTTGCACGCGCAAGCTTTAGTTTATTGAGCGTCTCAGGAATAAATTTCTGTCCACCAAAGCCCGGGTTGACTGACATCAAGAGCACCATATCTACTTTGTCCATCACGTGGTCTAAATAATGTAGTGGTGTGGCTGGGTTAAATACCAAGCCAGACTTACAGCCCGAATCTCTCACCAAACTCAAACTTCTATCAATATGGTCTGAAGCTTCCGGGTGAAACGTAATAATATTTGCACCCGCTTTCGCGAAGTCGGGAATAATGCGATCCACTGGCTTTACCATCAAGTGCACGTCAATAATGCCGTCCACGCGCTTTGCAGTTTCACGAATCGCCTCGCACACCAATGGGCCTATGGTTAGATTCGGAACGTAATGGTTATCCATGACGTCAAAATGGACGATATCGGTGCCAGATGAAATCACATCATCAATCTCTTGGCCAAGCTTGGCAAAGTTGGCGGAAAGGATGCTCGGTGCAATTCTGTAAGTTTTAGCCATGATATTTACTCTGGGTTACGCAATAATAAAGAAGGTATTTTAACCGCAATTAAACTCTAAATCACATAGTCATGCGTTGTTAATGTTGCTTATGCTGCTGTGATACTGGAAAATTACGAAATGCATCATCTTTATACCGTCGGTGTTAACCACACCACCGCCCCCATTTCCATTCGCGAACATGTTGCCTTCCAGAACGAAAATCTGGGGCATGCGCTTCGCGACTTGACCGCGCACGGTATAGAAGAAGCGGCGATTCTGTCTACCTGCAACCGCACCGAGCTTTATTGCCGCACGGAGAATCCGCAGACTGCGCTCAATTGGCTGGCGCAATACCACAAGTTGCAGCCGCAAAAAATTCAGCCTTTTATCTATACCTTGCCGCAGCAGGATGCCGTCAAACACGCTTTTCGCGTTGCCGCCGGACTGGATTCCATGGTGCTGGGAGAACCCCAGATTCTAGGGCAGTTCAAACAGGCGGTAAAAATCGCTGAGCATGCAGGCACGCTGGGCACGCTGCTGCACAAGCTATTTCAACGTACATTTGCCGTGGCCAAAGAAGTGCGTTCAACCACAGACATCGGCGCCAGCTCCTTGTCTATGGCCGCCGCTTCGGTGAGGTTGGCGCAGCGCATCTTTGGCAGTTTGGAAAGCCAAAAAGTGTTATTCATTGGCGCAGGAGAAGTGATTGAGCTTTGCGCCCACCACTTTGCTGCGCAAAAACCCATATCCATTACCGTCGCCAACCGTACGCTGGAGCGTGGCGAAGAGCTGGCCAAAAAAGTCGGGGGCACAGCGATTCTACTGTCCGATTTGCCTGAGCGCCTTTCCGAGTTCGACATCGTGGTGACTTCAACCGCCAGTCAGTTGCCCATCGTCGGTCTGGGCATGGTGGAACGTGCTATCAAGGCACGTAAGCACCGCCCGATGTTTATGGTGGATTTAGCTGTGCCGCGTGACATTGAACCTGAAGCGGGTGAGCTTGATGATGTGTTTCTCTACACCGTGGACGACCTCGCGCAAGTGGTGCAGGAAGGCTTGGGCAACCGGCAGGAAGCAGCTGCCGAGGCGGAAGCGATTATCGCTGTGCGCGTTGACAACTTTATGCACTGGCTTAAAACGCGCGATGCGGTGCCTGCCATTCGCGCCTTGCGCGACCAGGCCGAAAATCTGCGGCGCAGCGAATTGGAAAAAGCACAAAAAATGCTGGCGCGTGGCGAAGACCCTGCCGCAGTCATCGAAGCGCTCAGCAATGCGCTCACCAATAAACTCCTGCATGGCCCCAGCCACGCACTTAACAACAGCATTGGCGGCGATAAGGCGCAACTGGAAGCACTGCTGCGCCAGCTTTACCAAATCCAAGAATAAGTAAATTCGCAATGAAACCCTCGATGATAAAAAAGCTCGCCACCTTGAGCGAGCGCCTGGATGAACTTAATCGCCTGCTGAGCACGGAAGACGCCACCAGCAATATGGATAACTATCGCAAGTTATCGCGCGAGCATTCGGAAATCACGCCTATCGTCGAGCAATATCGCGCTTTTGAAAAGTGCGAAGCCGATATCAAAGATGCGCAGGGCATGCTCTCCGACCCGGAAATGAAGGACTTTGCGCAGGATGAAATAGAATCCGGCAAATCTCAGCTGGAAGCCATCGAGGCTGAGCTGCAAAAACTGCTGCTGCCGAAAGACCCCAATGACGAGCGCAACATCTTCCTGGAAATCCGCGCTGGTACTGGCGGCGATGAATCGGCGCTATTTGCCGGCGACTTGTTCCGCATGTATTCAAGATATGTAGAGCGCCAGCGCTGGAAGGTCGAGATCGTTTCCACCAGCCCATCGGAAGTTGGCGGCTACAAGGAAATCATTGCCAAAGTCATAGGTCAGGGCGCTTATTCAAAACTGAAATTTGAATCAGGCGGCCACCGTGTGCAGCGCGTGCCGGATACCGAAACCCAAGGCCGTATCCATACCTCAGCCTGCACCGTAGCGGTGTTGCCGGAGGTCGATGAAGTGAGTGACGTGACCATTAACCCGGCTGAAATCCGCATTGATACTTATCGTGCCAGCGGGGCAGGCGGGCAGCACATCAACAAGACCGATTCTGCTGTGCGCATCACCCACCTGCCGACGGGCATCGTGGTGGAGTGCCAGGATGACCGCTCGCAACACAAGAACAAGGCACAGGCGATGGGCGTGCTGGCGGCACGTATCAAGGCTGCACAAGTGAGCGAACAGCAATCCAAGATCGCTTCAGAACGTAAATCGCTGATTGGTAGTGGCGACCGCTCTGAGCGCATTCGCACCTACAACTATCCGCAGGGGCGCATCACCGACCATCGCATCAACCTCACGCTGTACAAGATTGAGGCAATTACCGAGGGCGATATGGATGAGCTGATTAACGCGCTGTCTGCGGAATACCAGGCTGATTTGCTGGCGAGCTTGGGTGAAGACAACTAAATCAAAATTTAAACTCCGTCGCGATACTTCGTTGCTCATAAATTTAAATTGCTTACATATCAAAACATATGCGGCGCACTTAAAATTTACTCGCGCCTTGTCTCGCTTAGAATTTTAAATTTTGAGGTTTTCCCAGTCTATTATGATTATCCGCAGTGCCTGCATAGAAGCGCAAAAACAAATATCAGCCGAATTGGGTTTGGATACTCACGAGGCAAAGCTTGAAGCGCAGCGGCTCTTGCAAACCGCTTTAAACGTAAACCGTGCCTGGCTTTTAGCACATGAAAATGATGCCATTCAGCCCAATATCCATGCGGCTTTTGAGGAATTACTTAAGCGCCGTTTGAATGGCGAACCCATCGCCTATATACTCGGCAAGCGCGAATTTTATGGGCTGGATTTTATCGTCACGCCGGATACGCTGATTCCGCGAGCGGATACCGAAACTCTGGGTGATGCCGCGTTAAAACAAATTCCTTTCGACAAGCCCTGCAAGGTTTTGGACCTTGGCACCGGCACCGGAGCTATCGCCATCGCCATCTCTACCGAAAGGCCACAGGCACAAGTCACCGCTACAGATCAGTCAGTTGCCGCGCTCGCTGTTGCCCAAGCCAACGCAAAGAAGCTCAATGCAGACAATGTGCAATTTGTATTGAGCGACTGGTTTAGTGCGCTTGCTGGACAAACTTTTGATGTGATCGTGAGCAACCCGCCCTATATTGCCGAGCAGGACGAACACCTTAGCCAGGGCGATTTGCGTTTTGAGCCTAGGGCTGCGCTGGCCTCTGGCAAGGACGGCCTGGACGACATTCGCAAGATTATTCAAGCTGCCCCAGAATACCTTAACCCGCAAGGCTGGCTCATGCTTGAGCATGGTTATGATCAAGCAGAAAAAGTTGCAGGGTTAATGGAAAACGCTGGTTTTAAATCTATTTCTTCAATCGCGGATCTGTCGGGTATTTTGCGCGTGACTCTGTGTCAGCTTCTTCCTTGACCGGCGGCTTGGCGCGATAAGCCCCCTGCAGTGCCAGCATCCAGCCCGGATATTCCGGCGGTAGCTGACTGACTTCATCCAGCGCCTTCAGGTCTGCTTCGCTGAGCTCGACTTTCACAGCCGCAATATTGTCCTTTAATTGCTCTACAGACTTGGCTCCGATAATGACAGAACTCACATGTGATTTACTGAGCAGCCAGGCCAGCGCTATTTGCGCTACCGATACCTGAAGCCGTTCGGCAATCGGCCGCATGACATCCACGCAACGGAAAGCCCTGTCCTTGTCAACCACGGGGAAATCGAAACTGGCGCGTCTTGCGCCATCCGGTGCTTTGCCGTCGGGCGAGAATTTACCGCTAAGCAAGCCGCCAGCAAGTGGACTCCATACCATCAGCCCGAGTTTCTGATCCTGCAAGAACGGTACGATTTCGCGCTCAAGATCGCGCCCGGCGATGGTGTAATAAGCCTGCACGCTTTCAAACCGCGCCCAGCTACGCTTGTCTGATATCGCCAGGGCTTTCATGATGTGCCAGGCAGACATGTTGCAAAGGCCGATGTAGCGTACCTTGCCCGAACGTACCAAGTCATTGAGTGTGCTGAGCGACTCTTCAAATGGTGTGAGCGGATCAAACCCGTGGAGCTGGTAGAGATCAATATGGTCAAGCTGCAGCCGCTTCAGGCTGGCGTCAACCTCATTCAGAATATGGTGCCGCGACTGACCGCGGCCATTCGGCAATTCATTCATGATGCCAGTGGATTTGGTTGCGACAATGAGCTCATCACGCGGCAGCCCAAGCGTCTTGATGGCTTGGCCTACGAGTTTTTCGGACTCGCCAAATGAATAGACGTTGGCTGTATCGATGAAGTTAATGCCGGAATCGAAAGCCTCCTTCACCTGAGCGTTGACGGCGTCCTGCTGCAGCCCGCCCATTACTTCCCAGAACCCTTTGGCGCCAAATGTCATCGTGCCAAGACACAGCTCGGATACATAGAGGCCGGTTTGGCCCAATAATCGGTAATGCATAATTTTCTCCAGAATTCGGTTGAATCTATTTTGCCTTTAGATCGCTGAGGGGATCAAAACTTAGCGACGCAGAATTAACACAGTAACGCAGGCCGGTCGGCGGCGGCCCATCATTGAAAACATGGCCGAGATGCGCGTCGCACACATTGCAAATCACCTCGGTGCGAATCATCCCTAAGGAGCTGTCAATCTCCTCTCGCACATTGGCAGGATCGAGCGCCTTGAAGTAGCTCGGCCAGCCGCAGCCTGCATCGAATTTGGTGTCGGATGCAAATAGCGGCGTGTTGCAGCAAACGCAGGTGTATATGCCGGCCTCATTATGATCGACATACTGGCCGGTACCAGGCCGCTCAGTAGCAGTATGGCGGGTTACTTCATATTGAATATCGGTAAGTTGCTGCTGCCATTGCGCATCCGACTTAACGATTTTTTTCATTGGAATTGCTCCTCTCTCAAACATATTCAGCCATCAATCAAGTGGCCAGATAATTATTTTTTAGTTTTATATAATGCTTTGCCGAATACATAAAATGTCCAAGCTCTTTTTGCGTCAATGGCCGGATTTTCCTGGCCGGACTGCCCATGTAAAGATGGCTACTCTCCAGCACCTTGCCCTCTGGCACCAGGCTACCGGCGGCAATGAGCACATGCTTTTGCACCGTCACCTTATCCATAATGATGCTGCCCATGCCAATCAGGCATTCATCTTCTATGGTGCAGCCATGCAAAATGACTTTGTGGCCGATGGTCACATTGCTGCCGATAATCAGCGGCGCGCCTGCCGGATCCCAGCTCGATTTATGGCTGACATGCAGCAGGCTTAAATCCTGCACGTTAGTGCCCGCGCCAATACGAATATAGTTCACATCACCGCGAATCACGCTGCCCGGCCACACCGAGACATCATCTCCTAGAACGACATCGCCTATTATCGAAGCCGTTGGATGGACGTAAACCCCGCTGCCCAACTGCGGAGAAATACCAAGGTAAGCTGAGATAGTGGCTGGCATAAGCCGTAGTATAATCCGCGCATGTCTGAATCCACATCTGTTGGCATTGTTGCCGCTCAAACTGCGCGCTTTAGCGAGCCTCTCACGCTTAAAAGTGGCGTGGTGCTGCCGCAGTTTCACCTCATCCATGAGACTTACGGCAAGCTGAATGCCGATAAATCGAATGCGGTGATGGTTTGCCACGCGCTTTCCGGCAACCATCATGTGGCTGGCAAATACTCTGAGAACGACAAATATCCGGGCTGGTGGGACAACCTTATTGGCCCGGGCCGTCCGCTGGATACCAACCGGTTTTTTGTCATTGGCCTGAACAATTTGGGCGGCTGCCACGGCAGCAGTGGGCCATCCAGCACCAATCCGGCTACAGACAAGCCCTGGGGGGCGACCTTCCCCGTGGTAACGGTCGAGGACTGGGTGGCCTCACAAGTACGCCTCGCCGACTATTTTGGTATCCCACAATTGGCGGCCGTGATTGGCGGCAGCCTGGGTGGTATGCAAGCCTTGCAATGGACAATTTCTTATCCTGACCGCATACGTCATGCGCTGGTCATTGCCGCTGCGCCTAACCTCACGGCGCAGAATATCGCGTTTAACGAAGTTGCACGCCAGGCAATTATGACGGACCCCGAGTTTCATGATGGCTATTACTACAACCATGGCGTAGTGCCACGCCGCGGCCTGCGTATTGCACGCATGCTTGGTCATATCACCTATTTGTCTGATGGTGCCATGGGCGAAAAATTTGGTCGCAAGCTAAAAGACGGGAAAATCAAGTACAGCTTTGATGTTGAGTTTGAGATGGAATCCTACTTGCGTTATCAAGGTGATAAATTCGCTGGCGAGTTTGATGCCAATACCTACTTGCGCATGACGAGGGCGCTGGATTATTTTGATCTTGCGCTTGAATACAATGGTGACTTAACAGCCGCGCTGACAGGGGCAAAAGCCAATTTCCTGGTGGTTTCATTCACCAGTGATTGGCGTTTTTCGTCTACTCGCTCGCGCGAGATAGTCAAAGCGTTGCTGGGTAATGAATTATCCGTAAGCTATGCCGAAGTCACCGCCGCACATGGGCATGACGCCTTTCTCATGCCAGACCCGCACTACCACGATATTTTGCGTGCCTATTTTAAAAAGATAGAAACGGGGGACGCAGCATGACCACAGCTCATACTAATTTTGTTGAATACGCAAAACTAAGAAGTGATTTTGCTTTAATCGCAAATTGGATTAAACCAGGCGCAAAGGTGCTCGACTTGGGTTGTGGCGATGGCGCTTTGCTTGGCTATCTTCGCGATACATCAAATGTACGTGGCTATGGCATAGAAAAAGATGATGCTAATTGGCTGGCCTGCATGGAGAACGGTATTGATGTGATACAGATGGATCTGGAAGCTGGCTTATCCGGCTTTGAAGCCCAGTCCTTTGACGTAGTCGTGCTTTCGCAAACATTGCAAGCGGTACAAAACACCGAAGGCATAGTGCAGGAAATGCTGCGCGTAGGTCGCGAGGCCATCGTCACATTCCCCAATTTTGGCTATTGGCGGCATCGCATTCAGCTCATGGCCGGGCAAATGCCGGTGTCAAAAAACCTGCCTTATCAATGGTACGACACGCCGAATGTGCACCTTTGCACTATCAAGGATTTCGACGAATTCTGCGCCAATCACAATATCCGGATTGAAGAAAGACTGGTGTTGACCGATGGCAGACGAATCAGCTTGCTGCCAAACCTGATGGGCAGCCTGGCGATGTATCGCTTAAAAACCCGGCTGATTTCGGGCGCAACCTAAGTTTTCATGGTTTCGCGCATCAACCAGAGCAAGGCCAAACCAGGTAAGGCTGCCACAAAAGTAAAGCCGAAGAAGGCAACCCAGCCGGTAGCTTCCACCATATAGCCGGAAGCTGGTCCCACATATACACGGCCAACCGCAGCCAGCGCTGAAAGCAGCGCATACTGGCTGGCAGTGAAGCGCGGATTACACAAGCTCATGAGCAAAGCGACAAAAGCCGCTGTGCCCATACCTCCGGCAAGATTTTCCACGCCGACCGCAAATGCCATCAGCAAATAACTTTTACCAACTGCCGCCAGCCACATAAAATTGAGATTAGATACCGCCTGCAATATGCCAAATACAAGCAAAGACCAATAAAGGCCAAGGCGTATCATCAGGCCTCCGCCAATCACTACACCAATTAATGTGGCAATCAGACCCATGCCTTTATTGATTGCGCCGACCTCAGTCGGCGTGAATCCAACTCCACGAATAAGGAAAGCGGTGGTTAGCGATCCAGCGAAAGCGTCGCCCAATTTGTAAAGTACGATTAGCAGCAATAAAAACCACGCATTGTGACGCGAGAAAAACTCGCGCAATGGCTCAATAACGGCTTCGGTCAGGGTTTTTGGCGGTTGTACTTTGACATCCGGCTCAGGCCCCCAAAGCGTAGCCAAAACAGACACCCCCATTAGACAGGCCATTAAATAATAAGTGGCTTGCCAGCCTATTTGGTCGGCCAGAATCAAAGCCAAAGCCCCAGAAACCAACATTGCCAGCCGATAGCCGAGCACTGACGCTGCTGCCCCCACCCCACGTTCCGCCGGCCGCAAAACATCGGTACGATAGGCATCAATCACAATATCCTGTGATGATGATACGAAGGCGGTAATGATAGCCAATCCAGCCAATGCCCATGGCGCATTGGCTGGATTCAAAGTACCCATGGTTGTAATAGCCAGCATCAGCGCGAGTTGCATCATCACTATCCAGCCACGCCTGCGTCCGAGAAATGGTGGTACATATTTGTCCATGAATGGGGCCCACAGAAATTTCCAGGTATAAGGGATACCGACCAAGGTAAAAATACCTATGGTTACGATATCAACCCCGGAAACTGTCATCCAGGCTTGTAGCGTCCCGCCAGTAAGGGCTAGAGGTAAGCCGGAGGCAAATCCCAGCAGGAAAACAACCGCCACACGGCGGCTACGGAAAATTTCTAAATAGGCATTCATAGATAAACTACAGCCTGAGGGCGTATAAATAGGGGCAGCCTTTAAACTTATTGCTGGTGATTATAAATGCTGGAGCCCGGTTATGAGTTGAAAAAGTGTAAGTTAGAAGTAAATCTTTCGACTAAGTAATTATCTGGCCATGGGAGAGAACAGATGCGCATATTAATACTACTAACACTAATTTCAGCAAGCCTGCCTGCGCTTGGAGATTGTTCCGCAAAAAGTAGGGCACAAACTGCATCGTTATTGGAGCTATATACTTCGGAAGGCTGTAGCAGCTGCCCGCCAGCCGACCAATGGCTGAGCAATATTGAGAGCTCTGGTGTTGGCACAGATAAACTTGTGCCGCTGGCTTTTCATGTGGACTACTGGGATTACATCGGCTGGAAGGATCGCTACGCCAAACCAGATTTTAGCGAACGCCAACGGCAAGCCGCGCGCGTCACGGGGTCAGCCACTGTTTATACGCCGCAGGTGATGCTGGGCGGCAGGGATTTCCGCAGTTGGCATAGCGGCTCCAGCCTTGACCAAAACATCGCTAAAGCACAAAAATAGCCCGCGCGCGCCAATCTGAGCTTGAACCTGATGCCGCTCGCCTCTGGTGGAATAACCGTGCAAGCATCCGCGCAAACCATTCAAGCAGAAGACAGAAAAAATGCCGATGTGTTTATCGCGGTGTATGAAAACAATTTAAAGAGTGTGGTCAACGCCGGAGAAAATAGTGGGCGCGTACTGAATCACGACTATGTGGTACGCGAATGGTTTGGCCCATGCCGACTGGATGATAACGGCGCATCAAAACAAAATCTCACATTAAAATCAGAATGGAAAGGTCGCGATGCGGGGGTAGCGACTTTTGTGCAAAACCGCAAAAACGGTGAGATATTGCAGGCCTTGAGCTTACCGTTTTGTGGTTAGGGAAAGGCTCTTCCTGGATGCGCAGTGCGCCAGTCCTGACTTTACGCCTCAGCTCCGGCCATTCCCCTAGCCTAATCTACCTGGCCTCAACTTGGGCAGGTTTAACACTGATAGATTTGACTTTAGCAGACACAGTCTTCTTTTCAGCCTTGGAACTGGCACTCGGGCTGGGATTGGCTTTGGAGCTCTTGCTCGCATAAAGTTTTTTAGTATTCTTTTGTTTACTGCTGGCTGTGGCCTTAGCCAATTTTGTCCCGGATTTTTTTGATGTCGCTTTGGCTGCCACTTTGGATATCTTCTTGCCAGCATTCTTATTCAGAGTACGGCTGGGAGTGCTCTTTTTCGCAACCTTGGCCTGTTTGCTTATAGCCTGTCTCTTCGCTTGAACCAATTGTTCGCTGACGATATCCGGCGTTTGGGATTCTTCCGATAACCCTTCGTCCACCTCAACTTCAGCGAGGGTTTGCTGCTCTTCTGCAGCTTCGACCTCTGGCACTGTCACATCGTCCATAACCGCTACATCGGGTGAAACATTTACTTCATTTTTGGCGACGCCCTCGATATCTGTGGCTTCTTTGGCAATGATTGCCAGCGGGGCGACTTCTGATGCTCTGCTCACCTTGGGAGTATGTTTCGCCACTATGACAGGCTCTTTTGGAACGGGCTCCTTTAGTACCAAAACGGGCTTGTCCGTCTCGGTAGTATGCTCAAGTGGCTGCACTTTCACATCATTGCTAGCGAGCATTTTTTCTTCATCATCCACTAGCGTCCTGACATGCGCCGTGGAATAGCGGAAGTCCTTTTGCCAGGCATCCTCCCCGTCAATATGGGTGCAGGCTTCAAGGCTACCAATAAGCTCATCCTTGCTCCAGTCTAGCGGCTCAAACAATCGCATGGCTATGGCATCTGCCTCACGTAATTGCTTGGGTTTGATACCTGCCAATACCATCTTGGAGCCAACAAACGAAGTTGCTGATGAGGCAGCCGTAGCTAAAGCCATTGTGGCAGATGAAGTGGCATTGGCTGCCGCCGCAGAACCGTTGATACTTTGAAGTATGCCAGACGCCGGGAAAAGCACAGTGGCTAATACAGACAGCAGGATACTGGTTCCTGTGTTCTGATCATGATACCCAGCAATCACCCGGCCCATCTCGCGGGCAACTACGAAGGCGAGCGCCTGTTCTTCGAGCTCAAGGCCTTGTACGCCGCGAAAAATGACGATAGTACCAGCTGCGTTGGAGATGGTGCCTGGCTCTTTCTTTTCGACAACGACAAAATCAAAATGCTTGATGCGCTTTTTTAAATCTGGGTAAGCATCAAAAGCAACTTCCGAAAGCTGTGCGCCCAGCGCTTGAACATGCTGATCGAACTCTTTATTAAGCGCACATTCGCCTGCAACACAAGGCTTGCTGACGCCTTTTGTGGTGGCAAGCTGCACACGCATATTCACATCGGAATAAATATCGCTTATTGCGGCTGGCGCGCTGATTTCCGCATGCGCCGATGACGAAGCAGCGCAAACGCCAAGCAGGGTAACTGCAACTACAAAGAAAAGTGGGCGTAGCGATGCGAATCGCTTATCCGAAAGGAGTCTGTTAAATAGTGAAGATGACGAAAATTGCCACGGATGCAACATCAGTGGTGCCTCCCGCGCCGTTAGTTCGCACTCAGCAGGTGGTGTCAATCTCGACCCAATTGAGCAAAAAGACGGAACTAAATTACCATCATAGTAAAGTTTATCCATTAGCACCAATTTCTTTTTTAAGACGATAATTTTAATCGCAGTATAGTTTGTTGCAGCAAGAAATAGGCCAGCCTCATAAAATACTGTCAATAATCCAATTTGGCTCTGGTTTTACACTGGGTAGCAAGTGATTACCATGCATGAAAAAAATCCAAACCTACCAAAGAGCGAAAAATAACTAGCAAGCTCAAGGAGTGCGCCAAACGTCTTTTGTGCACATTACTTTAGTCATAATCTACCGTTAGCGGAGCGTGGTCACTAAAACGTTCATCTTTGTAGACTGAAACGGCGCGCACTTTAGTGGCCATATCTGGCGTCGCAATCTGGTAGTCAATGCGCCAACCGACATTTTTCGCCCAAGCCTGCCCACGGTTACTCCACCACGTATAGCATGCATCGGTAGCCTCTGGATGCAATAGGCGGTAGACATCTACCCAGTTGACACGTTCAAATAAATCCGTCAGCCAGGCGCGCTCTTCAGGCAGAAAGCCGGAATTCTTTTTATTACCTCTCCAGTTTTTCAAATCTTCCTCTTTGTGCGCGATATTCCAGTCGCCACAAATGACTACATCACGGCCGTTTGCCTTGAGCGCTTCAAGATGTGGCATAAAGCGCGCCATTACATCGAATTTAAAAGCCTGGCGCTCTTCACCACTGGAGCCGGATGGCAAATAAAGGGAAATAACGCTTAGATTGCCAAACTGCGCCTCAATATACCTACCCTCAGCGTCAATATCCGCCATACCCAGACCCTCAATCACTGTATCTGGCTTGGCTTTAGAATAAATGCCTACACCACTGTAACCTTTTTTCTCGGCGTAATGAAAATAGCCATAATAGCCTTGTGGTGCGAGCATTTCCGGCGTCAAATCCGCCAATTGCGCTTTCAGCTCCTGCATGCAGACGATGTCAGCATCCTGCTTTTTTAACCACACATAAAACCCCTTATTGGCGGCGGAGCGGATACCATTCAAATTCACGGATATAATACGCAACACATAACCTCGCTTTATTAACAACTATGTCTGACCATACTCGGGAGTTTATCCAACTTGCCATCGAAAAGCAGGTGCTGCGCTTCGGTGAATTTGAAACCAAGGCGGGTCGCCTAAGCCCATACTTTTTTAACGCTGGCCTATTTAACGATGGGGCAAGCCTGATGAAACTCGGCGAATTTTACGCTAGCGCAATTGCAAAATCCGGTATAGCGTTCGATATGCTATTTGGCCCGGCCTATAAAGGCATCCCTCTTGTTTCAAGTATTGTCATCGCATTTGCCAAAAATGGTCGCAATGTGTCCTATGCCTTTAACCGTAAAGAAGTAAAAGATCACGGCGAAGGCGGTGTCATTATCGGCGCACCGCTACAGGGTCGAGTGCTCATCATCGACGACGTAATTTCAGCAGGAACCTCAGTACACGAATCGGTAGCATTAATCACCGCCAGCGGCGCTACGCCTTGCGGTGTGGCAATTGCACTTGACCGCCAGGAGCGTGGTTCAGGGGCGCTTTCCGCTGTGCAGGAAGTAGAAAAAACCTGTGGCATCTCTGTTTGCAGCATTGCCAGCTTAGAAGCTTTAGTCGTATATTTGAGAAACCAGCCGAATATGGCACACAATTTGCTGTCCATAGAAAAGTATCGTAACGAATACGGTTCTTAAACTTAAAAAATGTAGGATTTTATGCAAATATCTTATTCATGGCATTCCAAACTGTGGCTCAGCACCGCGCTGATATTAGTTTGCAGCGCATCGTGGGCAGAAGGACGAATTGTTAAGTGGGTGGATGAGAAAGGTGTTACGCATTACGGCGATAGTATCCCCCCGCAATATGCTGGTCGTGACAGTACCGAGCTAAATCGGCAAGGACATGCCGTCAAGCGTAACAAAACTACCAATACCCAAGCAAAAACTTTAATCGAAGCAGAAACCAAGTTAAGCATAGAGCAGAAACGCCACGATAGCGCCTTGCTTGCCACCTATACTACAGAACAGGAGTTTGATTTAGCGCGCGACCGTAATTTACAAACAGATCAAGCTGCGGTGGAAGGGTTGAATCAGCGCATGGAAACCGTCAAGGAGCGCATGGCAGTCTCCAAGAATTTGGCTGATGGGTTTGTTCAGCGCAAAAAACCGGTTCCCCCCCATATCACTCAGAGTTTAAAGGAACAACAGGACGAAATTGGCAAGGTTGAAGCGCAAATTGCGGAGAAACAAAAGATTATGGAGGCAACTCGCCAGCGCTTTGAGACTGACAAACAGCGCTTTATTCAGTTAAAACTAAATCCTAACGCACCACCACCCGCGCCGGCGCCGAGTGCCACAATGGAAGCTGCCAAACCTGTCCCCACAGCAACAATGCCTGTCACTGCCGGGACTACGGCCATTACACCTGCATCAACCGCGCGCCTGCTACGCCCGCAGTAGCTGCAAAGCTAGCGCCTACCGCAGTGCCGGCGGCAGAAAAACCGGCAGCCGTAGCAGTTACGCCACCTGTCCGGTTGCACCTGTGGCAAAACCTACCCCCGTTGCTGCACCAAAGCTTCCTGTAGCGGCAACCCCCGCAACACCTACAGCGTCTCTCCGGCACCTGTGAAAAAATAAAACGGGTTATAGCACCCTAACCGGCGAGCTTTTTTTTCAAAATCTCATTAACTTGTGATGGGTTGGCTTTGCCTCTGCTGGCTTTCATCACCTGACCTACCAGGCCATTAAAGGCTTTCTCCCTGCCACCTTTGTACTCAACTACCATAGCGGCGTTGGCAGCTAACACTTCATCGACGATGGCTTCAATGGCGCCGCTATCGGTCACCTGCTTCAGGCCTTTTTTCTTGATGATGGCGTCAGCATCGCCTTCACCAGACCACATGGCTTCGAATACTTCTTTGGCCATTTTGTTGGAGATAGTATTGTCAGCGATACGCTTTAACAGGCCCGCCAGTTGAACCGGCGAAACTGGAGAAACGCTGATATCTTTATCTTCTTCGTTGAGCTTGGCTGAAATGTTGCCCATCACCCAGTTTGATAGCTGCTTGGGCTCGCCCTTGTATACCTTGGCTGCTTGCTCAAAATAATCCGCCATAGATACAGTTGCAGTAAGGGTAGCGGCATCGTACGCAGACAAACCATATTCATGCTCAAAGTGAGCACTTCTTACCTCTGGTAGTTCTGGCATGGCGCGCCTCACTTCTTCGATATATTCCTTTGTTACCTCCAGCGGCAACAGATCGGGGTCGGGGAAATAGCGATAATCATT
Organism: Methylophilaceae bacterium; assembly: GCA_038924905.1. Taxonomy (GTDB): domain Bacteria; phylum Pseudomonadota; class Gammaproteobacteria; order Burkholderiales; family Methylophilaceae; genus JBCKUK01. Next base: position 69,317 of record JBCKUK010000001.1, on the reverse strand, counting down.
GGCTTCTTCCTTGCTGCGCATCGCACGCGTTTCGCCGGTATCCGGATTAAATAAAACCGTGGCCTGATGAATAGTGCCGCCGTCTTCCAACGTTTCTATTTGCCAGCGCGTTTCATACTCAATTGCTTGTTGCATGAACTTGAACGAGTTGAGGTTCTTGATTTCGCGCCGCGTACCGAGTTTGTCCGAGCCTTTTGGGCGCACCGACACGTTGACATCACAGCGGAAACTGCCTTCCTGCATATTGCCATCGCAAATATCTATCCATTGCACCAACTCGTGCAATTTTTTGGCATACGCAACGGCCTCAGCAGCTGAGCGCATATCCGGTTCGGTGACAATCTCCAACAGCGGCGTACCGGCGCGGTTGAGGTCTATGCCTGTCATGCCTTCAAAATCACCGTGTAACGATTTTCCTGCATCTTCTTCTAGGTGCGCACGCGTAATGCGGATAGTCTTTTCTTCATCGCCGACTTGAATAGTGAGCGAGCCCTTACCTATAACGGGAAGCTCATACTGGCTGATCTGGTAGCCTTTGGGCAAGTCGGGGTAGAAGTAATTCTTACGTGCAAATACCGAACGCGGGGCAATTTCAGCATTCACCGCCAGGCCGAATTTAATTGCACACTTCACAGCTTCTTTGTTCAGCACAGGCAAAACACCGGGCAGGGCAATATCCACCGCATTGGCCTGAGTGTTAGGCTCAGCACCAAAGGCCGTGCTGCTACCCGAGAAAATCTTGGATCTGGTTTTAAGCTGGGTATGCGTTTCCAGCCCGATGACAACCTCCCAATCGTTACCTGGCCATCCCATTATTCAATTCCTTTGGGCATTTGAAGATGCCAATCGGTAGCTTGCTGATAGACATGACCGGCGTTCAACATGCGCGCTTCGTCAAAATAGTTGCCGATAATCTGTAGCCCTACTGGAAGCGCTTTTCCATCACTACTGGTAGCAAAACCCGCGGGAATGCTCATGCCGGGTAGGCCAGCCAGATTGACGGCAATGGTGTAAATATCCTGCAAATACATGGAGACCGGATCATCTGCTTTTTCACCGGTTTTAAATGCGGTGGAGGGTGTCGTAGGTCCCATGATGATGTCGCACTGCTTGAACGCCTCGGCAAAATCCTGCGCGATCAAGCGGCGAATTTGCTGCGCCTTGAGGTAGTAGGCATCATAGTAACCAGCGGAGAGTACATAGGTGCCAATCAGGATACGGCGCTTGACCTCGGCACCGAAGCCTTCGGCGCGACTCTTGCAGTACATATCCAGCAAATCGGTGTATTTTTCTGCGCGATGGCCGTAGCGCACACCGTCATAGCGTGACAGGTTGCTCGATGCCTCGGCGGGGGCGAGCACGTAATACACCGGGATCGAGAGCTTGGTGTTGGGCAGGCTGATTTCTACAATTTCTGCACCCAGTTTGCGATATTGAGCGATGGCTTCATCGACTACTTTGCCGACACTGGCATCCAGGCCTTCAGCAAAATATTCTTTGGGCAAGCCGACTTTCAGGCCGGCTAAAGGTCTGCTTAGGTCGCGGGTGTAATCTTCTTTTTCGCGTTGCAGGCTGGTGGAATCACGTTCATCAAAGCCCGTCATCACATTCATCATCAACGCCATGTCTTCGCAGGATTTTGCCATCGGGCCTGCTTGATCCAGACTTGATGCAAAGGCAATCATACCGTAGCGTGACACCAGGCCATAAGTCGGCTTGAGGCCGGAAAACCCACACAAAGAGGCGGGCTGACGAATGGAACCACCAGTATCCGTACCGGTAGCAGCCGCACATAACCTTGCCGCTACTGCAGCAGCACTGCCGCCGGAACTGCCGCCCGGTACGCGCGTGCTATCCCACGGGTTTCTTATACCCCCAAAATAGGAGGTTTCATTGGACGAGCCCATGGCGAATTCATCCATATTGGTTTTACCCAGATTGACCGCACCGGCAGCATCGAAGCGCTCAATCACACCGGCATCATAAGGCGCTGTGAAATTAGCCAGCATTTTGGAACCGCAAGTAGTCTTCCAACCCTTGGCACAAAAGATATCCTTCTGCGCGATGGGGATGCCGGTAAGTGGCGTTGCATTGCCCTGCACAATGCGCTGGTCGGCAGCCACAGCCTGCGCAAGCGTTTTGTCTTGATCCAGCGTTATAAAGGCGTTGATTTCAGGGTTGTGCTGTGCGATGCGCTGCAAAAATTCCCGCGTCATTTCAACACTGGAAATCTGTTTGCTGGCAAGCATAGCGGCCAGCTGCTTCAGGCTACTATTAATCATATGCGGGAATTACTCAATTACTTTGGGGACAAGATACAAGCCGTTTTCCACAGCCGGAGCGATTGACTGAAATAATTCACGCTGATTGGTTTCGGTCACAACATCTTCGCGCAAGCGCTGCGTGACATCCTGCGAATGCGACATGGGCGTGATGCCGGTGGTATCTACTGCCTGCATTTGTTCGATCAGGCCGAGGATGTCTGTAAGCTTGGTTAGATAGGATTCCACATCACAATCGCTAACCTCTATACGCGCCAAATGTGCAATGCGTTTTACATCTGTAATATTGAGAGACATTTATCTAACCAAATATTAAATTTTAATGCGATATCGGTTATTATACCTTGCTTTAATGTGCATCTTAAGTCGTGACACGTTGTGCCACGGCATGAAATGTGGCGACTCGTACGGGACAAATAATAATGCTTGGTTTTCTAAGTAACTACTTCTCAAATGACCTTGCCATCGACTTGGGAACTACCAATACCTTAATTTACGTACGCGGCAAAGGCGTGGTGCTGAATGAGCCTTCAGTTGTCGCCATTCGCCAAGAGGGCGGCCCATCCGGCAAAAAAACCATACTGGCTGTTGGCACCGAGGCGAAAGGTATGATGGGTCGCGCGCCTTCTAATATTACCGCCATCAGACCAATGAAAGACGGCGTGATTGCTGATTTCACTGTCACCGAGCAAATGCTCAAGTATTTTATCCGCAAAGTACACGAATCCCACTGGTTTTCACTAAGCCCGCGCATCATTATTTGTGTGCCTGTGGGCTCTACACAGGTAGAACGTCGTGCCATCAGGGAATCGGCCGAGATGGCTGGTGCCAGACAGGTATTCTTGATCGAAGAGCCGATGGCTGCCGCTATTGGTGCCGACATGCCGATCGCTGAAGCCATCGGTTCCATGGTGATTGATGTTGGCGGTGGCACAACCGAAGTTGGCGTAATTTCACTGGGCGGCATTGTGTATGCAAAATCGGAACGCGTTGGTGGTGACAAATTCGACCAGGCCATTATTGATTACATTCGCCGCAACTACGGTATGCAGATTTCTGAGCCGACTGCAGAGCTGATTAAAAAGAAGATAGGCTCCGCTTTTCCTGGCTCTGAAGTGCTGGAAATGCAGGTCATCGGCCGTAATTTGGCGGAGGGCTTGCCGCGTAAATTTACCGTCTCCAGCAACGAGATTCTTGAAGCGCTCACTGAGCCACTCAATACCATCGTCAGCGCTGTAAAATCTGCGCTGGAGCAAACACCCCCTGAACTGGGCGCCGATATTGCCGAAAAGGGTATGGTACTCACTGGCGGTGGCGCGTTATTGCGCGATCTGGATCGTTTATTGGTGGAAGAAACTGGTCTGCCGGTAATGGTGGCGGAAGACCCGCTAACCTGCGTGGTTATGGGCTGTGGGCGTGCGCTGGAAGAAATGGACAAACTGGGCAATGTATTTGCCACTGAGTAATCTCTACCACACTTTTATTGTCACTCATCATCCAGGCCATCAAATATGGCCTGTTTTCTGGACATAAGGCCGAACAAAAATATCTCGCGCCATGGATCATCACCAAACTCCAGCCTTCTTCGTCCGCGGCCCCAGCCCTTTTGCCCGGCTGGTTTTTTTCGCTGCAATGTCTTTATCGCTGATGGCGACCGACTCGCGCCTGCATTACCTGGTTGAAATCCGTCAAGGATTTATGGGGCTGCTACATCCATTACAAATGGTTGCCAATGCACCATTCAAATTGTATTCAACAGCACAAAAATACTTGGTGACTCAAAAAACTTTGGTCAACCAAAATCGCCAATTGATCCAACAAGCCTTGGAACAAGGAGCGGAGCTGCAACGCTTTAAATTGCTGGAAACCGAGAATGAGAACCTGCGCAATCTGCTAAGCGCTGCTCAATCAATCACACAGCCCGCGAGATTGGGCGAAATATTGCATATGGGGCGCGACCCCTTTAATCACAAAGTGGTAGTCAACCTTGGAGCCAGACAAAATATAGTTGCCGGGCAGGCAGTGATAGATGCAGCGGGTGTTATTGGCCAGGTTACTCGAGTTTATCCCTTCAGTAGCGAAGTCACACTGATTACCGATAAGGGGCTGGCAATCCCGGTACAGATTGAACGCAATGGTTTGCGCGCTATCGCCTTCGGTCATGGGCGTGATACCACGATATATTTACCATACCTGCCAGCAAATGTGGATATTCGCAAAGGCGACAGATTGGTTACTTCCGGCATTGACGGTATATACCCAGCTGGTTTAGCTGTCGCCGAAGTTACGCTGATTGAGCGCAACCCGGATTCACCCTTTGCCCATATTGTGTGCAAGCCAGTCGCTGGCATTGAGAATAATCGCCAGATACTTTTAATCAGCATCCAGAAGGCCGAAACACCTGTGGGCACGGTCATCAACGCGCCTGCGGTTGCTGCGTATAAAGCGGCTAATGAGTCCAGGGAACCCGCCCCTCCGGTAAAAAATAATGCAAGCCGCCAGCCTTAAATCAGTCTACTTATCGATGCTGTTGGCATTGCTATGTCAACTGTTGCCTTGGGCTGGCTTTGGCTTGATAGTGCGCCCAGATTTTATGCTACTGGTAGTGCTGTACTGGCTACTACGCGCTCCGCGTCTCTGCAATATTGGTACTGCCTGGGCTGCCGGGCTGGCGGTTGACCTCGCCAGCGGCGGTATTTTTGGCCAGAATGCCATGGCCTACGCACTCACTGCATATTTCGCTGTGCTTTATCAGCGCCGTCTGGCGCTGTTTAATATTTGGCAACAAGCAAGCTATGTGTTTGCCCTTTTATTGCTGGCCCAGATTACCCTGTTGGTGCTCAAACTTTTTGCAGGGGGTGAAGCCCCCGGCTGGGACTATTTTCTGCCAAGTATCAGTGGCATCCTGCTCCGGCAACTGGTTATTTTTTCTGGTATTGGCGTTGATGCTCCTCCTCATAAAAACTGATACAAGGGGCCATTACTCAGGTTCCTTGCACGCCGTATTGCGGTGATTCTCCCTGCATGAGAAAACCACGCTCAGAATTTAAAAACTATCAACACGAACGATATTATTTCCGCTTGCGGCTGGGTGTAGCGGCCATTGTTGTGCTGCTGTGTTTTGGCGCACTCACAAGTCGTTTCTTTTTCCTGCAAATAGCAAGGTACCAACACTATCAAACTTTGGCGGAAAATAACCGTATTTCGTTAGTGCCGATTGTGCCTAGTCGCGGCCTGATACTTGACCGCAACGGGGTCTTGCTGGCGCATAACTTTTTCGTTTACACGTTGGAAATCACGCCAGCCAAGGTAAAAGATGTTGAAGAAACCATTAATGAGGTCGGCAAGCTGGTAGAAGTCAGCTCGCTTGACCGCAAACGCTTCAAAAAACTGCGTGGACAAAGCCATAATTTTGAAAGTGTGTCGCTACGCACGCACTTGAACGAAGCAGAAGCCGCCCGCTTCGCTGTCAATCGCTATCGCTTCCCCGGCGTGGATATCAAATCGCGCCTGTTTCGCCACTACCCACAAGGCAAGCTAGGCTCGCACTTCATTGGCTATATTGGCCGTATTAACGACAACGATCTCGATTCCCTGGAATCATCAGGCGATCTATCCAATTACAAAGGTTCTGACCATATTGGCAAAGGTGGGCTGGAACAATATTACGAACGTAATTTGCATGGCACTACCGGCTTTCAGCAAGTAGAAATTGATGCAGATGGCCATGCCGTGCGCGTGCTATCCCGCACCGCGCCTGTGCCTGGCGATAATCTGATTTTATCGGTGGACAGCAATTTACAAAGTATTGCCGAGAACGCTTTTGGTGATCGTCGTGGCGCCCTGGTTGCCATTAACCCCAGTAACGGAGAGGTGCTGGCTTACGTCAGCCAACCCACATTTGACCCGAATCTGTTTGTAGCTGGCATAAATTCTGAAAACTGGAAAGCGCTGAATGAATCTTTGGATAAGCCGCTGATCAATCGGCCGTTGCGCGGTATTTACCCGCCCGGCTCCACATTTAAACCATTTGTTGCGATGGCCGGGCTGGAGTCTGGCAAACGCACGCCGCCGTTTAGTATTAACGACCCGGGATTTTTTATCCTGCCCGGTAGCCAGCATCGTTATCGGGATTGGAAGCCAGGCGGCCATGGTCAAGTGGATATACAACGTGCCATCACCATTTCTTGCGATACATTCTTTTATGGCCTGGCCCAGGATTTAGGCATAAAGAATCTCACTGATTTTGTCCGTCACTTTGGATTTGGCCAAAGAACAGGAATTGATCTCAGGAGAGAAACAGAAGGGTTGCTGCCGACGCCGGAGTGGAAGGGGAGACGTTTTAAACAAAAATGGTATCCGGGCGAAACTGTGATTGTAGGCATAGGCCAGGGCTACACGCTGGTAACACCTTTGCAACTGGCACATGCCACAGCAATTTTGGCCAATAATGGCGTAGCAATGCGCCCGCATCTTGTAGCCAGTATTCAGGAAGCAAGTAGCGGCATCAGCCGTCCGGTGTCTATTGTCAGTACAGATAAAATTTCGTTAAAACCGGAAAATATAGCCTTGGTGAAACAGGGTATGGTGGATGTGACTTTGCCGGGCGGCACCGCAGCCAGTATAGGTGCGGATAGCTCTTATACAATTGCCGCTAAAACCGGTACGGCGCAGGTAATTGGTATCAAACAAAATGAAAAATATAATGAGAGCAAGGTAAGCGAACGCTTTCGAGACCACGCCCTGTTCATCGCTTATGCGCCGGCAGAAGCCCCCAAGATTGCGCTTGCTGTAATTGTCGAAAATGGTGGCCACGGCGGCTCGGTAGCAGGGCCAATTGCACGTAAAGTAATGGACTATTATTTGCTTGGCAAGTCGCCAATACCAGTGGCTCCGGGGACTGAAACACCAGCAAGTCCAGCAGGTGATCGGGTAGAGGAAGCCCCAACAGAGGGAGATTTGGAAGAACCCCATGATTAAATTGCCAACCAGGTATTTGATTAAACATATCGACTCCTTTCTCATGGGATGTATTTTATTCGCCCTGTTGATCGGACTTTTTGTGCTGTATAGCGCTTCGGAGGAAAGCTTTGACCGTGTCGGCTCGCAATTCGTCAATATTCTGGTAGCGCTGGCAGTAATGTGGCTGGCTGCCAACATTGCGCCCCATCATCTGGAGCGGGTTGCACTGCCACTCTATGTATTAAGCCTGCTGCTGCTGCTGAGTGTTGCCTTGTTTGGAGAAATTAGCCATGGTGCCAGACGCTGGCTACATTTTGGAATAGTGCGCATTCAGCCTTCTGAATTAATGAAAATCGGACTGCCTATGCTGCTAGCGTGGTATTTTTCCAGGCGTGAAGCCAGCCTGCGCGTTTCCGATTACGCCGTAGGCGCGGTATTGCTGGCAGTTCCGGCAGCTTTCATTTTGCAACAGCCAGATCTCGGCACTTCGCTGCTCGTCGGCGCCTCCGGTTTTTATGTGCTTTACCTGGCGGGGCTGAGCTGGCGTCTGTTGCTGGGTTCTGGCGTAGCGATGGGCGCACTCACCCCTATTTTGTGGTCGCTATTGCATGATTATCAGCGCAAACGTATCGAGATTTTATTTGATCCATCCCAAGACCCGCTTGGTGCGGGCTATCAAACCATACAGGCCGGTATTGCTCTAGGTTCTGGCGGCATCGCCGGTAAAGGTTGGCTGAATGGCACGCAAGCGCAGCTTGATTTTCTGCCTGAGCGCTCTACGGATTTTATTTTTGCAGTGTTTGGTGAAGAATTCGGCTTATTGGGTAATTTGCTGTTATTGCTGCTTTTCTCGTTAATTATTGGGCGTGGCCTGGTCATCGCGGCACAGGCACAAAACACTTTCTGCCGTTTGCTTGCGGGCAGTATCACGCTAACATTTTTTACCTATGTATTTGTCAATATCGGCATGGCCAGCGGCATTTTACCGGTGGTTGGTATCCCGCTACCGCTGATCAGCTACGGCGGCACGTCGCTGGTGACGCTGATGTTGGGTTTTGGTATTTTGATGAGTATACAAACACATAAAAAACTGGTGACTTCTTGATAAACCTGATTCGTTTTGCTCTTCCTCTCGCGCTAAGTTTTGTTCTGGTTGCATGCGGCAGCATTATCAAGTCTGACAAACCTGCGACCGAGCGCGCCGCTCCAAAATCATCTGGCGCTGCAACTGAATCTTCCGCACCAACAAAACCTGGCGGCTATTATCTGGATGACGGCCCGGGTGACAACCAGCCCGTTAATATTGATGGCATTGCCGATGCCATACCACGCGCTGAAGCGCCCCTTGCGCGTGCCAACCGGCCATACAGCACACTAGGAACCAGCTATACGCCAATGACAAGTTACGTGCCTTACAAACAAAGCGGTATTGCTTCCTGGTACGGCAAGCGCTACCACGGCCAAAAAACCTCGAGCGGTGAAGTGTATGACATGTATGGCATGACCGGCGCGCATACCACGCTACCGTTACCCAGCTACGTGCGCGTCACCAATCCGGAAAATGGCCGCTCAGTGATTGTGCGCATCAATGATAGAGGGCCGTTTCATAGCGACCGATTGATTGATCTCTCCTATGCCGCTGCTTATAAATTGCGTTTGCTGGAAAAAGGCAGTGGTAAAGTAGAAGTTGAGGCGATAGACACACGCCCCGCTACCCTTGTAGCGGCAGCCAAAGCGCCAGAAGTATCGGCAACTCCTGCGCCTGCCGCTCCTATTGCAGAGGCAGTCACAGCAGCACCCACACCCATCACGGTCGAGCAAACCAGCGGCAGCTATGTGCAGGTTGGTGCTTTTAAATATTCAGGCAACGCGGATCGCTTGTGCGAAAAATTGCAGCAGCAAAATATGACACAGAACGGGGATACGGGCAGTGTGAATGTGGCAAGCTGGTATAATGCGGGGATTTACCGTGTACGCCTTGGGCCTTATACCAGCCGTGCAGATGCTGAAAAGGCTGCTGTCAGAATCAAGCAAGTACTAGGTGCCAAAGCTATCGTTATCGACCAATAATCAAACTCTATGCGCCAACTATCACTTCCAATTGCATTTTTAATATCCGCCATATTCTCATTTAGCGTCTACGCTACTGATATCCCGCCGCCGCCATCGCTGACAGTTAAATCTTATCTGTTAAGCGATTTCAACAGCAGCCATATTATCGCGGAGCAGGCAGGTACCAGCAGGGTGGAGCCAGCCTCGCTCACCAAGCTGATGACGGCCTATCTGGTATTCAAAGCCTTAAAAAATGGGCATTTACAGCTAGACCAGACTTTGCCGGTCAGCAATAAGGCACTGAAGGGCGGCGGTACTGGTTGCGGCGGCTCACTCGGCTCCTGCATGTTTCTTGATCCCAAACAGCCAGTCACGGTAGATGAATTACAGCACGGCATGATTGCGATTTCCGGTAACGATGCGAGTATCGTCCTGGCGGAAGGCATTGCCGGCTCCGAAGAAGCATTTGCCGACTTGATGAATCAGGAAGCAGTGCGCCTCGGCATGAAAAATACGCATTTCGTCAATGCCACGGGGCTGTCCGATCCACAGCATTACACTACTGCCTTCGATTTGTCTTTATTAGCTGCCGCGCTGATTCGCGACTTTCCCGATGAGTACAAGCGTTTGTACTCAATCAAGGAATACACCTACAACAAAATTACCCAGCTCAATCGCAATCGCCTGTTGTGGCTGGACCCTTACGTTGATGGCATGAAAACCGGCCACACCAAAAGTGCAGGTTACTGCCTGATTACTTCCGCTAAACGTGGTAAAACCCGTTTTATATCCGTGGTTCTGGGTGCGCCTTCCGAAAGCTCGCGCGCAACCGAAAGTCAAAAACTGCTGAACTACGGCTTCAAATTTTACGAATCTCATCTGGTCTTTAAGCGCGGGCAGACTGTCAGCACACTCAAGGTGTGGAAGGGCAGCGAAAACACGCTGGCTACGACCGTAGCCGATGATTTATACCTTACGCTACCCAAAGATGCATACCGCATCATCAAGGCAAAAATGTCCAGCAAACAGCCGCTGATTGCGCCCATCAATGCCGGACAGGAAATCGGCACTATTCAATTCTTTCTGGATGGCAAAGTCGTCGATGAGCGCAAGCTGGTAGCCGCCAGAAATATTGAAATTGCCGGTATTTTTGGCCGTATGTGGGACAACATCAAACTGCTTTTTGAGTAGCCTCTTTGAATAACCATCCATGAGCCAGATTGTCTACCTTAACGGCAAATTTTTACCCATAGAGCAGGCTTATGTGCCGGTACTGGATCGTGGCTTTATCTTTGGCGATGGTGTGTACGAGGTCATTCCGGTCTATTCGCGCCATGCCTTCAGGCTGCACGAACATTTGAATCGTTTACAACATAGCCTGGCGGGTTTGCGCATCACCAACCCGCATTCGGTGGATGAATGGGAAACATTGATTCATGCGCTGATTGCCAAAAACGAGGCTGACGACCAATCGCTCTATCTGCACATCACACGTGGCGTAGCGCCGCGTGATCACGCTTTTCCCAAGAACGTCACACCCACTGTTTTTATGATGAGTAGTCCCTTGGTCACACCACCAAAAATACAATGTGAGAACGGTGTAGCCGCGGTCAGCGCGGTAGATATTCGCTGGGACAGGTGCGACATTAAAGCCATCGCCTTGCTACCCAATGTTCTACTGCGTCAATTGGCGGTGGATGTTAACGCGGTAGAAACCGTGTTGTTCCGCGACGGCATACTCACTGAAGGCGCAGCCAGCAACATATTTGCGGGGGAAGCGGGTGTGATTCTGGCGCCGCCCAAGGATACGCACATGCTGCCCGGCATCACTTACAATCTGGTGCTGGAGCTCGCCGAGACTAATAATATCCCGGTCAATATTGGTTGTTTTGATGAAGCGCGCATTCGTGCAGCTGACGAGCTGTGGATTACCTCTTCCACCAAGGAAATATTGGCAATTACCTCGCTGGATGGCAAGGCCGTGGGTAGCGGCAAGCCCGGCCCGCTGTTTCATAAAATGTATGCCTTATACCAAGACTATAAAAAACAAGTCATGCGGCAGGAAACAGATTAGCAGTCATGAGTGAGAATGAAGAGCTGATTGAATTTCCCTGCGACTTTCCCATCAAAGTGATGGGTGAGATGCGCGACGATTTTGCCGAAATCATCGTCGCTGTAATCCACACACAATTGCCGGATTTTGATTCCAGCAAAGTAGAAATGCGTGCCAGCTCGGGTGGCAAATATATCAGCCTGACCTGCACCGTACACGTGACTTCCAGGCCACAGATCGATGATGTTTACCGCGCCTTGACTGCGCACCCCTTGGTAAAAATAACACTGTAGGTTGGCCATGCCGCAAACGCTACGCATCCGTGAGCTCGGCCTGACCGACTATGAAACCACATGGCACGCCATGCAGGCGTTTACTGCCAAACGCAACCAGAACACGGCCGACGAATTGTGGCTCACCGAGCATCCTGCGGTTTACACCCTGGGGCTAAACCGCAAAGATGTACGTTACCCCAAGCGCAAGGATATTCCATTGGTACTTGTTGATAGGGGTGGAAAAATCACCTACCACGGCCCGGGCCAGGCAGTTATTTACTTGCTGATAGACCTTAAGCGTAAAGGCCTGAGCGTACGCCAGCTGGTAAGCGCTATGGGAAACGCTGTCATCTCGCTGTTAGAAGAAAGCGTGGAAGAAAACGCCATTACGGCAACAGTCAAATCTGGTGCGCCCGGCGTGTATGTTGGTGACAAAAAAATCGCGTCATTGGGTTTAAGGCTTAAAAATAACTGCTGCTATCATGGTCTCGCCTTAAATATAGCCATGGATTTAACCCCGTTTGCGGCGATAGACCCTTGCGGTTATCCAGGGCTGGAGGTTACGCAGACCAGCGATTTGGGCGTCAATATTAGCTTACATGATGCTGGTAAAGCGTTTATTAGCAAGCTGGCTGCAAATTTAAACTATACTGAATGCATGACTGAGAAGAGCGCATGAGCGAACTAGCTACCCAAAGACAATCGGGCACCAAGCTGGCCGGCGTCAAAGAAACGGGCGCTGCCAAAACCGCGCGTATCCCGATTAAAATCGTGCCTCAGCCCGCCATGCGCAAGCCCGATTGGATACGCATGAAGGTGCCGGATTCTGCCCGCTTTCAGGAAATCAAACAAATCCTGCGCGACAATCATCTGCACACGGTGTGCGAAGAAGCTTCTTGCCCCAATATCGGCGAGTGTTTCAGCGGAGGCACCGCCACCTTTATGATTCTGGGTGATATTTGCACTCGTCGTTGTCCATTTTGTGATGTGGCACATGGCAAGCCACTGGCACCGGATGTGAACGAACCAGAAAACCTCGCCCGCACTATCGCGGCAATGAAGCTTAACTACGTGGTAATTACCAGTGTGGATAGGGATGATTTACGTGATGGCGGCGCGCAGCATTTTGTCGATTGCATTCAGGCAGTGCGTGAAAAATCGCCCAATATCAAGGTAGAGGTGCTGGTCCCCGATTTTCGTGGGCGATTGGATAGCGCCATAGAAATCCTCACCCAGGCACCGCCGGACGTGATGAACCACAATCTGGAAACTGTGCCACGGCTATACAAACAAGCCCGCCCCGGTGCGGATTATCAAAATTCGCTCAACCTGCTTAAAGCTTTTGGCAGGCTGCACCCTGATGTGCCCACCAAATCCGGCCTGATGCTGGGCTTGGGCGAAACGGATGATGAGATACTGGAAGTGATGCAGGATCTACGCAATCATGGCGTCACCATGCTCACGCTCGGCCAGTATTTACAGCCCAGCCCGCACCACTTGCCGGTCACCCGCTTTGTAACACCAGGGCGCTTTGCGGAGTTTGAGCAGCAAGCTTTGGCAATGAGCTTCACCAATGCCGCTTGCGGCCCTATGGTTCGATCTTCATACCACGCCGATGAGCAAGCAGGGATGGCAAAATGAGGTGGATTCAAGTCGAAAGTATGACCCTTGTAAATGTGAAGAAGGCGGGGGAATGTGGTTATGCAAGACCTGGCCCAGAATTTTTTTGCGAATTTTTTGCGCGCAATGGAAACCCAACGCGCTCGACGATCAAGCGCTCAAGAAGTGGAAACAATACAGCCTGGCGCGCAACGAGATGCTGGCACGTACGCACCGCCCGGTAACGCCGTGGACCAGCGCGCGCGCCGCCGACAAACAATTGGCGCGGCTCAACATCATCAAGGATCCGCTCAGCCGACTGCACTATACGGATAAAGACGAGCAACTCATCCTGCCCGACCCCGCGGATCGGATTGACCTACGATGCCGCCTATCTCGAAAACGGCGTGCTTACCCCGTAGCCGGAGAAGTAACCAGAGCCAGCAGCCGATTTCCTTCAACCTCGGCCCATCCAGAAATCGACAAGCCTGCAAAGAAATGCGTCTCTAAATGAAACCCAGCGACATTCGTTTCTTTCGATATTTGCGCCAGTTGAGAGCGCACTTGCGCGACGGAGGCATCTCCCTAAAAGGCTCCTTCGATGAGCCGCCGCTGCGCTCGGGATTGTTCAGCGCCGATCAGATGGAACAACGTGGCAAACGTCTCGCGGCTATGCACAAGTTGACGCAGGAACGCCAGCAGGATCATCTGCTGTCGCGGTTGGCGGAGAATGAAGCGGTCTTGATCGGCGTCTGCGGCCAACTCACGGCGGCGGTAAAAGCGAATCAGCAGATTACGCCGGCCAGCGAATGGCTGCTCGATAACTTCTATCTGGTCGAAGAGCAGCTCCGCACCGCCAAGCGCCACTTGCCTAAGAGATACAGCCGGGAATTACCGCGTTTGTTGGACGGCCCTTCGGCCGGATTGCCGCGTGTGTACGATATCGCGCTGGAGATCATTTCGCACGGCGATGGGCGGGTAGACGCGGAAAGTATTAGCCGTTTCGTCGTGGCCTATCAGACGGTCAGCGCGCTCAAATTGGGCGAGTTATGGGCCATCCCCATCATGCTGCGGCTGGCGTTGATAGAGAATCTGCGGCGCGTTGCCGTGCGCATCGCTGCCGGCAGAGTCGACCGCGACCTCGCAAGCACGTGGGCGGAGCAGATGATGGCGGTCGCGGAAAAGGATCCGAAAAGCCTGGTGCTGGTGATCGCGGACATGGCGCGCTCGCACCCGCCGATGTCGACCCCATTCATATCGGAATTTACGCGCCGGCTGCAAGGACAAAACCTCGCTTTGGCGTTGCCGCTGACCTGGATCGAGCACGTGCTGGCCGAGTCGGGGCTGACCATCGAGCAATTGGTGCAATCGGGAAACCAACAGCAGGCTGCCGACCAAGTTTCCGTTAGCAACAGCGTCGGCAGTCTGCGCTTTCTGGGGGGGATGGATTGGCGCGAGTTCGTCGAAACCATGAGTATCGTCGAGCGAACCTTGCGCGAAGATCCGGACGGCGCCTATGGCGCGATGGATTTTGCCAGCCGCGACCGCTATCGTCATGTGATCGAAAAGATTGCGAAGAGGAGTTCCCTCTCCGAAGCCGAGGTAGCGCGGAGCGCGATCCAACTTGCGCATGCGGCCCAGACGGCGCATCCGGATGGCGGCGAATGCGCGGCGCATGTCGGCTTCTACCTGATCGACCGGGGCTTGCGCGAACTCGAAACCAGGGCACAGGTGCGCCCGTCTATTGCCGAAACGCTCGCGAAAATGGGGTCGCAACGCCCATTGGGCCTGTATCTCGGCACAATCGCGCTGCTCACGCTGCTGTTCAACGCGGGCTTGGTGACAATAGCGCACGCCCAGGGCGTGCCGGATGAGTTGCTGGTGCTGTTAGGCATACTCGCACTGCTATCCACCAGTCAGCTGGCGCTCGCCCTGGTGAATTGGCTGGCAAGCTTGTTAGTGCGCCCGCATCCGCTGCCGCGCATGGATTTTTCCGCCGGCATTCCAGCGCAATCGCGGACGCTGGTCGTCGTGCCGACGATGCTCACCGACCTGCAGAACGTTGACGATCTGATCGAGGCACTGGAAGTGCGTTTTCTGGCGAATCGGGACGACAATCTGTATTTCGGCCTGTTGACCGATTTTCGAGACGCGCATGAAGAAACACTCGCCGCCGACGAGCCGCTGTTGCGGCTGGCCCAAGCGCGAATCGAGGCGCTGAATGCAAAATATAGCACTGCGGGAAAGAGCCTGTTTTTTCTTTTTCATCGCCCGCGCCGCTGGAACCCGCAAGAGCGCATTTGGATGGGCTACGAGCGTAAGCGCGGCAAACTTTCGGACTTGAATGCATTGCTGCGCGGTGAAACGCACAGCAATGCCGGTGAACACTTCTCGCGCATCGCCGGTGATACCACTTACCTCGCGAACGTAAAGTACGTCATCACCTTAGACACGGATACGCAGCTCCCGCGTGACGTTGCACGACAACTTGTGGGCGCCATGGCGCATCCGCTGAATCGTGCGCATTACGATGAAAAGCGGCAGCGCGTGTGCGAGGGCTACGGCATTCTTCAGCCGCGCGTCAGCGTGAGCCTGGAAAGCGCCAACCGCTCGCGCTATGCGCGATTGCATAGCGGAGAACCCGGCATCGACCCCTATACCCGCGCCATCTCAGACGTCTACCAAGATGTGTTCGGCGAAGGCTCATTCATCGGCAAGGGCATCTATGAGGTGGATACGTTCGAGCGAGCATTGAATGGGCGCTTTCCTGAGAACCGGATTCTCAGCCACGATTTGCTGGAAGGGTGTTATGCGCGCGCCGGCTTATTGAGCGATGTGCATTTGTATGAGGACTACCCTGCGCACTACAGTACGGACGTGAGCCGCCGTCATCGCTGGATACGCGGCGATTGGCAATTGCTGGGATGGCTGCTGCCGCGCATTCCCGGTCTTGGTGCGCGCCGGCAGAAAAACCCGTTATCGTGGCTGTCGCAATGGAAACTGTTCGACAACCTGCGGCGCAGTCTCGTGCCGACGGCATTGACGCTGCTGTTGCTGCTGGGCTGGACCGTGCTTGCATCGCCCTGGTTTTGGACCTTGGTGGTGCTCGGCATTATCCTGATTCCGCCCTTGATTGCCTCGGTTCTGGAAATATTTCACAAGCCGCGCGAGGTGCTGTTAAGCCAGCATCTTGCCGCCGCACTCGACACGACCACTCAACGCTTAGCGCAAGCGGTCTTTACCCTGGCATGCCTTCCCTACGAGGCTTGCTTCAGCTTGGATGCGATCGTGCGCACGGCGGGAAGCATGTTGTTCACCCACAGGCGACTGCTCGAATGGAGTCCATCGGGCGAAGCAACGCGCAACAGCCGTACGGACTTCGTCGCCGCCGTGCGCACGATGTGGGTCGCCCCGCTGATCGCCATTGCCGCAACGCTCTATCTCCTGCTGTTCAAGCCCGCGGTACTCATGGTAGCGGGGCCCATCCTGCTGCTGTGGCTGGGCTCACCCGCGATTACCTGGTGGGTCGGCCAACCGCTCGCACGCCGCGTAGCGCGACTGACGGTTGAGCAGACCATCTTCCTGCGCAAAATATCGCGCAAAACCTGGGCGTTCTTCGAGACCTTTGTTGGTCCGGCAGATCATTGGCTGCCGCCGGACAACTATCAGGAGTATCGCAGCGCTGCCGTTGCACATCGCACCTCGCCGACCAATATGGGGCTGGCGCTCCTCGCGAATTTAACTGCATACGACTTCGGCTATATTCCGGCCGGGCAACTCATCGAGCGCACGGCGCATACCCTCGACACCATGCAAACGCTGGAGCGGCATCGCAGCCACTTCTACAACTGGTACGACACGCAATCACTAAAACCGCTGCATCCGGCTTACGTTTCGACGGTGGATAGCGGAAACCTCGCGGGTCATCTGCTGACTTTGCGCCAGGGTCTGCTCGCGCTTGCCGATGACAAGATCCTGGGCGCGCGCTGGTTCGACGGACTCCACGACACGCTGAGAATTCTGGTGGATGCTGCGGGAAGCACCCAGTCGGACCTGCTCGCCCAATTACAAGCGGATATCGAGTCTGCGTGCAGTTCCCGACCAGTCACGCTGGCACTGGCGTGGCAGTGCCTCGACCGGCTGGCGAGACGCGCGGCGGAATTTTCCGACAGCCTCGAGGCTGTCTCCGAGGATCTGTCAGAAAAAGGTAGCGCGCAGTTATCAGCCGGGGGAATACGGCGCACAGAAACCGGCGTGTACCTGGAAGCAGATGAGGATTCCACGCACCGCCCGGACTTGGATCACGCCAGCACAGTCGTCTCTGAGACGGCTTCCGAGAGCGATGCGAATTGGTGGGCGCGGGCGCTAGCCCGGCAATGCCGCGCCACCCTCGACGAGCTGACGTTTCTCGCCCCTTGGCTATTGCTGCCGGCTGCGCCGGGTGGGTTCGGCGACTACCCCGATAGCGGCACAATCCCGACGCTGCGCGAATTGGCAAGCATCGAGGATGGATTGCTGCCGGCAATCGAGCAGCAGCTCGGCACTGCGGCGGCGCCCGCAGAACGCGAGTGGCTGCATGAGTTTCAACAATGCGTCACGCAAGCCGGCCAACGCGCCACTGAACGGATTGCGGCTACCGAACGGCTTGCCCTGCAATCAGGCGAGTTCGCGTGCATGGCATATGACTTCCTGTACGACAAGGCATCGCGTCTGCTGGCGATCGGGTACAACGTGAATGAACTGCGGCGGGATGCGAGTTACTATGACCTGCTGGCTTCGGAAGTGAGATTGACCAAATTCGTCGCGATAGCGCAGGGACAAGTGCCGCAGGAGAGTTGGTTTGCCATGGGGCGCCTGCTCACGACCGCCGGCGGCGGGCCGGTTCTTTTATCGTGGAGCGGTTCGATGTTCGAGTACCTGATGCCGTTGCTGGTAATGCCGACGTACGAAAACACGCTGCTCGACCAGACCTATAAGACGGCGGTGAAGCGGCAGATCGAGTATGGGCGGCAGCGCGGCGTACCGTGGGGCATGTCGGAATCTGGCTACAACCTGGTCGACGTCCATCTCAACTACCAGTACCGGGCATTTGGCGTGCCCGGTCTGGGACTCAAACGCGGACTCGCCGATGACTTGGTCGTTGCACCGTATGCCACGGTGCTGGCGCTGATGGTGGCGCCCGAGGAGGCGTGCCTGAATCTGCAGCGACTCAGCGCGGAAAGGCTTGAAGGAAAATTCGGCTTTTATGAAGCCATTGACTACACCCCGTCGCGTCAACGACGCGGGGAATCGAGCACGAAGGTGCGGTCTTATATGGCGCATCACCAGGGGATGAGTCTGCTCTCCTTGGCCTATCTGCTGCTGGATCGTCCGATGCAGAAGCGCTTCGAGTCGGACCCGTTGCTCCAATCGACCCTGCTGCTGCTCCAGGAGCGGATTCCCAGGGCCATGGCGCTGTTGCCGCACACGGCCCAACTTTCCGACATTCGACCGTCTTCCGGTTTCCCGGAAGCGCCGATTCGCGTTTTCAACAGTGCCAACACGCCGATACCGGAAGTACAATTATTGTCCAACGGCCGCTATCACGTAATGGTCACCAACGCCGGCGGTGGCTATAGCCGCTGGAAAGATCTCGCCGTCACACGCTGGCGCGAAGACACGACTTGCGACCACTGGGGTACGTTCTGTTATCTGCGCGACGAGAGCAGCGGCGAAGTCTGGTCGACCGCGTATCAGCCGACACTGAAACAGCCGCAGCATTACGAAGTGATTTTCTCCATGGGGCGCGCCGAATTTCGCCGCCGCGATGATGATTTCGAGACTTACACCGAGATCGTGGTGTCACCGGAAGACGACATCGAACTGCGCCGCGTCCACATCACCAATCGCTCCTGGACACGCCGCACCATCACGGTAACGAGCTACGCTGAAGTGGTGCTTGCCGTGCCCGCCGCGGATGCGATGCACCCAGCGTTCAGCAATCTGTTTGTGCAGACCGAGATCGACGAGCAACGCCACGCGATACTCTGCACGCGTCGGCCGCGCTCGAGCACCGAGCAAACACTGTGGATGTTTCACCTGATGGTGGCGCATGGGGCGGACATTGATGCAATGTCCTATGAGACAGACCGTATGCAATTCATCGGGCGCGGCCATACCGTCGCCGACCCTCAAGCGCTGGGCGGCGTGTCATCGGGGGCGCTCTCCGGCAGCCAGGGCTCGGTGCTGGATCCGATTGTCGCCATCCGCTATGCCATCACGCTCGACCCGGAACAAACGGTCACTATTGATATGGTGAGCGGTATGGGGGAAACCCGCGATGCCATATTAAGCCTGATCGAAAAATATCAGGATAGACGGATCGCGGATCGCGTCTTCGAACTCGCTTGGACGCACGCCCAAGTGGTGTTGCGCCAGCTCAATGCCAGCGAGACCGACGCGCAACTCTACGGACGCCTGGCCAATTCTGTAATCTATGCCAACGCCTCGCTGCGTGCTGACGCCAGCATTCTGATGCAGAATCGCCGTGGGCAATCCGGCTTATGGGGCTACGCCATTTCCGGCGACTTGCCCATCGTGCTGTTGCAGATTGGCGACGCAGCCAATATCGAATTGGTGCGTCAACTGGTACAGGCTCACGCCTACTGGCGTTTAAAAGGGCTTGCGGTGGACTTGGTGATCTGGAACGAAGACCGCGCCGGTTACCGGCAACTGCTCCAGGATAAAATTATCGGTTTGATTGCGGCGGGCGTCGAAGCGCATGTCATAGATCGACCGGGCGGCATCTTCGTGCGATCCGCGGAACAGATATCGAACGAAGACCGCATTCTGTTCCAATCGGTCGCACGCGCCATCATCAGCGACAGTCTGGGAACGCTGGCGGAACAGATCAACCGCCGTAGCCTGAGGGATATGCAAGTGCCACGCTTCCAGCCGACCCGAAGCCACCGTGCCGACCCCCCAGCCAGCAGCGCGTTGCCGCAGCGCGATCTTATCCTGCACAACGGGCTGGGCGGGTTCACACCGGATGGGCACGAGTACGTGATTACCACTACGGCCGAGCAAGTGACGCCCGCGCCGTGGGTGAATGTGTTGGCGAATCCACATTTTGGCACTGTCATTTCCGAGAACGGCCTGGCTTATACCTGGAGCGATAACGCGCACGAGTTCCGTCTCACGCCCTGGCACAACGATCCGGTATCCGATGCGAGCGGCGAAGCTTTTTATCTGCGCGACGAAGAGAGCGGTCATTTCTGGTCTCCCACGCCGCTGCCCTGCCGCGGCGCGAATGCTTATGTCAGCCGGCATGGTTTCGGCTACAGCGTGTTCGAACATACCGAAGGAGGCATCGTTTCGGAGCTGTGGGTGTACGTGGCCCTGGATGCGGCGGTCAAGTTCTCGGTGTTGAAAGTGCGTAACGCATCAGGCCGGTCGCGGCGGCTCTCCGCGACTGGCTATGTGGAGTGGGTGTTGGGCGATTTGCGACAGAAATCGACGATGCATGTGACGACCGAAGTGGATTTCGATAGCGGTGCGCTGTTCGCGCGCAATCCTTACAACACGGAATTCGCCGACCGGATTGCTTTCTTCGATGTGGATGAGGAAAGCCGCACGATAACCTGCGACCGCGCTGAGTTTATCGGACGTAACGGCTCGCTCAAAAATCCGGCGGCGATGGCGCGCGCGCGGCTTTCCGGCAAGGCGGGGGCGGCACTGGATCCCTGCGCCGCGATCCAGGTGAGCTTCGATTTGGCCGATGGGGAAGAACGCGAGATCGTCTTCCGCCTAGGCCAAGCCGGCAGGCGCGGCGCCGATGACGCGCGCAAACTGGTGCGCCGTTTCCGCGGATCGGCTTCCGCGCACACTGCGCTCGAAGCGGTGTGGCAATACTGGAACCGCACCCTGGGCGCAGTCCAGGTGGAAACCCCAGACCCATCTCTCAACGTGCTGACCAATGGCTGGCTCGTATATCAAACGCTTGCCTGTCGTCTGTGGGCACGCAGCGGCTATTATCAATCGGGCGGCGCCTTCGGTTTCCGCGACCAGTTGCAAGACGTAATGGCGCTGATCCACGCCGAGCCGAAACGCGTGCGTGAGCAATTGCTGCTGTGCGCGGCGCATCAGTTTCTGGAAGGGGATGTACAGCATTGGTGGCATCCGCCGTCGAGTCGCGGTGTGCGCACCCATTGTTCCGACGATTATCTCTGGCTGCCGCTGGCGGTGTGCCGCTATGTGCTCTGCACCGGCGATACCGGCGTGCTGGATGAATCTATTCCTTTCCTCGAGGGTCGCCCAGTCAGCCCCGAGGACGACTCGTATTACGATCTGCCAGGACACTCCGCCGAGTCGGCCAGCTTGTACGCGCACTGCGTGCGTGCCATCCGGCACGGCCTGACGTTTGGTGAGCATGGCCTGCCGCTGATCGGCTCCGGGGACTGGAACGACGGCATGAACCTGGTGGGCTTGCACGGCAAGGGTGAAAGCGTCTGGCTCGGATTCTTTTTGTATGAAGTGCTGACGCGCTTCACTGAACTGGCAGAGCGGCAGGGCGACGTGGCCTTTGCCGAACAGTGCCAGACCGAAGCCGCGCAACTGCGCCAGCGTATCGAGCAAAACGCCTGGGATGGCGCATGGTACCGCCGCGCTTACTTCGACGACGGCACCCCGCTGGGATCGGCGGCCAACGTCGAATGTCAGATCGACTCGATCTCGCAAAGCTGGTCGGTACTCTCCGGCGCGGGCGATGCTGCGCGTTCGCGCATGGGCATGGACGCCGTGTATGAGCGTCTGGTGCGGCACGATCAGGCGCTGATCCAGCTCCTGGATCCGCCGTTCGACAAATCGGATATGGAACCGGGCTACATCAAAGGTTACGTTCCCGGCGTGCGCGAGAACGGCGGGCAATACACCCATGCCGCAATCTGGAGCGCGATGGCGTTTGCCGCCTTGGGCGACAGCCAGCGCGCGTGGGAATTGTTTGACATAATCAATCCGGTGAATCATGGAAAATCGGCGGCGGGTGTGGCGATCTACAAAATCGAGCCCTACGTCGTCGCCGCTGACGTATATGCGGTTTCGCCGCATGCCGGCCGCGGGGGATGGAGCTGGTACACAGGCTCCGCCGGCTGGATGTACCGGCTGATTGTGGAATCTCTGCTCGGCTTAAGGCTGGAAGTGGATAAACTGCATTTTACTCCCTGCTTACCTGTGGCTTGGCAAGCGTTCAAGCTGCACTACCGGTATCGGGAGACGGTCTACCATATCACCGTGTCGCAAACGCAGGCTGCCGATGCTGCGCAGAGCGGTGCGATGCGTGTGACGGTGGATGGCGTCGAACGCCCCGACAAAATAATTCCACTGATCGACGATCGCCGGGAGCACGCGGTCGAAGTGAGAATAGCAATCCTGCCCCAACCGCATTAATGACCCAGGAGATAAACATGAATATGACCTTAAGAGCTTATCCGTAAATCATTTAGCCCTGCGCCGGAGCGCTTTGCAGAGTTTGAGCAGCAAGCTTTGGCAATGGGCTTCATCCGTGCGGCCTGCGGCCCTATGGTGCGTAGTAGCTACCATGCAGATCAACAAGCTGGGTTGAGCTAGGGAAATCAATTGATGCTGACCTCTTTGACTCGCAAGAAATACTGTCAGTTCAAGATTATACGAAGTCAAAAGGATTTTTCATGAAACACAAATTGGTGGTTGCCAACCGCAAAATGCACGGCAGTATTCCCGAAAACAAGGATTTTCTGGAAGGCTTGCTGGCCGGTACGCGCCATCTGGATAACGCCGACCCTGTTGTTTGCCTGCCGCATCCCTATCATTTTCAGGCTCAGTCCATCCTGACTGGCACCCATATCAAATGGGGTGGCCAGAATATGAGTCGATACGAATTCGGCGCTCACACCGGATCAGTATCCCAATGCATGCTGTTGGAATTTGGCTGCACACACGTCATCATCGGACATTCCGAGCGTCGCCAGGTTGGATACGAGAGTGATTATGCATCGGGAGAGCGGTTTGAAGAGGCCGCCAAAGTCGGGCTGACACCCATCTTTTGCATGGGGGAGACGCTCAAGGAGTATGAACTGGGGCTGACAGCCAGCGTCACCGTCAGACAATTGAGTGCAGTGCTTGAACAGATAGGGGTCGAAGGCTTGGCCAAAGGTGTGCTGGCCTATGAACCCATCTGGGCGATTGGTACCGGCAAGGCGGCCTCGCCGGAACACGCGCAGATCATACTTAGATTCCTGCGGGGACATATCGCTGTTCATGATCCAGAAGTGGCGAAAAATATCACCATTCTGTATGGCGGCAGTGTGAATGCCAAAAACGCGGCCAAGCTATTTTCCATGCCTGATATAGATGGAGGCTTGGTAGGTGCGGCTTCGCTGA
Source organism: Methylophilaceae bacterium (assembly GCA_038924905.1). Taxonomy (GTDB): domain Bacteria; phylum Pseudomonadota; class Gammaproteobacteria; order Burkholderiales; family Methylophilaceae; genus JBCKUK01. The sequence goes on along the minus strand of JBCKUK010000001.1, from coordinate 45,699 downwards.
ATACAGAAGCATTTGTTGCCATTTGCCAGGCTGCCCATGAGGCGGGGGTGGGTTTGCAAGGATAAACTGATGCTGACTCCTTTATGTTGATATTATGAATAAATTAACCAGCCCAGATAAAAAATTAAGATTTTATTTGGGGTCTACTTTACGTTGTACTGCCGCGCTTCGCGCGGCAGTACAACGTGCGGATAAGCGTGTGTTCATCGTCCACGCGCAAAGCGCGTAGCACAACCCGGCGATGAAACACACTGCCCTACGGGCAGGATGCTTATCCGCACGTTAGGCATTTAATTTGACAATGGCCCCATTTACTATGGGCGATGTTGCCCCGGTGTCGACGGGGAAGTAGCGGTGGGATATGAACGCTAACGAGTCACAATAAAAAGGAGCGCGATGATGAGATGGTCTGACGCACAGTTGGTTGCTGTTGTTGTTATGTCGCTTTCCGCGGCAGCCTGTGGGGAGAAAGGCACACCTGACAGCGAGGTTTACACCCTCTATGCGGGCGCGGGTTCGGATAAGTTTAATCGAGGCCATGAAGCAACTTTCGACTCTCATTACGGCGAGGCGATTAACGCTTATAGTTGCGAACGAGCGCAGCGGCTTCTGCAAGCTGAATTTCAGCGTTCTATTGGACTGGAAGAAGTAAAGGTTTGGTGCGAGAAGGGGCGGTACAAAAAATGAACCTGTTGCCCTCGCAGGACGCTCGGGGCCAGGCACATAGTCGTAGCATTGCGCTGCTATATGTCTAACGCCGCATTCGAGAGGGACGCGCCAAAAGCGGCGCGCCGCTGAGCTTGGGCCGTTAGCAAGAGACTTTAATGACTGTTTGTGAATTGTGCAATAGCCCCGGCGGTGAACTCATTTGGCAGGATAATTTTTGCCGTGTGGTACGCGTGGATGATGCAGATTACCCCGGATTTTGCCGCGTGATTTTGAACAGCCACACCAAGGAAATGACCGATCTGGACGCTCACCAGCGTGAGCGCCTGATGGCAGTGGTGTTTACAGTAGAACAGGCCATACGTGACACGCTGCAGCCTGAAAAAATCAACCTGGCCAGCCTCGGCAACCAGACACCGCACCTGCATTGGCATGTGATTCCAAGGTTTGAAAAAGACAGAACTTTCCCCAACCCGATTTGGGGAGAAAGCAAACGCGAACCCTTGGCACACCCGACTGATGCGGCTGCCGTGCTAAAGCTTAAAACTCAAATTCAGAAACTTCTTTCCTAACACGTTGATTACCAGGCGATTAAGCCTGATCATCAGCCATTTTATATATGCTATTTAGTTATTATGATATAAATACATATTATTACAGATAATGTTGTCATACCGTAATATCGTCTGCTTCGATATCTACCGGAGCGACTCGTTGAAATTCCGTGACCCCGACTTAAGCGACAACTCAATTAACGCCGAGCATAGAGAGCTTGGTATCCCGCCAATTGAAGAGGCTGTTTCACACCCTAGCGACCATCCGATTTTAAGAATGGCAATGTGCTTTGCTATTTTTATGTTAATTGCAGCTACGGGCTATCTTGTTTTGCGGCTCTTCTCTGAAAATGGCATGGTTGAGGGTGAAAAGCTTATTATTGAGACACTGCAAAGCGAAACCTTCTGGAGCGCTGTTGCCGTCGGCTTCATTGCTCAAGCCATTGATGGTGCCTTAGGTATGGCATATGGCATCACATCCACCACATTTTTATTAGCCGCGGGCGTAAGTCCTGCAGTTGCTAGCGCCAGCGTACATATTGCCGAAGTATTTACAACAGGGGCATCAGGCATTTCACACGTAAAGCTTGGCAATGTGAACAAATCCTTATTTCTAAGATTGCTCCTCCCGGGCATTACGGGCGCAGTGTTAGGTGCTGTGCTTTTGTCGAGCATCGACGGGAAAATACTCAAGCCGTATATCTCCATCTACTTGTTGATCATGGGGATTTATATTATCAGCAAGATATTCCGCAAGGTGAAGCAGGCCACACATAAACCCAGACACGTTGCCAAATTGGCACTATTCGGTGGTTTTGTTGATTCTGCGGGTGGCGGTGGCTGGGGGCCGGTAGTTACAACCACGCTTGTTGGTTCTGGTCACGACCCCAGAGCCACGATAGGTACTGTAAATTTTGCTGAATTTTTCTTAACCTTTGCCAGCGCAATTACCTTTTCCATATTGGTGGGCGATGGCCCTTGGCCCATCGTAGCAGGCCTGGTATTGGGTGGTTTGTTTGCTGCGCCGTTTGCTGCCTTACTATGCAGAAAGTTGCATGCACGCACACTGCTAGTTTTAGTTGGCATCTTGATATCAGCAGTTAGTATCTTTAATTTATACAAATCATTCTTGGCATAAGATATAGGCAAGGCTGGCAAATAGAGCTTGCTTGATACAAGTCACATATCTAAGCCAGCAAGCGCTCAACGACTTTGCCTTGCAACAGGTGGGATTCGATAATCTCGTCAAGGTCATCAGTATCCACAAAGGTGTACCAGATCGCTTGCGGGTAGATGACCATCAATGGCCCTTCAGCGCAGCGGTCAAAACAGCCTGCGCGGTTGATGCGCACTTTATTCTTGCCATTCAAATTAAGCGCTTTAACACGAGATTTCATATAATCAAACGCCGCCTCTGAGCCTTTATCGGTGCAGCAGGCAGCGCCATCGTCACGCACATTCAGGCAGAAAAAAACGTGGTGCTGATAATAGTTCATCGCACACAGCTCCTTTATTTCATTTCAAAATCAAAAAAGTCGCGAAAGCAAGCCGATGACAGTGCAAATCACACGGCAAGGTGAAGCTGACAATGAATTTTTTGATTTTGGATGAAATCACTCAGTAGAGAGGCTGTCTTCTTTAGTAAATGTCCAGGTACGCGTAATGCCCAGAATATCCACGTCCTTACGAATATCTTCTGGGAAAGGAGTATAAGGTCCGGCCAGCCTCACAATCCGCGTAGCTGCATCATCCAGTACTTGATGTCCCGAGCTTTGATTGATATCAATGTTTTCTATTGTGCCATCTGCATTAATTGTCACGGTCATGCGCAATCGGCCATAAAGTTTTTGATCTTTGGCAGCTTCCGGATAATTCAGGTTGCCAATTTTTTCTACCTTTAATCGCCATGCCTCTACATAAGTTGCAAAGCGGTATTCTTGCGTGCGAGCGCCTAAAAGCTTGCGCTTGGGGCGTTTTTGGTATTCATCCTGCTGTTTGGAAATCTGTGCTTCCAAACGTACCATCTCCAAACTGTTTGCGACCATATCCGCCGTACTGATGGCTTTTGCGGCCGCGGCCTGCTGGCCTTTGTCTGGCTGCGCCGCCGTGGCCTGCTGTACTGGATGGGTTTCTATTTTCTTTCTGGCTTGAGCCTGCGTCATTAACTCTTGCGCCTCTTTTTCCAGCTTGGCAACACGCTGCCACTTACGCTCAGCTGCCGCCTCCGCTTTTTCTGCCTTGGCTTTCTCTTTGGCTTCAGCAGCCTTTAATGTAGCTTCAGTAGGTTTATCTTTTGGCGCTGGCAACGCCGATTTCATTTTACGATTGGCTTCGGTATTGCCGCCACGATTCAAGTTGGCCTGCGCAAGCGCATCTGCCTTGGTCGGCGCAGTTTCAGTCTTGGCGTTGACTAACACTATCTCCAAAGGCGGCATCTTGTCTTTGAAAAACTTCAGTTTGGGCGGCTCAAAATTCACGGCAACAATCACCACCAAGTGTAACACTGCCGAGGCCAGCAATGTAATGCCTAAGGGGTCAATGGATTTTCCAAGTTCGAGTAATTTCGGATACTGAAGAGGTTTCATGCTGCCCTGTAATTGTAAGGCGGATAAATTCAAGCCGCTAGCCTTGCCAAAAGTTTTTGATGAACGCCTCCAAAACTGCCATTACTCATCACCAGCACCTGGTCACCGGATTTTGCTTCATGCACTACAGCTTCCACCAGCTGCGTTAAATCGTCAAATACCGCCGCTTTGGCCTTCATTGGTGCGAGCGCCTCGGCAGCATCCCAACCCAGGTTTGCGCCATAGCAATATACTTTATCGGCATCCACCAAGCTCGCTGGAAGCGCATTTTTCATCACACCCAATTTCATGGTATTAGAACGCGGCTCAAGCACGACGATAATTTTCGCGCGGCCTACTTTGGAACGCAATCCAGCAACTGTAGTGGCGATAGCGGTTGGATGGTGTGCGAAATCATCGTAGACAGTGATGCCGTTCACCACACCTCGCACTTCCATGCGGCGTTTTACATTTTTAAATTCGCCCAAAGCCGCAATGCCAACAGCTACGGACACGCCCACGTGGCGCGCTGCTGCTAGTGCAGCCAAGGCGTTCATACGATTGTGCTCACCTAGTAATTCCCATTGCACATGGCCTTGATGCTTGCCGTTTAATGTCACGCTGAAACTGCCATCAGCAGCTTCATCGGTCGCCTGCCAATTGCTTTCATCGCCAAACAACTCAACCGGGGTCCAGCAACCGCGAGCAATAACGCGCTTGAGACTATCCTGTTTGCCATTGCTGACAATCAGGCCATTGTCCGGGACGGTGCGCACCAAGTGGTGAAACTGGGTCTCGATAGCGGCAAGGTCGGCAAAAATATCCGCGTGATCAAATTCAAGATTATTCAGGACGGCAGTGCGTGGGCGGTAATGCACAAACTTGGAGCGTTTATCAAAAAACGCTGTGTCGTATTCGTCTGCCTCAATCACAAAGAAGGGTGATTTACTTTTTGCATCTTGTTTAGTTGTGCCAGGCAAACGCGCCGAAATATCAAAATTTTGCGGCACGCCACCAATCAGGAACCCTGGCGCAAAACCTGCGTATTCGAGTATCCAGGCCAACATGGAAGCCGTTGTAGTTTTACCGTGCGTGCCGGCAACCGCCAGCACCCATTTGCCTTGCAGCACACTCTCGGCCAGCCACTGCGGGCCGGAAATATAGGGTAAACCACGATTAAGGATTTCCTCCATCAACGGGTTGCCACGCGACACCACATTGCCGATGACGTAAACATCCGGGTTAAGCTTGATTTGTTCGGGAGAAAAACCCTCAATCAGCTCTATCCCATGCGCCTCAAGCTGCGTACTCATCGGCGGATAGACATTGGTGTCACATCCAGTGACTTTATGACCAGCCTGCTTAGCCAGAACAGCAATGCTGCCCATAAACGTGCCGCAAATGCCTAAAATATGAATGTGCATATCAAAACTAAAGGGCGCCTCTAAAGTGATTAGTTAAATAATTGTAGCAAACTCCTAGTTTATAAGCACTTTTTATTGAATTATCTTAACAAAATCTCCGATTAACTTCCCTCCCCCTCCGCAAGGGGGAAGGAATAATTCATGGGCGCCTCCCAGCCTTCCCCTGCGTAGGGAAAGGAACAATTCAAGGATATCTTAAGACAGATTCGGCGCCAGCCAACGCTCCAAATATTCTTTGGGTAATCCTCGCCTTGTAGCCATATCGTTTAACTGGTCTTCAGCTATCTTATCGACACTGAAATATCTTGATTCTGCATGGGCAAAGTAAAAACCCGAAACCGACGCAGCGGGAGACATGGCAAAGGATTCAGTTAATTCCATGCCAATCTCATCACACTGCAGCAGTTTGAACATGTCTGCCTTCACCGTATGATCCGGGCAAGCAGGGTAGCCAGGCGCCGGACGTATGCCCTGATAGCTTTCCTTGATCAGCGCTTCTTTGCCCAAATGTTCAGCCACCGCATAGCCCCACAAATCGGTGCGCATCCGTTCGTGCAAATATTCGGTAAAGGCTTCGGCCAAGCGGTCTGCCAGTGATTTAAGCATAATGCTGCCGTAGTCGTCATGGGTATCCATAAAACGCTTTATGTGCTTCTCAATACCAAGGCCGGCGGTGACGGCAAACATGCCGATGTAATCAGCAACGCCAGAAGGCTTTCCATCAACAAACTTTGGCGCGATAAAATCGGCCAGGCATTGATTGGGGCGCGGCACACCATCAATCACCGGCTTTACGGTTTGCTGACGCAGGCCATAGTAGGTGAATGCCACCGTGCTGCGACTCTCGTCGGTATAAATCTCGATGTCATCATCGCTGACGCTGTTGGCCGGCAATAACGCTACCACACCGTTGGCTGTGAACCAGCGGCTTTCGATGATTTTTTTCAGCATCGCCTGGCCTTCGGCGAGCAGCTTGCTCGCCGCCTCGCCAACCACGGCGTCTTTCAGAATTGCCGGATAGGCACCCGCCAAATCCCAGGTCTGAAAGAACGGACTCCAGTCTATGTATTCTGCGATGGTCGCAAGATCAATATTTTCGAGCGTACGACGGCCAATGAATTTGGGTTTGATTGGTGCATTCTTGCCGGTAAATTCCAGTTTTGCCTTGTTCGCACGCGCATCGGCCAACGATAGCATTGGCGTGCCTTTTTTGTTGGCATGCTGGGTACGCGCCTTGTCGTAATCTGCTGCAATTTCTTCGATATAGGCATCGCGTTGTTCCGGCGTCAGTAGCGATTGCATCACCGATACCGAGCGCGATGCATCGGCAACATAAATCACAGGCCCTTCGTAATGCGGGGCGATTTTGACCGCTGTATGCACCCGCGAGGTAGTTGCTCCGCCTATTAACAATGGCATTTTCAGGCCAAGAAAATACGGGTCACGCTGCATTTCGCGAGCGACATGCGCCATCTCTTCCAATGATGGCGTGATAAGGCCTGAAAGCCCGATGATATCGGCATTCTCGGCCTTGGCCAGCGCCAGAATCTCTGCCGCCGGCACCATCACGCCCATATTGACCACCTCAAAGTTATTGCACTGCAACACCACAGACACAATGTTCTTGCCGATATCGTGCACATCACCTTTGACGGTCGCAATCACCACTTTGCCTTTGGGCTTGGCTTTAACACCAGTTTTCTGTTCTTCCTGCAGTTTTTCTTCTTCAATGAATGGAATCAAGTGCGCCACAGCCTGCTTCATCACTCGCGCTGATTTCACCACCTGCGGCAAGAACATTTTGCCTTGCCCAAACAAATCACCAACCACATTCATGCCGTCCATCAACGGGCCTTCGATGACGTTGATCGGGCGACCGCCGTTATTCATGATTTCCTGCCGCGCCTCTTCGGTATCCTCAACGATATAGTCGGTGATGCCATGCACCATGGCGTGGGTCAGGCGCTTTTGCACCGCTACTGGGTTCTCCGGCGTGCCACGCCATTCCAGTATGGACGCTTCTTTCTCGCCGCCAGCGGTCAGCGTGCCGGCGATTTCAATCATGCGCTCGGTGGCGTCCGGGCGGCGATTCAATACAACGTCTTCAACTCTTTCCTTCAATTCAGCTGGCAGGTCGTCATACACACCCATCATGCCGGCGTTGACGATGCCCATGGTCATGCCTGCTTGAATGGCGTGATAGAGAAATACGGTGTGGATCGCTTCGCGCGCCGGATCATTGCCGCGGAAACTGAAGCTCACGTTGGACACGCCGCCGGAAACTTTTGCGTAAGGCAGGTTCTCACGTATCCAGCGCGTGGCGTTGATGAAGTCCACCGCGTAGTTGTTATGCTCTTCAATACCGGTGGCGATGGCGAAGATATTAGGATCAAAAATAATATCTTCTGGCGGAAAACCGATTCCATACTGAGCGTCTGCGGCGTTAGCTTCGTCCTCGCTTCCTCGCTGTACACCCTCAAGTACTATCTCGTCATCTCGTCCTTGCTGCCTTGCATCCATCCCAGCCTTGAATCGGTTTGGGTCACCTGCCAGCAGGCGGTATGCCCTCTCGCAAATCTCGGTCTTGCGCTCGAAAGTGTCGGCCTGGCCTTGTTCATCGAAGGCCATGACGATTACCGCTGACCCGTAACGTCGGCACAGCCTGGCCTGGCGCAGAAATTCCTGTTCGCCTTCTTTCATCGAAATCGAGTTGACGATGGATTTGCCCTGCACGCATTTCAGACCGGCTTCAATCACCGACCACTTGGAAGAATCGATCATGACAGGCACGCGCGCAATGTCAGGCTCGGACGCAATCAGGTTCAAGAAATGCGTCATGGCGGCGACTGCATCCAGCATGCCTTCATCCATGTTGATATCGATGACTTGGGCGCCGTTTTCGACCTGCTGACGCGCAACAACCAGTGCCTCGTCATATTGCCCATTCAAAATCATGCGGGCAAAGGCTTTGGAGCCGGTTACGTTGGTACGCTCACCGACATTAACAAACAACGAGTCGTCATTAATAGTGAATGGTTCCAGACCCGAGAGTCTGGTTGCGCGGGGAATCTCAGGCACTTTACGTGGCGCAATTGACTTCACCTCAGCGGCAATCGCCTGGATATGTGCTGGCGTCGTCCCGCAGCAGCCACCGGCAATGTTGACAAAGCCGCTCTCGGCAAACTCCTTCAGCAGCGATGAAGTCACGTTTGGCGTTTCATCAAAGCCGGTGTCAGACATCGGGTTGGGCAAGCCGGCATTGGGGTAGATACACACAAACGTATCGGCGATTTGCGATAGCTCCTCCGCGTATGGGCGCATCAACGCGGCACCGAGTGCACAGTTGAGGCCAATGGTCAGCGGTTTGGCATGACGTACCGAATTCCAGAAAGCGGGCACAGTCTGGCCGGACAGGACGCGGCCGGAAGCATCGGTGACCGTGCCGGAAATCATGATGGGCAAACGCTTGCCTGGTTTCCCCGAATAAAGGCCTTCAAAGAAAGTGTCAATGGCAAACAGCGCCGCCTTGCAATTGAGCGTATCAAAAATGGTTTCGACCATGAGGATATCGACACCGCCCTCGACCAGGCCGCGCGTCTGCTCCAGATAGGCCGCAGCTAATTGGTCAAAGGTGATATTGCGCGCGGCGGGGTCGCTGACGTCCGGTGAAATAGACGCGGTTTTGGGTGTAGGTCCCAGCGCGCCGGCAACGAAGCGTGGTTTGTCGGCGCTGGAATATTTGTCGCAGGCGGCGCGCGCAATTTTGGCTGCTGCCACGTTCATCTCATAGGCGAGATGCGCCATGTGGTAATCGTCCTGCGCAACGCGGGTAGCACCAAAAGTATTGGTCTCGATAATGTCGGCGCCAGCAGCCAGGTACTGCCCGTGAATCTCTTGAATAATGTGCGGCTGCGTCAACGTCAGCAATTCATTGTTGCCTTTAACGAGTAGCTCGCGCGCGCCAGCAGGCGCAGAAAAATCTTTAAAACGTTCACCCCGATAATCCTGCTCTGTCAGCTTGTGCTGCTGAATCATCGTCCCCATTGCGCCGTCCAGAATGAGGATGCGGCGAGATAACAAATCGCGCAGGAGAATTTCAGTAGAGGAAATGACGTCTTGTTTCATGTCGCACTTTCTTTAAGCCCGGTTGCTTTAGGCTAGATTGGCGCCCAGCAAATTGCCTATGCTGTAAGTCAGCACTCCGGCCGATCCGCCAATCAACAACATACGCAAACCGCCCCATAGCGCAGCGCGGCCAGTAAACAGCGACAGCACTGCGCCTACGCCAAACAACGCCAGCGCGGTAAATGCGATAGCTATTTGCAATGCGTGCGGGAATGCAAACAGATATGGCAGCATGGGAATGACGCCACCCACCGTGAAGGCAAAAAATGATGAGAGTGCCGCCGTCCAAGGTGAGCCAAGCTCATCCGGATTAAGTCCCAACTCTTCTCGTGCCATCGTATCAAGGCCAAGCTCCGGGTCGGCTATCATGTGCTGCGCCAAGGCCTTCGCTTCATCTTCTGCCATTCCGCGTGCAACATATATCAAAGCCAGCTCCCCAGCTTCTTCTTCAGGATATTGCGCCAACTCGTCACGTTCAAGGCCAATCTGATACTCAAACATTTCGCGTTGCGAGCGCATGGAAATGTACTCGCCTGCCGCCATCGAAAATGCTCCGGCCAGGAGGCCTGCAACGCCTGTAAGCAGTATCACGCTGTTGCTACTTGCCGCGCCCGCCACCCCCATAACCAGGCAGGCAATGGACACCAAGCCATCATTCACACCAAACACTGCGGCGCGCAAGCCACCACTATTACCTGTGCCGCGGTGGCTGGCACCAACATCTTCAACCGATGTGGGTACCGGATGATGGCCAATCGCACGCTTGTTGGAATAAGCGGATAGCCCTCGAATTTTAATCGCTGCCAGAACAGGTTTAATGTTCTGTGCACCCATGCCATTAATCAGCCATGCCACGATTTTGGTGCGAGTTTCTGGCACATAAGTTTTCGGCGCTTGATGCCCCGTCTTTTGTGCCTCAGTCGCCCAAATTCCCGCCTGACTTTCGGCCTCAAGGGCGAGCTGGGAAAATAGCTTCTGGCGCGATGCTACTTTTTCCTGGCTGGCAATTATCTTATACAGATAGGCCGAGCGCATTTCTTCTTGCCAGCTATCCAGTGCGTGCATAGTCATTCCATTTGAAAATCATATTTCAAACCTTCTGTATTGCACCGCTTCTGCAATATGCACTGACTTGATCATATCTACACCGGCCAAATCAGCGATAGAGCGCGCTACTTTCAAAATACGGTGATAAGCACGTGCAGAAAGACTGAGCCGACTAATGGCCTGTTTCAATAAGGCCATGCCGGCGTCATCCGGCGCACAAAATTTATCAACTTCTTTACTGCCAAGCAGAAAATTTGCTTTGCCCTGACGTTCGATTTGAATTTTACGTGCCCGTTCAACGCGTTCACGAATACTAGTGCTAGCTTCGCCGGCATGGCTGGCGGTCAGCTCATCTTCTTTCAGCGCGGGCACCTCAATATGCAAATCAATACGGTCCAGCAACGGTCCAGAAATCTTTGAACGGTAACGTGATACCTGATCCGGCGTACAACGACATTTATTATTGTAATGGCCAAGGTAACCGCAAGGGCAAGGATTCATCGCGGCCAGCAACTGAAAGCTGGCGGGGAAATCTGCCTGCCTCGCCGCACGGGAAATCGTGATACGGCCAGACTCCAAAGGCTCGCGCAGCACTTCCAGCACTTTGCGGTCAAATTCTGGTAGCTCATCCAAAAACAAAACGCCGTTGTGTGCCAGTGAAATTTCGCCCGGCCTGGGAATACTACCACCACCCACCAGCGCCACACCTGAAGCGGTATGGTGCGGGGAACGAAAAGGTCTGTGCCGCCACAGCTCGGTGCGAAACCCGCCATTGAGCGATTGAATGGCGGCTGATTCCAACGCCTCCGCCTCGGTCATCGCTGGCAATATGCCGGCAAAACGTGCGGCCAACATGGATTTACCCGTCCCTGGGGGGCCGGACATCAGCACGCTATGTCCGCCAGCAGCGGCAATCTCCAGCGCACGCTTGGGTAAAGACTGGCCTTTTACCTCACTAAAATCAGCGTAGGCCATTGTGCTGACTTCATTGCCAGCCTCATAACGCGCCAATTCCGTGTGCCCGCTCAAATGCGCGCAAACCTCTAACAACGAAGTAGCCGGAAAAATTATTGCATCTTTAACCAGTGCCGCTTCTTCTGCACTATTTTTGGGCAGTATAAATGCGCGCCCGCTGCGGCTGGCTTTATAGGCCATAGCCAAGGCGCCGCGAATAGGTCGTAGCTCGCCTGTCAGCGCCAATTCACCGGCTATTTCATATCTGCTTAATGGTTCTTTGGGAATCTGCCCCGATGCCGCCAATATGCCCAGGGCGATTGGCAAATCATAGCGACCGCTTTCTTTTGGTAAATCTGCAGGTGCCAGATTCACCGTAATACGGCGGGCAGGAAATTCAAACTGCGCGGTTTGCAATGCAGCACGCACACGGTCTTTGCTTTCTTTAACTTCGGCCTCGGGTAAGCCGACAATAGTAAAGCTGGGCAAGCCATTAGCCAAGTGTACTTCCACCATTACCTCAGGGGCATCCATGCCCGCCAGCGCACGGCTATGAAGAACCGCGAGACTCATTTTTTGTTGCTCTTTTGCAACATGGATTCAATTTTGGTTAATTTAGTTTGAAGCTTATCCAGCTTTTCACGCGTGCGCCGCAATACATCAGTCTGTATATCAAATTCCTCGCGTGAGACAAGCCCCAATTTGGTGAATGCGCCCTGTAACAGTGCACGGAAATTCTTTTCCATATCTGCGGCTGGGCTATTTTTGGCCAGCTCTTTGATTTTTGAAGATAAATCTTCAATAAATTGTGAGTTAATCATGGGTTTCTCCTAAAACTTCAGGCCAGTTTAGCAGGTTTTTGGTGCATTCACTTAATATAAAGTGCACCATTAAAGTGCAATAATCATTTATAAACAATTAGATAATATCATTTCTTCATATAAATGTTTATTTTAGTATCGTAACTTCATGTTTTTAATTGTTTTGTCTTTATGGCATGAGTGTTGCTTAATATCTCGTTGTTAGATTTGGTTTGTTTAATTTTTCATTTGAAAGGAAATGCCATGCGTAAATCGCTATTACTAGCTGCTGTGGTTGGCGCTTTCACGTTGCCGATGGCGGCGATGGCTGAAGACGCGGCAGTCGACAAGCATTCTCATCCCGAAGAAAAGGGAACGGCTCCCGCCACGGCGCCTGTAGCTGCACCCGCCGAGCCAGCCTCGCCGCACACATTCTCTTATAACCTTGGTCTTTACAGCCAATACATCTTCCGCGGTTTAACCCAAACTGATACCAAGCCTGCCATTCAAGGTGGTGTTGATTACTCGCATTCCAGCGGGTTTTACCTGGGTGCCTGGGCTTCCAACATCAGCTGGCTGGAAGATGGCCCCAACTATGACGGCTCCAGCCTCGAGCTGGACATCTATGGTGGTTATCGCAATACCATCGGTGAAACTGGCATCGGTTATGACGTAGGTCTCTTAAACTACATCTATCCAGGCTCTAAAACTGATGCTGGCCGCGCTAATGGCAACTTTGACGATCCTTATACGCTTGAGGTCTATGGCGCACTATCTTACAAATGGCTCCAAGCCAAACTTTCATATTCCGTTGGTGATACTTTTGGTGCAGCAGATGCGGATGGCACTTACTACGCTGAGCTGAATGCCAATATCCCAATTGGCGAAAGTGGTTTCACTGCTAACTTGCATATTGGTCATCAAGAATTTGATGGTGCGTCTGGTGGCACTGATAACGATGACTTCTATACTTACTCTGATTACAAAATTGGTCTGACCAAGTCCTGGAGCAATGGCGTCAATCTGGGTGGTTACTGGACCGACACCAATGCCAAAGACAAGGGCTATATCTATCTTGGCGATAACATCGGCGATAGTACTTTCACCGTGTTTGTACAAAAAATCTTCTAGTCAATGTTTGATTGGATTTAGCAGGGCAGTAATGGGGCAGACAAGCAACCTGTCTCATTACCTAAACAACACTCATCAGGAGACATCATGAAAATGAAATTCGTATCCGCAATCATCAAGCCGTTCAAGCTTGACGAGGTACGGGAGGCTCTTTCCGCCATTGGCGTGCAGGGTATCACTGTTACTGAAGTCAAAGGTTTTGGGCGTCAAAAAGGCCACACCGAGCTTTACCGTGGCGCTGAATATGTCGTCGATTTTCTGCCAAAAGTTAAGCTGGAAGTCGCTATTAAAAATGATATGCTCGACCAAGTGATCGAAACCATCGAAAAATCTGCTGCTACCGGCAAGATTGGTGATGGCAAGATTTTTATCTTTAATCTCGAGCAAGTCCATCGCATCCGTACCGGTGAAACCGGCCCAGATGCGCTTTAAGGGGAAAATCATGAAAAAAATTCTATCTATCGTTCTTTTATCAAGCGTTTTAGGCTTGGGCATGCTAGGCGTCAGTGGTACAAGCTTCGCCGATGATGCAATGCCAGCAGCAACAGAAGTTGCAGCTGATGCAGCACCTGCGCCGGCGGCACCTGCCGAAGCAGCAGCCCCTGTAGCAGCACCTACCCCCAATAAAGGGGATACTTCCTGGATGATCGTCGCTACTTTGTTGGTGATTATGATGTCTATTCCGGGGCTGGCACTGTTCTATGGTGGCATGGTGCGTAGCAAGAACATGCTGTCGCTACTCATGCAGATATTTTCAATATTTGCTCTAATTACTATCTTGTGGACAATTTATGGCTACTCGCTTACCTTTACCCAGGGCAGTGGAGCCACCAGTCCGTTTTTTGGCGGCTTTGATCGGCTGTTCCTGAAAGGCATATTCAACCCCATGGATGGCAGCGTGGCCAACGCCGCAACCTTCAGCAAGGGAGTGTATATACCCGAGTTTGTATTTGTAGCATTCCAGGCAACTTTTGCAGCAATCACCGTAGCGCTGACAGTTGGCGCTTTTGCTGAGCGTATGAAATTCTCGGCCGTGCTGCTGTTCTCTGCCTTGTGGTTTACTTTTGCTTATATACCAATTGCACATATGGTATGGTTCTGGCCTGGCCCGGATGCCTTTACCGATGCTGATGCAGGCGCAGCCGCTGTAGCCGCCTCTGGCTGGTTGTTCCAAAAAGGCACGCTGGACTTTGCTGGCGGTACCGTGGTGCATATCAATGCGGGTATTGCTGGCCTGGTGGGTGCATATGTGATTGGCAAACGTGTTGGTTACGGCAAAGAGCCTTTCACGCCACACAGCCTGACCATGACCATGATAGGCGCTTCGTTGCTGTGGGTGGGTTGGTTCGGCTTTAACGCAGGATCTGCGCTGGAAGCTGGTGGTACCGCAACCTTGGCATTCATTAACACCTTGAACGCCACTGCAGCCGCTGCTCTTGCCTGGATATCCGCCGAATGGAACTGGAAGGGTAAACCTTCCATGCTAGGCGCAGCTTCAGGTGCTGTAGCTGGCTTGGTTGCCATTACGCCAGCCTGCGGGTGGGTGGGTGTTGGCGGTGGCTTGGTCATTGGCCTGCTGGCAGGTTTCGTTTGCTTCTGGGGTGTCACTGGCCTGAAGAAGCTGCTTGGTGCGGATGATGCGCTGGATGTATTTGGCATACATGGCATCGGCGGTATTCTTGGCGCTCTGCTCACCGGTGTATTCAATACCTGGTCAATGGGCGGCACTGGCATCATTGATTATGTCAACAATAAAGTCATTGATACTGAAATCGGTGCGCAAGTGTGGATCCAGGCACAAGCCGTGCTAACCGCACTTATCTGGTCTGGCGTGGTTGCATTCATTTGCTACAAGGTGGTCGATCTGTTGATTGGCTTACGTGTTAGTGAAGAATCCGAGCGCGAAGGCCTGGACACCACTGAGCATGGTGAACGTGCTTATAACTATTAAGTTTGATTAGGTAGCGTTTGGCAATCAGGCGGGCACTTCGGTGCCCGCTTTTTTTCACACTCAAGCCTTGCAACTAGGCTAAAATCCATAGCATCAATTTCCTGAAATTTGTCATGGTTCCTCATCTCACCACTGCGCTCAATGGCCCACTATTAGCACTCGAAAAGCGCATGTTAAGCGCTATGCCGAATATCGAGCACTGGTTTCGCACACAGTGGCTGGAATATGCTACGCCGTTCTACGCATCGGTGGATTTGCGCAATGCCGGGTTCAAATTAGCACCGGTCGATACCAACTTGTTTCCGGGCGGGTTTAATAATCTAAACCCCGCATTCTTGCCGCTGTGCGTACAGGCCGCCATGACTGCGATAGAAAAAGTCTGCCCTGAAGCACGTCGATTATTACTGATTCCCGAGAACCACACGCGCAATACCTATTACCTGAGCAACGTAGCAGCGCTGGCTAATATCCTGCGCCAGGCCGGACTTGAAGTGCGGATTGGCAGCCTGAATCCGGAAATCACTGCGCCCACATCACTGGAAACTCATGACGGCAATAGCATTTTGCTGGAACCCGTGCAACGCCGAGGCAATCGTTTGGTGCTTGACGGATTTGATAGCTGTGCCGTGCTGTTGAATAACGATCTTTCCGCCGGCGTTCCAGAGATCTTGCGAAACCTGGAACAGACCGTCATTCCACCACTACACGCGGGCTGGGCAACACGTCGCAAATCACAGCATTTTTCGGCCTACAACCGCGTAACAGCTGAATTTGCACAATTGCTCGAAATTGATGAATGGCTACTCAACCCTTACTTTGAGACCTGTGGTGAAATTGATTTTCACGCGCGTGTTGGTGAAGACTGTCTGGCTGCCAAGGTTGAAGGGTTGCTCACTAAAATCCGTGCCAAATATCAGGAATATGGCGTAGATCAACAACCCTTTGTCATCGCTAAAGCCGATGCTGGCACCTACGGCATGGGCATTATGACAGTGAAGAGCCCGGATGATGTGCGCGACCTGAACCGCAAGCAGCGCAATAAAATGTCTGTCGTCAAAGAAGGCCTGCAAGTCTCTGAGGTGATTATTCAGGAGGGCGTTTATACCTTTGAGAGCATTAACGATGCCGTAGCTGAGCCAGTGGTGTATATGATGGATCGCTATGTCGTCGGTGGTTTTTATCGCGTACACACCGGGCGTGGCATTGATGAAAACCTTAATGCGCCCGGCATGCAATTTGTTCCGCTTGCATTCGACACCCCATGCTCGCTGCCCGATTGTGCGGGTGAGCCAGATACCGCGCCCAACCGTTTTTATGCCTATGGTGTAGTCGCCCGTTTGGCCCTGCTGGCTGCAGCGATTGAACTGCAAGAAACTGACCCCAATAATTGACAATGAAATTAGCATTCATTTTAGATCCGCTTGAAAGCCTCAAAGCCCACAAAGACACCAGCCTGGCCATCATGCGCAAAGCCGCTCAGCGCGGGCACAAACTGTTTGTCGCCGCACAGGGCGATTTGTTGCTGCGGCAAGACAAGGTTCGCCTGATTACGCGCGCTTTTTCTTTTACGCAGGGAAGTAATTGGTATTCACTGGGCGAAACAATTGAGGTTTCGCCCAGTGATTTTGATGCCGTGCTGATGCGCAAAGACCCGCCGTTTGATAACGAGTTTCTGTATAGCACTTATCTTTTAGAGTTAGCCGCTGAACAAGGTGCGCGCATATTGAATAATCCACAGTCCGTGCGTGACTGGAATGAGAAGCTCTCTATCGCACGCTTTCCGCAATTCGCGCCCGAATTTTTAGCCACCAGCAATAATGATCTAATTCGTGGCTTCCTGGCTGAGCATGGCGACATTGTAGTCAAGCCACTGGATGGCATGGGCGGTGGCAGTGTGTTTCGCCTGCACAGCACAGATCACAATATCAACGTGATTCTGGAAACCATCACTAACTATGGCCAGCGCACTATCATGGCGCAGCGCTATTTGTCGCAAATTAAATCTGGCGACAAACGCATTATTATCATTGACGGTGAGCCGCTGCCCTATGTGCTGGCGCGCATCCCCAAGGCTGGCGAAACGCGCGGCAACTTGGCTGCGGGCGGCACTGGAGTTGCGCAACCATTAGCCAGGCATGATGAAGAAATTGCGCGCACAGTGGGCAAAGTGCTCAAACAAAAAGGCTTGTTTCTGGTTGGGCTGGACGTGATTGGCGAACACCTGACCGAAATCAACGTCACCAGCCCCACCGGTATGGTAGAAATCGCCGCTCAAACTGACTGTAATCCGGCCGCTATATTCATGGATGCGCTAGAACAAACAACTTGAAAATCGTTTTTGCCACAGAGAACACAAAGTTCACAGAAAAAAACCTCAGAGCGTGGTTTCGCATTTCTCTGTGCCCTCTGTGGCTAATTCTTTTAGTTTTAAGTGGTTGTGCCAAAGAACCACTGTATCAATCTCAGGCTTATGTATTTGGCACTTTGGTGGATGTCAGTATTTATGGTGAACCCGAACCGCGCGCACGCGAATTGGCAGACCACGTATTGCAGGATTTTCAAAACTTGCATAATCGCCTGCATGCCTGGCAGCCTGACAGTGAACTAGGCCAGCTCAATCAGGCTTTTGCCACTGGCAAGTCTCAACCAATCAGCCCTGAGTTGGCACAAATAATTTCCAATGCCAGCGCATTATCCCTGCAATCCAATGGCCTGTTTAACCCAGCCATAGGCGGGCTAATCAAGCAGTGGGGCTTTCACCGTGATGAATTCACTCCGGTCAAGATTGATGAGGCGGCAATTTCAACTTTGGTCAAAACCAATCCAAAAATGACGAATGTCGTCATCGAAAATGGCATGGCTTACAGCAAGAACCAGGCAGTCAGGCTTGATTTAGGTGGCTATGCCAAGGGTTATGCGCTGGATCGTGCGGCCGAATATTTGCGCACCCAGAATGTCAAAAATGCACTGATCAATATCGGCGGCAATATCATTGCGCTGGGCAAGCATGGAGAAAAACCCTGGCGCGTGGGCATACAACATCCACGCAAGCCGGAGCCGATTGCCACGCTGGATTTGGACGATGGCTGGGCCATTGGCACCTCGGGCGACTATCAGCGTTATTTTGAGCTTGCCGGCAAGCGCTACTGCCACGTCATTGATCCGCGCAGCGGCTACCCGGTGCAGGGCTCACAAGCGGTGACTATTTTGGTGCCGCCAGGAAAACTGGCGGGAACATTATCAGACGTGGCCTCCAAGCCAATCTTTATTGCGTCGCCCGATGATAGAGCTACAGTAGCAAAGGCCATGGGCATCGCTCACTTTATGGTCATTAATGCGCAAGGCAGGGTCTTTGTGAGTGCCAGCATAGCCAAGCGCTTGAAATGGGTTGAGAAAAATGTCGCGTTCCAACTGCTCCAGTAATGCTAGACAATCATCGGCACGAGGTCGTGCCTCCTACTGGCTCTTGTAGGAGCGACGACCCGTCGCGAAAATACTCAAACTTGCCGGAAACCACAAATTGAAAAATTTCCCTAAACTTCTTGCAGGTGATTGGCTTACCATCACCATCAGCCTTGCATTAGTCATTACCTTGTTCAAAACCCTCTGGCATGGCGAACAGGCGACCAAGCTGCGTATTCGGCAAGGCGATGCCATTTACGCCACACTCAGCCTGGATCAGGAACGTACGCTGGATATTCACGGCCCACTTGGAAATTCGCGCATTGTGATTCATCAAGGCCAGATTCGTTTTGAGCATTCGCCTTGCTCCAACCAATATTGCGTGCATCAGGGCTGGCTCAAGCGTGCAGGGCAAGTGGCTATTTGTCTGCCAAATCGGGTAAGCCTGGAATTATTGGGGGCTGAAAAAACGTATGACTCACTCAATTATTGAAATAGAAACGACAGCCGATGACCACCGCGTGGCCAAGCTTGCGGCCTTTGCCATAGGGCTGCACCTCATTGAATCTATCGTGCCCTCGCCTTTGCCCGGAGTAAAGCCGGGTATTGCCAATATCGTCACGTTGTATGTGCTTTACCGTTTTGATTTTTCTACAGCGGCCTGGGTAAGCCTGTTAAGGGTGTTCGCCGGCAGTATGCTATTGGGGCAATTCCTGTCGCCCACATTTGTACTCAGCCTAAGTGGCGCGCTCAGTAGTCTATTGGTTCTGGCGTTTGCCATTAAATTACCAGGGAAATGGTTCGGTCCGGTAAGTTTGAGTATATTTGCCGCCTTCGCGCATATTGCCGGGCAGCTTATTGTAGTGCGCCTGTGGTTGATACCCCACGCCGGAGTGGCTTATTTGATACCGCTATTTGCTGCCGCTGCGTTGTTGTTTGGCATCATCAATGGGCTTATTTCAGCAGCGCTACTGGCCATTAAGGTCCCGGACACTAAAGCACAAAACGGGCAGTAAGATTTAGTCTTTTGGAATTTCAACAATCTCGTACACCGTATAAGGCTTGCCAGTTGTAATATAGCCTTTGGCTCGCAAATGCTGCTCCATTCGCTGTAGCGTTTCATCAGTAATCGCTGGCAATACTTTCCAGATAACCTGGGTCACAGTGCCTCTCTCATTCACCAGCAGCAACGCCTGCACCTTGCCAGCCTCGACAATTTGCGAGCTGGCTTCCACCGGGTCGGCAGGCACTTCCTGCAAAGTTTCTCCTGGCACAGGCTTGGACACTTGTTCGGATACAGCTTCGGATTCTGGTGCAGGCGTGAGCGGGAGTTTTGTAGCCATTGGCAGTGGCACCTCCTGCTTTATAACCTCTTGCGGCGGCTGTGGAATCGCTTCTGGCGGTGGCTGCATTACAGGAGTGACTTCTGACGGCGGCGGCTCTGCTGTCGGCTGTCCAGCCTCCTGCCGCATTGCCAGAATGACCGATAGCGTTGCCTTTGCGCGCATGGGCGCGACCAGATCGGGCAACTTCAAATATAGCATCACCACTAGATGAATTAGCATTGATAAAAGCAAAGCCGCCCGGAACGTGTTGTCCAAGCGGCTTTGGTGATTCTCCGTCATTAGTTTGTATCTAGATATGGGTCTAACTCCCTCCACAAATCATGGCGACCCTGGAACTTGGTCGGCTCGCCAGGCGCATTGAGCATACCAATGCTGCCACTGGAGGAGACGATGTTAGCCACCAGTTTGCCGTCTACATAAATCACGTTGATACCGACAATCGGCGCATTGGCATTCTTTACCGATACTATGGTTTCACCGTCAACTCCCAGCCCGGTTTCAAAATCAATAAAATTCAGCCAGCCATAGCCTCCTGAGGTACAAGCGCTCGATGCTGGCACGTTGGATGCAACGCTAAGCGTACCAAATGTCAGATTCATATCCACGTTCATGCGCTCGCCACTGTCCGGGAAATCAAAATACCAGCCGCCATACTGCGACCAGCTTATCTCGGTTTCACCGCTCTCATTAGTGCACTCGTTGGTGCTGGCATCCACCTCAGAGTTTGCGCCTGTGCATATTGACCGTGCATCCACGCTATTGCCCAAAGCATCGGTCGTTGTAATTTGAGCGCCATTGTCTTTGACGGCAATCAGCTTATGCAGGATAAACATGTTTGTGCCAGACACTCCGTCAATAGTGTCCGTATCCGTCCGCGGTTCCCAGGTGATCTGGCCGCCGCCGCTTGAGAAGTTGTCCGCACCCACAGTATCCTTGATGGCATAAAAACTCTGCACATTGGTATCGGCAAGGTCGGCAATCCCAAGATAGCGCCCAGTACCCACATAAACAACACGGTTACCATCAATCAGAGTTAGCTCTGGCCGCGTAGTAATCGGCTGTGAGTTAGGGGTTGGGGTGGCAGCGTCAGTCAAATGCGCCAGCTTGAACACGGTTCTGTTGGTCAAATTAAACCGCCACAGATCGCCTTCCATATCGCCAGCATAGATATGGGTAGCCGTATTGTTGGCTTGCAGATTATCAATCCAGGCCGACACCTTGCCCAGATTGCTGGGCGACCTGGTAGTGCCACTGCCGGTAGTCACCGGATAGCCGGTTTTGATAGCGCCGGTCTCGGGATTTACAGCATAGAGATAGCCCTGACCATCCGCGTTGTTATAGCCGGAGGTAAACATTACTGCCCACTCTCCATTTGGCAGCTTGTTAATGCTGGCATTGCCAAAAGTGTAGCCCAGGTTGGCATGGGTGAATTCCCACAGGTATTTGGGGTTGACCGGGTCGGTAATATCCAGCGCGTAATATGCGGTACCGCCGCCGCCCATGCCGCCCACCAGGATGGTATGCCAGTCACTGGGTCCCCCCCCGCCGAAATTGACATCGCTTACAGTAATCTGGCCATCCAGATAGTAGCGATGCGTATAGTTGGTGTCCGCAAGATACTTCAGGTTAGGCAATTGATAGCTTGGTATGTAGGCCCACAGCTCGTCACCTCCGCTTGCCGAATTATCGTCAAAATCATCTCCGGCAAAGGCGTGCACCATGCCGTCGTTACCGGAAACATACACTACGCCTTCGCGGCCGGCATTGGCGGTAGCAAATGAGCTATAACCAGTATCTTCATAAGAAAGCTCAGGTGCCCTGACGAATATTGGCTGGGTGCTGACGATGTCGCCCAACACGTGCGCCCTGTTACGCCAAACTTCCGGGTTACTGCTGCTGTTACCCACCTCCAGGCTGGTGTCGCCACGCAAGAAATCTACCATCTTGGTTGCCGTAATTGAAGCCGGGGTGGCTGCAAAGACGCTCGCATACTGATTGAGTGTGTTTGGGTTAAAGTAAGCTTGTTCCGTTGGAGTCAAGCCGCCAAAGGCAAATGCGCGCAATGCAGCACCGGATGCACCAGAAGTTGGTGCCACATACACATTGCGTGAGCTCCAATCCGCAGCATCAAGTCTGTTTTGTGCCGACCATGCGCAACCAGTATCACTCACGCATTCATTGGGCGCTGCGTTGGCAGGCTCGGATACCGCGCCTGTAACCAGGTCGATATGGCGCGCCTGCAAATCACCTGCCCATTCGACAGTAGTATAAGTGGCAACATAAGCGAAGTTATCGCCTGCTACCGGTTGCAGATTAGAGGTTGCGGCAGCAGCAGCCGAACCCTCCCGCACCTGCACGCTGGCCAAGGCCTCGTTCAGGCCGATAACCACCGATTGCGGGTCGCGCGCGCTGAAATACTTGCCACGGCCATTGACGGCAGCGTGCCACAAATCGTCAATCGTAGTGGGGTTGCTGGCCTTAGGTGCTGGCCAATTTTTGGTGCCCGCCACAATATCGGCATAATCGCCCGTGCCGGCAGTCGTGTAGTCGGAACGATAGCGCAACGTACCAGGGGCGCCCAAGCCCATGGTAAAGAGCGCCATGTGCTGGTTAGGATTGGAGTCGGTTGGGCTGCTGAATACATTGTTGGCAGATACATTCAGGCCGGTATCACCGCTAATTTCATTGCTCAGGCTGCTGTCACGCAAATCAGTCTTGTAGTAATACATGGCAACGTCTGCCAGCGTACCGCAACTGGAGAACGAAGAATCGGTACAGGTAGCCGAGGCCAACTCGCCATCGTAGGAAGGCCGCGCTGTGGTGCCACTATTGACGTTATCCTGATTGGCAATCTGGGTAGAGCCGTTAAGCTGTGTCAGGCTTGCATGGCCGTCTGTGTTCCAGTAACCGTCGGTCACCAGCAGCGTGTAGTTTTGCTGGCACGAGTACTGAATCGGTTCAATCACTGTTGCAGGTATTTTCGCTATCCCATTCGCGCCACCAGTAAAGCCGGTAACAGCCGCATTGATAGTGCCGGTCGTGGTTATGACGATAGTGTCATCATTAGGCCCGGTCGCAGTAGCAGTAAAGGTAATAGTGCTGCCGGATATGCTGGCCGTGTATAAGGTCTGGCTTGTATAGGCAGCACTGGCGGTAATATGGCTAAACAGGCTCGCAGCTACAGCGCTTATTTCTGCAGAGCTACACGAATCTGTGCAGCCAGACGCTGCATTTACCGTAAATGCGCTGCTCATCATTGGTGTGCTGACTATGTCTCCTGTTATCGCAAGGCTGGTGATGGTAGCGTTCTCGCTGGTGGAAGAGCTAATTCGAAGCGTGCCAGATGACGCTGTCGCAGGAACCGCAGGCCTCGCTGCTATGGTGGTAAGTTTGCCAGCATAATATTTACCCATTTTTAAAACCGAGGAGCGTAGCGGGGTGCCGCTGCTGCCATCGGCAGCAGTGAGGTTGCTCCACCAGTTGCTGCGTTGGCCAGCAGTTTCGCTGCCAGTATCAACAAACTGTGCAACCTCAACATTAATGCTGCTGTTGGAATAGTTGCTCAGCAAATCGAAACCGATACGATATTTGCTATCCAGTTGGTCGAAAGCCAGTGTGCTGGTAGTTTTCATCATCAACATTCTGCTGCGGTAATAGCTATACCAGTTGGCAAAATTCTGCAGTTCTTCAGCGTAGGTGCAGGTAGTACCAGCGCAATCCGTGCGGCCGCTGTCCTTGCTGCCGGTAGCTGGGTAGCTATTGACAGATGGCACGATATCCACGCGTTTGAATTTACCCACGTTGACACGTCCGCCGATAGGATTCTGACCGCCAGTTAATGTCAATGTGGCAGATGCGGTTGCGGTGGTATCAATAGGGCCGGTTGATGAGGCGCCACTGCCCATGCCGGTTGGTATGGCAGTCTGTGCGTAGCGGCCTCCGCTAAAAGCAGCTCCAGACAAAGCGGGGGCAAAATTGGTCACGCCAAGGGTAGCTGCAACGCCCGCAGCACCGCCAGCGGTAGCAGTGGTGGCCACGGTCACGCTGTCGAAATTCGTTGTTGTGCCGACGGCAACAGCCTTGCCATTGGTAATGGTGCCTGAGTTGTCTACCAGGCAGACAACAGAGGTTGTCTGAGCTGCGCAAGTGGGGGTAATAGCATTGCCGCCGACATAAGCCTTAACGGTGCCGCCTGTGCCCACCGATGTGACGACAGCGGCAGCAACCTGGGCAGGCGTTCTGCTATTACCACCCCCAATCGTCAAGGGGTTAGCGGTCGACACAGTTATCAGCCCGCCCCCTGTACCTACGGTGATGGTTCTGTTGCCTGCCAGGTTTCTGTTAATTCTGGCCGTCAAGGTCGCGCTGGTGGCAGTACCAGCAAATGTAATCAGGCCAGTCGGGTTAACTGCTGGCACAGCAGCTGTTGGCGCCACCGCAGTGCCGGCAACAAAGGTAAAAGGCGTGCCGTTAAGTGCACTGCCCACTGCCGGAGCGATAACAGTCACTACGGCATTAAGCGAGGTGGCAGTGAAACCGCTACCAACTGCGTTCCTGATAGAGGTAGCATTGGTGGTGGTGGAGAAACCGTTGGTGAGAACCGTGCTGTTGAGATTACCAACAATAGAGGTAGCGCCTACAGAAATACCGCCCAAATCCGCTGGCGTTCCTGAGGTTTGGCCTGTGGTTCCTACGGTAATCGCCCCGGTCGCCCTGATGCCTGTGCCTGTCAGCGTCAGCGTATTGGTGTCAACCCCTACCGTAGTCTTGGTCACGGTGATGATAGCGCCCGACACGCCACCGGTAAGAACCTCATAGCCGCTGACAAGTTTGTTGGCGTTAATTAGCTCGGCCAAAGTGGTTGCGTTGGCATTAATCTCAGTGCCCTCGGCCAGAAGTACCGGTTTGGAATTACCAGCTATAAGAGAAGTGGCGCCCACCGTAATATCATCTACCCTGGTAGGGCCGGCAATAGAAGCAAGCGTAAGTGTGCCACTGGCTGGTGCACCGGCAGTGACTGCCGCGCTGCTGCTCACCACCACGGCATATAAGTTAGGCGTTACATAATCTGCGTGCGCTGGCGGTATATTGGCTTTGATGATTAATGTAGCGCCTGCCGGAGCAGCTGGGCAACTATAGCCCGAGAACCCTGAATTGCTCTGAATAGCGGTACAGATTGCCGCAGCGATAGCGCTGGCAGAAATCAGCCCGCCGCTGCCCGCGGTAAAGACAGTGCCGCCAACGACATCCGTGCCATTGACGGTGATGTCGGTAATGGTTTTGCCAGGGATGTAGCTATTGATGGTGAGGCTGGCCGATGCCTGTATTGCGGGCGTGGTTGGTGAAATGCCACCCAGATAATCCGGGATGGTATGCGTAGCATCGCGTAGATCCTGACACCCAGTAAAGGTTTGGCTGGCAGCCACATAAGCATTACACCAGCGGTAGTTTGCAGCAACGGTATGCGTACCATCTGCC
This sequence comes from Methylophilaceae bacterium, assembly GCA_038924905.1. Lineage (GTDB taxonomy): Bacteria > Pseudomonadota > Gammaproteobacteria > Burkholderiales > Methylophilaceae > JBCKUK01. Next base: position 20,257 of record JBCKUK010000001.1, on the reverse strand, counting down.
GTGGCCTGGCAGGTCGTCAACACCGAATCGGTACAGTACTTCATGGGGCTCATGGTGTAGTAATAGGCTGGGCCGAGATAACTCTTAACATTAGCTGCAGTAAAGGTGGCGTCCGGAAATAACAATTGGCTACCAGCAGTGGTATCCGTGGTTTCCTTACATACCGAGCCGTTGCCTCTAAGATTTTGAGTAGTTGGGCTGCCAATGTTGCAATAAACCTGATGCGGGTAGGCGCCGGTCTTGAAAGTCCAATTGGAAGCGGTGCTGCTAGTCGCTGCTACACTTAGCGTTAAGGTGGTTGCAGTGGGCGTCGACATAACGTAGGCATCGCTCGGAACGCCTGTGCCGGAGGTTACAAAAGTGCCCGTCAAGCCTTCGGTGCCCGACGCACAAGTCACTATAGTCGAGGTATTGGTGGGGGTGCAACTGAGGGAAGACGTCACTGTCGTGCCGATCTTAAAATTGGTCGAGCCACTGGCTGCAAACCCGTCGGTATAGGCCGCAATTACCGAGCTATTCGCGTAGCTGGTTTTATCTGCCTTGAGCGGGGGCTGGTAATAGGTATTGGGGTTGTAATAGATGTAGTTGATATCAGATGTCATAAACGGCACCTGCACCGCACTGCCTGTCATATCGCTGCTATTAAGCGGGCTGGCGGTAGTGCCGCTGTTGCATGTAGACAGGGAGTTAGAGTTATTCGTGCCGTTCCAGCAGATCTGCGAGCCGGTAACGCCGGAAATACCAAATGACACATAGTCAGGCAAATAGTCCCAGCGCATACTGCCGGAGTTATCCAGTACGTACATGATATTGGGGCGCACTACATCGGTAGAGACGTTGGCTAGTGGCGAGGTAGCCAGGGTAATGGTCGCGGCTTCTACCATCTGAGTGAAGTTCATCAGATTAAGTGCAATTATGGCAACCCATAAACGAAGACGTTTGTTTTTCATGTTAGTAACTCTAATTTAAAAGCGTGATAGCGGCTAAACCGCTTAATACATAAGGGTTTGTACATAGTTAATATTGTGTTTAGGGCCGCTTACCTTGGCCGTAACGCTGTAATACACGAAGCCGGTAGGAGAGAGTGGTTTTCCGTAAGTGCCGGTGCCGCCCGAATAAGAAGCGCCAACCTCAGTGCCGACAGATGAAGCCTCAGAAGAAAATGTGCAGCCGGTTTGGGCGGTTTCGCATAAGCCATCGCCCATGGCCAAACGGTGAATAACATAATTAACGGTGTAGCCTGATATGGGGCCGACTGGAGGGATGTTATCAGCCCAGTTGTGGGTTAGCGGGTCAAAGGCTGCCGCTACGTTGGCGTAGTAATCAGTACCAATACTGCCGGTAACCGCCAGTATTGGGTTGGTTTCTCTTGCCAACCGGTTATTAACGGCGGCGGCGGCGGCACCAGCAGCGCCGATGGCGGCCTGCCGAAAAGCGATGTTGCCTGCAGCAGAAACTCCGGCCTCCATTACCCGCATCATGGCGATGATGGACAGCGTAATGATAACCAGCGTCACCAGCGTCATGAATAGCGCAAACCCGTGTTGCGGTTTGATTTTGTTTAGGGTGCCCATATCACATTCCTGAAGGGAACAACGATGTAGTAGGATTTGTAACGGTAATGTGTGTCGGGAATGTCCCAGGTAACTGCAGCGGTAGCGGGGGTACTAATTGCTGGCAGCACTGTCAGCGTAGCTGGCGCATCTACTGGGTCTTTTTCATAAAGCGGGCTGCGCGCAACGATTCCCAGGCGCACTGCAATTATCCTGTTCAGGTACTGCCTGCCGCCACTGGTGATGTTAGTCAGACTATTTGTCCATTCATCCACCACGCCGTCACCCGCTGTGGCATCGCCCTTGCCGTTAGCAAATGGTACTGTTTTATCAAGGCCGTACTGCGCTTTCATATACACGATACCGTCAACCGCTGTTTCAACATCTGTCTTGCGGGGAAACGCGCCCATCCTCAGGGCGTCGTCGGTGGCCTCAACAACAGCATCGCCATCCCCAATGATATATCTCTTGCTGACATAGCCGCCCAGGTTGGCTATCACCGTCTTGATCTGGGCTGGTTTCCAACCCACGTCTTTGTCTGCTGCACCCAAATCGGCATCCTTGGGGTTGTAATAGGCAATTTTTAATTTTCTTTTTTCTTCATCTTCATCTGCGGGCAAGCCTAGCGCTGCAATTGCCGCCTGGGTGTCATGCTCCAGCGTAAATTGAGTGGCGGTAGGCAGCGCGGCCAAGGTGGTTGGGTCAACCAGGGCGTTAACCTTGGTGAGGCGACTCATGGTGCAAAAATGATTATTCATTCCGGTTCCACCATCAACTTCAATTACATCCGCCACCACCGTATCGCCTTCATCAAAACCGGCTGTACTTGATACTCTGAAAGGATCGGTAAAAAGCCCCTGCGTTGCAGTAACCTGCGAGCCGGGCGCGCCAGAGCTGGATTGCCCGTAATTAATTTCGATCTCGTCGGAAGCACTGCCATGGGTAGTGATAATGGCGGGGGCGACTCCTCTTGGGTATGGGTCTTGAACTCCGCACTTATTAGCCGCCAGCGACGGATCAGACTCACAAGCTTTGGTTATGGCGGGTGGTACAACCGGGGGATCCCAGAACCACTGGATTAACTGGCAATTTTTGAGTGCCATCAAGCCATAACCACCCTGTGCAAGATCGCGTTCCAGCATGAATGCCGCCATGGCGCCGTTACTTTGCGCCTCCATGGTCTGCGTGGTGGTGTTGCGCTGCTGGTTGAAGGTAATCATTACCTGCGTAACGGCAAGCAACCCGAGCAGGCCTATGGTCAGGCCCACCATCATCTCTATAATGTTAAAACCCTGCTGGCGAATTATCATGGTCAGTTTTTGGTAACCTGGGAAGAAGTTGTGTATCTGTGAGTCACGTCCTCTTTATCGCTCCAGGTGATCGTAATATGCACTAGCGCGCTGTTGCCGTTATTAGGGTCAACCTCTGTGGTTACAACTGTAAGCCCCTCTGGAAGACCAGCTGCAACGCGATCTTCCCAATCACCTTTATCAAAGTCTGCCGGCTTGGCGGCGGCCAACCACATTTGGCCAATTAATTCACCCGCCAGATTGCTGGCATCGTTGCGGTATTTGGATTGGCCGACCTGATTAACGGCCTGCGCTGCCATACCCACAAGAGCGATGATGCCCATGGCAAAAATTACCACGCTGATCAATGCCTCCAGCATAAAGGAGCCGGATTGCGTTTTACGGGAAGGGATAGGTGTCATAGCGTTTCTCATTAAGTTGCGCCTCATGGTTAACAAGCCAATGGCTCCCCGGCAGCTAAGGCCGGATCGCAGAATTTGATACTGCCGCTTTTGCCCAGGACTCTCACCTGCCAGGCCTTGACATTGGGGTTAGGGGTGCCGTCGGAATTAACTGGCTGGATCGTGACTGTCATCAGGCTATCCGACCCATCGAAATTTGAAATCACCCGACCCAGGGGATGAAAGGTGATGAGCGCTGCATCCAGCCCATCAGCATCAATAGCCGTCACAGTGAGGGTGGGATTTGGGTTCGCCGGGTCTACAAACCTGTTGCCGTCACTTTTATAGGCAATATACGGCTCCACGTCCCAAGCATCCAGCGCAACGCCATCTACTGGTGTCTTTGTGGCTGCTCCACACATACCTGCCGGGCTGCGCAGCGCAGCCTTGTCTTCGTCCTGATTGACTACCCAAAGCCCTGAATTGGCCTTGAGAACACAGTTATTATCCAGGCTGGAAACCAGTTGAAAGCGCATTGGCATGTTGCGGCGTATGGCTTCTGCCTTGGCAAGGCGCAAACCACCCAGGATGGACTCAGCCGCTGACTTGCTCCTGGTGCTGTCTATAACATCTTTAAGCGCGGGCAAACCGATCGCCATCAATACACCTGCTATTGCTATCACAATAACAAGCTCAACTATAGTGAAGCCATTTTGCTGCATCAGCAGGCTCCGCCTGTGTTTCTAATCCAGCAGTTAAGAGAATTCCCCCAAGCCGCGTGGTCGCCAGTGGTGGTGGTACCCTTGGTGCCGGCATCATCTATGGTGTACATAAAATCGCCGGTTCCTTGAGTGGCTATGCCAGTAGCAGTGTAGACAAAGCCTTGGTCGCCGTTGGTCGGGGCGCAGGTATAAGTGAAATACTGGGTCTGACCAGCCGTCGCAAGAATGCCGCATGCGGTGCCGTCAGCGTCAGCGTAGCTACGATTGTCTTGATAGTACTGTTCCATACGTATACGTAGCGTTGCAAGTTGAGAATAGGCCTCCGCCAGCTTTCCGCGTAGTACGTAATCGGCATAGAGTGGCAAGGCTATGCTCGCCAGAATACCGATAACGGCTACCACAATCATCAATTCAATCAGCGTAAACCCTTGAATTTTGTTTCGCATACTATTCCCTTTTTTCACACGTTGAATATGCTACAAGCAAGCCTTCTTAGTCCAGCCCTAGCCGACAATCGGCGGATGCCAAGGTATGAACGGCATTCCCGTAACCATGTAGCGACCATACTACGGGCAGGGCAGGCCTTATGTTAAAATAAATACTTTATAAAGGGGTGAATATGCGTACCTTTTTACGTATCTTTTTTTTAGGCCTGCTGATATGCCTGACCATAACCGCTTGTGGCACCAAAGGGCCTTTGTATTTGCCCGAAAAGCAGTACCCACAAGAGCCCCAGAAAAAATAAGAATCCAGCACCCCCTTGAGCTCATTCCAGGTTAAACATGATGAACTACATGCTGAAGATGCGCCACTGTCACAGGTGGCAGCTGAGTTTGGCACACCTTGCTATGTATATTCAAAACTGGCGCTTGAATCTACTTTTAAGCAATTTCAGGCAGGCTTTGCAACAACTGACCACTTGGTCTGCTACGCGGTTAAAGCCAACCCCAGCCTCGCCATTCTCAATTTATTCGCTCGTCTGGGCGCAGGCTTTGATATTGTTTCTGGGGGCGAATTGGCGCGGGTATTGGCCGCTGGTGGTAATCCAGCCAAAATAGTTTTTTCCGGCGTGGGCAAAACTGAAGCTGAAATGCACGCTGCGCTTGAAGCAGGCATTTTTTGTTTTAATGTGGAATCGGCTACCGAGCTTGAACGCCTGAACATGGTGGCTGGTAGCATGGCTAAAATCGCGCCGATTTCCTTGCGCGTCAATCCTAATGTTGATGCCAAGACCCACCCTTATATTTCCACCGGCCTCAAAAACAATAAGTTTGGTGTGGCCTATGAGGAGGCTTTTGCGCTATACCAGCGCGCCACCGCCATGCCCAATATCGCTGTGCATGGTGTAGATTGCCATATCGGATCGCAACTCACCGAGCTGGCGCCTTTTCTGGATGCATTTGATCGCGTATTGGCATTGGTGGATCAGCTTGAACAGGTCGGCATTCATATTCAGCATATTGATGCAGGTGGTGGCATAGGCATTTGTTATAGCGATGAAACGCCGCCAGATTTTGCTGTTTATGCAGCCGCCATGCTAAAAAAACTGGGTTCCAGAAAAGTAAAATTGGTATTTGAACCCGGCCGCGCACTGGTGGGCAATGCCGGGGTATTGCTCACGCGTGTGGAATACCTTAAACATAGCCAAACCAGAAATTTCGCAATTGTAGATGCCGCCATGAACGACCTCATGCGGCCTGTGCTGTATGACGCTTATCACGAGATTGTGATGGTCAAGCCGTCTGTAGGCGAAAAACAGATTTATGAAATTGTCGGGCCAGTCTGCGAAAGCGGGGATTTTTTGGGTCACGACCGCAATCTGGCGCTACAGCAAGGAGATTTGTTAGCCATTATGTCGGCTGGTGCTTATGGCATGAGCATGGCGAGCAACTACAACACACGCCCACGCGCTGCTGAAATCATGGTGGATGGCAACAAGCTTCATTTAATCCGCCGACGCGAAACTGTTGCTGAACTGTTTGCAGTAGAAAACTTGTTACCTTAATTTGCTGCGGCTGGTTAATATTTTACTGTAACAATTGTTGCGCCAGAATTTTAGTCGATGTAGATTGCTTATTCCGCAAGGAACCACTACGACTCAAAAATTATTGCTATGGAGAGATCATGAAAAAGCTACTATTTATTGTGCTCGCTGCATTTGCGCTAAATGCTGTTCCTTTAGTTTATGCTGATGAGCTGCCGGAAATCGCACCTGTGGATGAGCCAGCCATACCGCCGTTGGATGCGCCTGCGCCTGACGACAAGTAAAAACAGTCTGATAACAATAAGTAAAGGCGAAGGGATTATTCCTTCGCCTTTTTGTTTGCCAGAAAACTCAAGCGTTAATCAAAGACTACCGTCTTGTTGGCGTAAACCAGGATACGGCTTTCAATATGCCAACGTACAGCGCGTGACAACACAACACGCTCTAAATCCCGTCCTTTTTGAATTAACTCTTCCACCTGCTCACGATGCGAAATTCGTGCGATGTCTTGCTCGATAATCGGGCCTTCGTCCAGTACTTCGGTCACGTAGTGACTGGTGGCGCCAATTAGCTTCACACCTCGTTCGAACGCGCGGTGATAAGGTTTTGCCCCGACAAAGGCCGGCAGGAAAGAGTGATGGATGTTGATAATGCGTTGTGGATAACGCTTAACGAATTCGGGCGATAAAATTTGCATGTAGCGCGCCAGCACGATGAGGTCAATTTCATGGGTGTCAAACAACGCAAACTGTTTGGCTTCCGCCGCTGCCTTGGTTTCTTTGGTCACCACAATCAGGTGGAAAGGGATACCATAAAATTCCGCCAGCCGCTGCGTATCCTGATGGTTGCTAACCACCATCGCAATCTCGCAATTAAGCTCACCACCTTGATGGCGATGCAGCAAATCCGCCAGACAATGGTCATATTGCGACACCATGATGGCAACGCGTGCGCGCTTTTGCGAGAGCTTAAGCTGCCATTGCATGTCAAAACGCTTTGCAATCGGGGCAAAATGTTTGGCGAAATCCGCGGAGCCGCTATCACAAGCAATACCAAAGCCGCTTAAATCCCACTCCACGCGCATGAGAAATAAATTACTCTCGGCATCCTGATGCTGATCAGCGTGCAGAATATTGGCGTTGTGCTGGTAGAGGAAATCAGCAATCGCAGCAACAAGCCCCTTGCGGTCAGGGCAGTTAATAAGCAGTGTGGCAGTATTTTTCATGGTGACTGTAAAAATCTCAAAGGCTGATTATACCAATTTAAGCGGGCGCAGAATGAGTGTAATAGGGGGTAAAGCCACATCCAAGCAAGTTGCTATATAATGACATCCTGATACTCGGGCTTTTTTATCAAGCCCTTTCACGCGTTAACTTGAAAGCAGTTGAATGGATATCTTACTCGCCAACCCGCGCGGCTTCTGTGCTGGCGTTGACCGTGCAATTATTATTGTAGAGCAGGCGCTGGAGAAATTTGGTGCGCCTATCTATGTGCGCCATGAAGTTGTGCATAACAAATTTGTCGTGGATGAACTCAAGCGCAAAGGCGCCATATTTATCGAGGAGCTGGAAGAAGTGCCAGCCGGCAATACTGTCATCTTTAGCGCGCACGGCGTATCAAAGGATGTGCGCGCAGAGGCTGAATATCGCGGCTTGCGCGTGTTTGATGCGACTTGTCCGCTGGTCACCAAAGTACATATTGAAGTGGCCAAGATGCATGCGGCAGGTCTCGAGATTGTTATGATTGGTCACAAGGGACACCCGGAGGTTGAGGGAACCATGGGTCAATCCAAAGATGGTATGTATCTGGTCGAGACCCCGGAAGATGTGCTGCTGCTGCAAGTAAAAACCCCGTTAAAACTTGCCTACGTAACACAAACCACACTTTCAATTGACGATGCAGCGCGCGTTGTTGAGGCGCTTAAAGCAAGGTTTCCAGCTATCCATGGGCCTAGAAGCGACAGCATTTGCTATGCCACACAAAACAGGCAGGATGCCGTCAAGATAATGGCAAAAGACTGTGACCTGGTGATTGTGGTTGGCTCACCCAATAGCTCCAATTCCAATCGCCTACGCGAAGTCGCAGAGCATCAGGGAGTTGAATCTTTCATGGTGGATAATGCCAGCCACCTTGATCCAGCCTGGATCACAGGCAAGAAATGTATAGGCGTATCGGCCGGCGCCTCGGCACCAGAGGTGCTGGTGAAAGAAGTTGTTGCCAAGCTACAAGCGCTGGGTAGCGCAGATGTGGTTGAGCTGGAAGGCGTAGTTGAGAGCGTGGTGTTTCAGCTGCCAAAGAATCTGACTATGGCAGAATGAGATGCCCTATTTTTTGTAGTTATCTTTTATAATTATCTAGAGCAAATGCGGTTTTGGGGTTGAGCGCCAAGTGCAGTAAGCCGCCCGCAATACCGAGATACAAAATAAGGGCATCCGGATAAGCGCGACCTAGAACCAAAGCGAGAAACAAAGAAAACCCCACTAAAACAAAGGCAGCCAGTTTTGTTTTATAGCCCACCAGCAGCGCCAACCCGCCGACTAGCTGTATCAGGATAATTAAAGGGGCTGCTACGCCCGGCAAGCCGAATTGCCCCAAAAATATCTGATATTCTGCATATCCGTTGGGGCTGGCAAGAATGGTGGACAATCTTAAAAACACCAATCCCAGAAAAACGGTAGCCAATAAAACACGTGATACCAGACTCAAATAGTTATTCATTGCAGCACTTTCTCTTCATAAAGGTTAATTATAATAGTAGCATGGTGGTGATCAGTGCTTAACTGCTTGTAGTTGCGTAAAGGGAGAGCTTATATGAGATTATTTATCCTGTTATTTTGCTCGGCTTTTCTCGTCGTGGCCTGTTCACCAGATAGTGATGGCATGCCTAAAATCGCTGGAGACCAACGCACAGTGCTCGACAAAGCCAAAACGGTTGACGCCGCGCAGCAAGAAAACACCGAGGCAGAAAAAGAAGAGATCGATAAGCAAGCCGAGTAAATTTTTACCTTTTTAATTTCTAATAGTCAGGAATCTTGCATGTCCAACAAAATCATTTTTAAAGCTGGCGAAGCCACGGTATATCACGATATTGACAATACGGCGGCTATGCCCGAAATTTTAATTGGCGCAGTGGATGGCCCGGTAGGCCAGGCGTTTGCCAACATGATGGCGCAAAGCAAAGGCCACACCGCGATGTTTGCAGTGCGTAACATCAACCAACTGGTGCGCCCTGCCACCATGATGGTACCCAAAGTCACGCTCAAGGATTCAGCCAACATTGATTGAATTATTTGGCGGTGTGGTGCAGGCGGCTACGGCGGATGCGATTGTGGATTGCGTGATTGAAGGCATTATCCCCAAAGACCAGGTTAATGACCTGTGCATTATTAGCCTGGTGTGGATAGACCCCTCCGCGGCGAAAGACCCTAATCTGGATAAAGCCGACATGTATCGCAATAATTACGAAGCGACCAAACTGGCGATTAAGCGCGCGTTAAATGACGAACCCAGCATTGATGAATTGATTGCCAATCGCCACAAAATTAAACACATTATGTGGGAAGAGAGTTGGGAACAAAAATAATCCAGGCCAAAAACCCCTTCCCTCTTTTAGGGGGAAGGTTGGGATGGGGGTGGGGAGGGACTTAATCAGAGGTTCCTTAGGCTTAACAGAATCTTGCGTACTGGCGTTGGCAGCGCAGCACCTATCGCGTCTTCCAACGGCAGCCAAATAATACCGGCTTCTCTGGCCTGTGGCTGAATGCTTAACACCTGCATGGGTTGCGGCACTATATGTAAACGGAAATGGGTAAAAGCGTGGGTCAGGGTTTTCAAAGGCGGTGAATATTCAGCCTGAATGCCGTAGCGCTGCTGTGCAGATTGCTGCGGGTTTTCTACCGCAGAAATTTCCGGCAAGCTCCACAACCCGCCCCATATTCCGCTTGGTGGGCGCTTCTCCAGCATCACCTCATTGCCGTGCAAGAATATCAACATCGTGACTTGTTTTTCAGGAATGGCTTTGCGCTGCCTGGATGCAGGAAATTCGCTAACTCGCTGCTGTTTATAGGCCAAACAAGTTTGATTGAGCGGGCACTCCCCACACTCGGGCTTGCTTCTGGTACACAGAGTCGCTCCCAGATCCATCAGGCCCTGGGTGTAAGCCATCACATTTTCTTCCGGCAATAAATCTTCTGCCAGCACCCATAATTGCCTCCCAACTTTTAGGCTGCCCGGCCAACCTTCGACCAGAAAGTGCCGAGTAAAAACTCGCTTTACATTGCCATCTAAAATTGCGCGCGGCTGAATAAAAGCAAATACAGCAATCGCTGCTGCTGTGGAGCGGCCAACGCCAGGCAAACTTTGAATGATTTCAAAATCCTGTGGAAACTGACCTGCGTGGTCGTCTATTATTATCTGCGCGGCAATATGCAAATTGCGCGCCCGAGAGTAGTACCCCAAGCCGCTCCACAGTTGCAATACTTCTTCCTGAGTTGCGTTCGCCAGGCTGGCGATGTCGGGGAAACGCTGCATGAAGCGCTGATAATAGCCAACAACTGCGGCCACCTGCGTTTGCTGCAACATGATCTCGGAAATCCAGATCGCGTAGGGATCACGCGTATTTTGCCAGGGCAGATCATGGCGGCCATGCACTTTTTGCCAGGCAATTAAACGGCTTGCGAACTTATACATATTCTTTGGGGCATATCTCTCGACTTCAAGTAGCAAACTATGTTAAAACTTATAAGTGAATGTTAACCGGAGCAACATAATGAAATTATTAGCGATTCTATTCATTGCGATTACTTTGACGGTGAGTGGCTGCAAGGCGGTTCCACCAGGGCATGACCCGGACGGTCCAGGCAATAGCGAAAACGCTCCCGGCCATAACAAAAGCTATTAAAGGCCTAACAGCTTATTCAGTTTTTTCTTGGCTTTCTCTTCCGGGGTCAGCTTCTTCTTTGGCTCCGGTACTGGTGCTGGAGCCGGCGCAGCTTCTGGCGCGTCTTTCTTGCCTCCCAGCAAACCTTCCAGCGCACCTGCTTTATCACCACTAATGAGCTTCCCTACGGCAGAGCCCTTTTCGCCGCCTGCTTTTTCCAGCAGCTTGCTTTTTGCCAGAGCCACGCCAATTGCGGCAAAATCCATGCCGTATTTGGGGTCAGAGAAAGTACCGGTGACTTTGATTGGGATGGTAATGCCGTTAAGCGCATCCAGATCGGCGCCTCCTTATATTGGGCGCATTATCTTTGGCTGGTGCTGAGGCAGTTATGTAACGGTTGGCATCCAGACGATCAATATCCAGATCAAAGGTATAAAGCGGGGCATTAAAATTTACGATACCTGCCCGCCCATTAATCTGACTATCGTCCACCTTTGCTGAAAGAGGGTTGGCCTACAGTTTTTGGCCATCCGCCTTGAGATCAATACGTATATTGGACGACTGAATCTTGCCGTATTTAAGGCTGCCAATACGCAAGCTGCCCTGCGCATTGAGTGCTTTAAGCACAGACAAATCCAGTGGCTTATTATCGACTTTGGCGCCGGCATCCTGCGCCAGGTAGCGGTCTGCATCCAACTTATCAATGTCCAGATCAAAAGTGTACAAAGGCTTATCGAACTGGCTAATACCGATTGAACCCTTGATCTGGCTATCATCCAGCTTGGCTGAAAACGGGTTGACGTTAAGCGCCTTGCCATCCGCCTTGATGGTCGCAGCGAGATTGCTCACGTGATATTTGTCATAAAGCAAAGTACCGATATTGATTGAGCCTTGTGCCAACACTGTCTTCAAGGCTGACAGGTCTGCTGATTTGGAGCTTGCGACTTTTTCCGGTTTGGGGCTTTTTTGCGTGCCTAGCAGTTTATTCAAATCCAGCTTATCGGCGGTGAGGTTGAATTTAACACTGGACTGTTTAAAGCCAGCCACCGCCACATCGCCTTTGACGTTGCTGCCGTCAATGTTGGCGTTCATGGTCACGTTGGCTTGCTCCTGCTTGGCATCCACATGGATATTCAGGTTAAAACTCACCTTGGCCGCGCCATTTGGTAACGCGGGGTCTTTAATATCCACATTGCCTGCCAGCTTGGGCAAATCAAATACCAGCGTTTCCATATTGCCGGTAAATGGCGAAGAGAACTTACCAGTCAGACTACGCGCGCCTTGTTTGCCGGAGATTTCGCCAGCAATGCCAGAACTCTGGAACGCCTTCGGTGAGCCTTTTATGTCGGCCATCACCAGCTTGGCGCTCAGCGTGGCGCCGCCTTGCGTGAGGGTGAAGTTCAGGCTGACTTCCTTGCCGCTCACTTCATCTTTTTGTGCAATCAACTTTGGCGCTTGCAACGTAATATCCAACTGCTGGTCATCCAAATTACCTTTGGCAGTCAGCTTAAGGCCATCTACCAGAAATTCGCTGGCTTCTGGTTTTGCTTCCAAATCACCGGCGATTTTTAAATCCAGTCCACTAAATTTATCCACCGAACCCTGTAGCGCTGCATCCAGCCCACGCGCTACAAAACGCTTTTGTTCGGCATCGGCCAGCAGGCTACCCTTGAGTTGCAGGTTGGCATCCATTTTTGGGTTATCGCCCACCACATGCAGCTCGGTATTAACATCTATCGGTTCACCCTTGGCAATATGGCCGGTTTTCAAGGCCATCTTGTCCAGCTTAAAGTGACGATTGGTCATTTCATCGGTCAGGTTAATGGCCGCATTGGTCACCACCACGCCATCAATATCAAACTTGATGTCTTGAGACTCCTCTTTACTCATCAGGTCGTCAAAGTTGGTGGTGCCATCCTTGTTGCGCACGATGTTTGCGCGCACGCCATCAACACGAATGGTATCTATCACCAGCTCTTTTTTAAGCAAGGGCATCACCGCCAGAAACGCCTTGGCGCTGTCCATGGCTGCAAATTCCTGTGTGCCGTTGTGCTCGGAAAGGGAGACCTTGCCGAGATCCACGCCCAGTTTTGGCCAGAAGGCGAGTTTGATATCGCCTTCGATGTTCAGGGTGCGCTGCTTTTTCTCTTGCACCAATTTGACGATAAGCGGCTTGTAGTTGTTGGGGTTAAATGTGGCAGCGACAATTACCAGCACAATGGCCAGCAACAGCACCAGGCCGCACACACCAAATAACGAATATTTAATAAATTTTTTCGTGGTAAATCTCGATCAAGCGATTTATTGGCCGAATTTTAAGTAGTGTAATACTTCACCGCCTAAATAATAAAGGCCGCAGAAGAAAAGTGCGAAGTAGGTCACAGTAACGATTAACCAGCCGAAGGCGACGTATACCATTAAACCATCCTCTGCAAGTTCGCTGATGCAAAAAAACAAAATCGCCAGCCCTGGTAATACATTGTTTAAAGGTAATATAAAAAACGGGATTGCCATTAACAAACCAGCACTTATCAAAATAAAGCCGCCGATCTTCTGACCACGCCGACCAGAAATCAGCTCTGTGTGGCGCGACTTGGTAAAGGCGTGACAAAAAGCGATTATCTTTAAACTCACTTTCACTAAAATTTGCCATGTTTTCTCACCCAGCACCACGTTGCGGATTTTCTTCGGCAGTACCGGCGAGTCGTGGCCACTCCACATTTGCCAGCCCAAAGTAGCAAATGCCAGACCAGCAATCGTAGTGATAGGACCTAAAGGAATTGGCTGCAAAAAAGGTAATACAATAATCAAAGCGATCAAAGCGTAGCCCGCCTGATCTAGCGTATCCAGCACTTCGCCCAATGTGAGTGGCTTGACTTTAGCCTGCTTGGCAAAATTCTCTAAGGTTGCTATTAACTCATCGTAACTTGTCATATTGGGCTCGTCATATTGGTTACCAGAAATATCCTAGGACCAATACGCCGAAGACGATGCGATACCAGGCAAACACGCGGAAATCATGATGCGCTACATAGCGCAGGAGCCCCTTCACCACTACCAATGCGCTGACGAACGCCGTCACAAAGCCAACCAAAAACACGTCAAGGTCGGCAAGGCGCAACATTTCGCGTCCTTGATAAACATCAAACGCGGTCGCCGCAAACATAATGGGGATGGCAAGAAAAAAGGAAAATTCCGTCGCTGCCTTGCGTGAAAGACCAAATACCATGCCACCTAAAATTGTGGCTCCAGCCCTTGAAACACCGGGAATCAAAGCGGTAGCCTGGGCAAAACCGATTTTAAGCGCATGCTTCCAGTCCATATCATCCACGGTCGCTGTATCTTGCGGCGGCGCAAAACGCTCGATAAGCAAAATTACAAAGCCTCCAACAATGAGCGCCCATGCAACCGTAATCGGGTTAAACAGGGTTTGTTTGATCTGCTGGTGAAACGTCAAACCCAGCACTGCGGCAGGCATAAAAGCGAGCGCCAGATTGAGCACCAGACGTTGCGATGCCTGCTCACCAACCACGTTTGCCGCTACGTGGCCGATTTTGGAGCGGTATTCCCAGCACACAGCCAAAATGGCGCCTAACTGGATAACAATCTCAAATACTTTGCCGCGCTCATCGTTAAAGTGGAGTAAATCACCCACGATAATTAAATGTCCCGTGCTGCTAATTGGCAAAAATTCAGTCGCCCCCTCGACGATGCCGAGCATGAGGGCTTTAAGTAGAATGGGAATGTCCATGGGTGGGGATTATACCTGCACCATTGTAACAAAATCCCTTACACACCGTTTGGAAATGGAATCAAGCAACCTTGGATTGACGTTGTTTTAGCGCTTTGCGAGCTGCCAGCAGGGCAACGCTGGGGGTTCCGGGAGACCGGGACAGCAAGCGCTGATGAATTGCACTAGCAATCGCCCGAAATACACTGGGATTTATGTTATGAAGCGCGACGTGACCAGACAACCACTCCAGTCCGTAGCGTAAGGCAAGTACGCCAAAAAGCTCATCTGCATAGGATTCAGAAACAGAAAAAAACCTTGCCAAAATTGATAGTCACGCTTCCCCCGGCAATTACTTGAGATTCAATTTCGGCACGTAATTCTGCGGCGGCTTGCCGTGAAGCCAAATCAGAGTTATGAAATTTAATGTTGTAGTTAATCATATTTAGCTCCTGAAAAGCTCGCCAAGTATAGTCTCAAATTCATCTTCGGCATATTCAGCCCTTGTTCCTGTAATCCTGCTGGAATCAAATCGGCAGGCTATGACCACACCTTGCCATTCTATTGGTAGGATGGAATAGGCGTGATTACCATCAGGGCTAATAAACAATAATGTGTCTCCGGATGCAAGCCAGCAACAGCCATGAAACTGCTCAACCGCATCAATCAACTTTGCCAAACCAAGACCCATGTGATGATTATCAGTTTCCACCACTCGCGCATCTCTGCCAATAGGGTTGCCCATCATGTCCGGCGGCAATCGCTGTTGCCACTCATCCACCACACGTTTTTTTGTGGAATTGCCGCTTTGAATACACCAATCAATCGCAGATTGATGGTCATTGATTCCTTGCTTATCCAGTTGACACACCAACCTACTACCTATAGTGGGTTGACCTTAAATAAATGAGAAGAATGATCCCATGTTCCATCGTAAAGGCCGTGATACGTGGGACTAACCACATTCATGCCGATACCCAATATGGACGCGAAAGCCGTCATCGGGTAGAAGCGACGGTTGAACCGGAACACGAACTCATTCAGATAGGCTGGCAGGTGTTGCTTGCTGACGCAATGGTGAGTTCCCATCAGCCATGTCTTCAGATTCGAGAAGGCGATGTGGATCATCGGCAGGTGGGCATCGGTTTTCTCGCCATCACCATCGAGTACCATTGGCTCGTGCGCGTACCCAAGTTTTGTCAGCTCGTCGTAGCCACCCCACCCATCGGTACGTACCACGGCACCCTTTACCACGTTCTCCTGCACGAACCCCGTGAGCGTCTTGGCGCCACGATTTGGCACGAGATACAAGCGCAATCTTCCCGCGTAGACTGCTCTTTTTGGTATTTTTCCATCGACGCTGACCGGTCGTGGACGGACTTCGATGGCACTGGCAACTATTGCTTTATGGTGGACGCCCCGTCCTTCGCCCTTGGTGCGTCCACCCACAAGCGTTTCATCCACCTCGACCGGCCAATCTGCGCCAATCCGGTCTCGGTTTGGGCGAACCATACCTGCGCGGAGCTTGTGAAGCATCTGGAATGCAGTCTCGTAGCGAGTCAGTCCAAGCTGGCGCTGAAGCTGCACCGCCGATATGCCCGGTGTTTGCGTCGTCACCCAGATACGCGCCCAAGAACCACGCTTGCAATGGCGTTCTTGTAGCATGCATGACGGTGCCAGCAGTTAATGCCGCATCATTGTGGCAATGTCGGCACCGAATTTTACCCGTGGTCTCGTTAAAATGCGCTGCGGCTCGGCACAAACGCCGCATGTTGGACACGTGAATCCGCTCGACCACCGAATCATCTCAAGATGGGCAGCACACGCCATTTCATCGGGAAACATCCGTTGAAACTCAAGCAGAGACTGGGGTTGGCGAATTTCCATGATGACAACACACTACCTATAGTGGTATGGTGTGTCAACCGGATAAGAAATGATTAAACCATTATTTTGAGGTGATTGATTAATCAAAATGATAAATAAAAAAGGGCGACTGGCGCCCTTGATCTGATCGAACAACAAATTATTTCTTCAGCATGAATAAGGCGTGCATCATCACGCTGGCTTGATTTTTAGGTACCTTGCCATCTGGGGTTAATTGGTCTACGACCCCGGGCAAATATTCCGCCAACCTGGCGCAGATCACCTTGCCGGGAATATCAAATTTTTCCGCCGCTCTGGCCACAGTAGCCTTACCCATTACTTGCTCAATGTGCTTGACAGTAATAGGCAGATTTGGTCCTTCACCTACCCAGGAATCCACCTCTTTGGCCAGGCCTATCGCCTTAAACTTATCCAGCATGCCTTGTAGGCCGCCGTACTCCTCAATCAATTCTATACCGGCTTGCACCATGGCTGCCTGACGCTTGTCACCGCTTATCTTGCTTGCCACTGTGCCAGCGACTTTACCCGCAATATTACTAAATAAACCCATCAGAAACGCTCACCCGGCTTTAGGTAGCGCCAGTTTCCCATCGGCAGTTTACCCAAGGTCACACTGCCAATACGCACACGCTTAAGCCCAACCACAGTTAATCCCACCAACTCGCACATGCGGCAAATCTGACGTTTACGGCCTTCACGCAGCACAAAACGCAATTGGTCTTCATTTTGCCACGAGACCTTGGCCGGTTTAAGCACTACACTATCCAGCTCCAAACCATGATTCAAACGCTTAAAGTCAGCGTCAGATAATTCACCCTCAACCCGCACCAGATACTCTTTTTCAATGCTGGAATCATCACCAATCAACTGTCTTGCCACACGGCCATCCTGTGTCAGTACCAACAAGCCAGTGGAATCAATATCCAGGCGCCCGGCTGGCGCCAGGCCTTGCAGGTAACCGCGCTTGAATTCCTTTCGGGTCGAGTCTTCCTGCCATTGATTGTCCGGGTGAATCAACACGATGGCGGGCTGATGGCCGTCTTCGGCCTGCCCCGAAACATAACCTATGGGTTTATGCAGAATAATGGTGACAGTTTCAGATTGATGCTTTTGTGTTTCTTTGCTGACTTCAATTTTTGCATCGGGTGAGATGCGCGAGCCTAAAACATCAATCACTATCCCATCCACGCTCACCCAGCCGTTGCTAATCCATTCATCCGCCTCACGTCGCGAACACAGGCCCAGTTCAGCCATACGCTTGGAAAGTCTGGGCAGGTCGGGCTGGCCCGCCACGGGCTTGGGCGCAAACATCGGATTGGTTGCGCGGTCCTTATTAAAATGTCCAGGCTCAAAACCATCGCGCTGCTTGCCGCCACGGCGCGGTGTGTCGCGTCCAACAGCCCTCACCCCATCCCTCTCCCGCAGGGAGAGGGGGTGTATGGTTTGGTTTTCAGCTTTAAGTGGATGAGAGGCTGCTGGCTCACGCCCTGCACTATATGCCCCTCGCCCTGCGAGAGAGGGGTTAGGGGTGAGGGCAGCATTCAAATTGCGATTTGCCTTGAACGCGTGCGGTTTACCGTCATGGCGATGATTGCGCTGAGAAGCCTTGTTTGGCTGATTGCCTGGCAGTCTGGTTTCTGCAATAAGTGGCACTTTCGCTGGTGGCGCAGCACGTGAGCGTTTGGCAGGGTCAGCTCGCCTGACCGGCGGCTTCCCTGTCTTGACTCCAGCTTCTGCCGGGAGTTTTTCTCGTAGTTTTAGAGTTGCCATGATTGCCAAAAGCGACTAGACCTTCTGATACACCTCGGCGCCTTTTTTGACAAACTCGATGGCCTTTTCCTGCATGCCTTTATCCAGCGCTTCTTGCTCGGAGACACCTTGGGCAGCAGCGTAATCACGTACATCCTGCGAGATTTTCATGGAGCAGAAATGCGGGCCGCACATGGAACAGAAATGCGCCAATTTAGCGCCTTCCTGCGGCAGCGTTTCATCGTGAAATTCCTTGGCTTTTTCCGGGTCCAGGCCAAGATTGAACTGGTCTTCCCAGCGGAATTCGAAGCGCGCCTTGGATAAAGCATTGTCGCGAATCTGCGCTCCGGGATGGCCTTTGGCCAAGTCCGCAGCGTGCGCGGCGATTTTGTAGGTGATGATACCAACGCGCACATCCTCTTTATCCGGCAAGCCCAAGTGCTCTTTCGGCGTTACATAGCAGAGCATCGCACAGCCATACCAGCCTATCATCGCCGCGCCAATACCGGAGGTGATGTGGTCGTAGCCCGGCGCAATGTCGGTGGTCAGCGGCCCTAAAGTGTAGAACGGCGCTTCGCCGCAATGCTCCAGTTGCAGCTCCATGTTTTCCTTGATCAGGTGCATGGGCACATGGCCAGGGCCTTCAATCATGCACTGCACATCATGCTTCCAGGCGATCTGCGTGAGCTCGCCCAGCGTCTTTAATTCGGCAAACTGAGCTTCATCGTTGGCATCGTAGATCGAACCCGGACGCAGGCCATCGCCCAGACTGAACGAAACGTCGTAAGCCTTCATGATTTCGCAAATATCTTCAAAATGCTCATACAGGAAGCTTTCCTTGTGATGCGCCAGGCACCACTTGGCCATGATGGAACCGCCACGGCTGACGATGCCAGTCATGCGTTTAGCGGTCATCGGGATATAGGCCAGACGCACACCGGCGTGGATGGTAAAGTAGTCCACGCCCTGCTCGGCTTGCTCAATCAGCGTGTCGCGGAAAATTTCCCAGGTCAGGTCTTCGGCCTTGCCATCGACCTTTTCCAAGGCTTGATAGATAGGCACGGTGCCGATTGGCACCGGGCTGTTGCGGATAATCCACTCGCGCGTTTCGTGGATGTTTTTACCGGTGGAAAGATCCATCACGGTATCGCCGCCCCAGCGTGTGCCCCACACCATTTTTTCTACTTCTTCACTGATGGAGGAAGCCAGCGCGGAGTTGCCAATGTTGGCGTTGATTTTTACCAGGAAATTACGGCCAATGATCATCGGCTCAATTTCAGGGTGATTGATATTGAGGGGAATAATGGCACGGCCGCGTGCCACTTCGTCACGCACGAATTCAGGGGTAATGACTTTGGGGATAGACGCGCCGAAATCCTGTCCGGCGTGTTGCGTCTGGATCAGATCAGACATGTTTTCTCGACGTTGATTCTCGCGAATGGCGATGTATTCCATCTCCGGCGTGATGATGCCCTTGCGTGCGTAATGCATCTGGCTAACGTTCATTCCCGGCTTGGCGCGGCGTGGCTGGCGCGTCAGGTTAAAACGCATTTCGGCCAAAGCAGGGTCGGTTTTGCGTTCTTGGCCAAACTCTGAACTTGGGCCATCGAGCTGCTCGGTATCATTACGTTCCTCAATCCACTTGGCGCGCATGGCTGGCAAGCCGTTGCGGATGTCGATATTGACTGCTGGGTCGGTATAAGGGCCAGAAGTGTCATACACCATGACTGGCGGGTTCTTCTCCGCACCAAAAGTCGAAGGCGTATCTGACAGCGAAATCTCACGAAAAGGCACGCGGATATCCGGGCGCGAACCTTCCACATAAATTTTGCGGGATTTGGCAAATGGCTGGGTAGTGCCTGCGTCGATCTCCGCAGTCTTGTTTAAAAACGTGGCGTGGAGGTTTTTGTCAGTGGCGTTCATGGGTGTACTCCTTAAAAAGGCTAAATCGTAAGGAGCAGATACGCTGCTTCCCTACGGCGGCATGACCCGCGTCAGGTTCAAAGGGTGTATCTCACCATTTAACACTAAAAAATTGCGTCAAATGGACCCCTAGCAATAGG